>NZ_PDIY01000001.1:2369285-2698928 GCF_002563655.1 Bacillus sp. es.034 | reverse complement strand
TATTACACCCCCGACCGTCATTGTGGGGCAATCAAAGATGTATGGCTTTGACAAAGCTTTGAAACTGCCGATTTCCATTGAAAATGTTGGCGATTTTTTAGTGATACTAATGATTGAATAGCAAAAAGATAAAAGGCTAACCTTGAGAGAGAGGTTAGCCTTTTATCCTGAAAGATTTCAAAAACCGTTGATCGTCATCCCACCGTCTACATAAAGGGTTTGTCCGGTAATATAGTTTGAGGCATCCGATGAAAGGAATACCGCCGGGCCCACCAATTCCTCGAGCTCACCGATCCTTTTCAAAGGAGTCACTGACAGTATATCATTTACATACTCTTCATTTTGCAGAAGTTCTTTTGTTAATGGTGTCTTGAAATACCATGGACCGATACTGTTCACATTAATATTGTACTTTCCCCATTCCATGGCTAATACCTTCGTCATTTGAATCATGGCTGCTTTCGTGGAGGCATATACGACCCCGGTCCTGAGGGCAACGTGGCCGGCGACGGAGGCAATGTTTATGATTTTCCCCCGGCCCCTCTCTTTCATATGCCTTCCCACTTCCTGGCTCATCATAAAGGCAGATTTCAAGTTCGTATTCATGATTTTCTGCCATTCATCATCCGTTACCGAAAGCGCTGCCGAACGTATATTCATCCCGGCATTATTGATCAGGATATCGATGGACAAGCCATTGTTTTCTATGTAGGTGATCACCCTGTTTATGTCGTCACGTGATGTCACATCTGTCGGGAGGATATGAGCCTTCCTCCCTAGCTTCTCGATTACACCCGCCGTTTCTTCCAAATCATCCCTGGTTCTTGATAACAGGACTACATCGGATCCGGATTCCGCTAATCCAATACTGAGTGCACGCCCAATTCCCCGGCCGGCACCTGTGACAACGGCCAATTTACCTTTTAGTGAAAATGAAGGAGCAAACAAATTCCCCACCGCCTTATCTGTTATTCGAATCTTCTTTATTTTAGCACAGCACGTTTTTAAAGTCTCATCGATGATTCTTTTTCCCATGCTGATGATGGACCTCGATGTGTATCTTCGCTTCGACCGGCACCCGGCATTGAGGACACATCATCTTATCAGAAAAGATTTGACAGCATTGTTTACAATAATATTTTTCCATTTGATCGCCACCTTCCTCTTCATTCCTACACCTTATGCATCAGTTCAAGAGAATGAACACTCCCGATTGCCTATTTTTTAATCATTTCACACTTTCTTCACAAACCACCTCTTCAGGTGTGACATTTATCACAGATTCATATAGGTGTACCCGCTTATGATTGAACTATGGAATCAGTGAATAATCGATGGAAGGAATGAGTGGAATGGGAAAACCGGAATTACATCAAAAAACGGAAGTGAAAATCAAGGAACCCACTTCATTAAAAGGTACATTTACTTCGGTATTATTTTTAGGAGGTTTTCTAGTCCTTACATGGCTTGGGGTATTCTTGCTATTTCTTAATCGTTTTTAATTTAAGGAGTGATTTATATGCATATGCATCGCTATGAGAAATGGTGGTTAACACTGGGAACAGGGTCTCTTATCTTATTTTTAATCATATTGGGTATCAGTGCTTTTCACCAGGGGCATCAGCCTCCAAGCGCAAAGGCATACGTCAATCCGGAGCAGGTGGACAAAATAGCTCCTTTTAACGAACCCGGACTTAAAAAAGTGGAAGGAAAGGCTTGGGATTATGAATTGGTATTTGTGGCATCCGCTTTTCTTTATACTCCTGGGGAAATTGAAATCCCTAAAGGATCGACACTGAAAATCACGGCTACAACCAAGGATGTTGTGCATGGGTTTGAAGTGGCAGGAACCAATATCAATATGATGCTTGAACCGGGATTTGTCAGTGAATACACAACTACACTCGACAAGGCTGGAGAGTTCCTCATTGTATGTAATGAATACTGTGGTGTCGGTCATCACACGATGATATCTATGTTAAGGGTGGTGGACTAGATGAAACCATTTGTGAGAATTGATAAAAAGGATGCTGCACTGGCCATGGCTCACATTTACGTGGGGTTTGCTGCTCTGGCATTAGGTGGACTCGCCGGCCTGTTACAGGTTTTGGTCCGCTCAGGCAGATTCACTTTACCTGCAGGTATCGGTTATTATCAAGTATTGACTGTTCACGGGGTACTACTCGGATTGGTACTGACGACATTCTTTATTCTCGGATTTCAGCATGCGGCCATTTCCCGCACGTCAGGAACCTATTCTGGAAAATCCCGCTTTATGGGGTGGCTGGGATTCTGGGTCATGCTTCTCGGGACGATCATGGCTGCAGTCATGATTTTATTAAATGAAGCTACGGTCCTTTACACATTTTATGCTCCCCTCATGGCCCACTGGATCTTTTATTTAGGATTGACGTTTGTAGTGGTAGGCAGCTGGCTTGGCGGCGCAGGGATGATCATGAAATATATGAGCTGGAGAAAAGAACATCCTGGACAGCCGAGCCCTTTGCTCACTTTCATGAGCATCATCAACACCGTCTTATGGATTGTTGCCACCATCGGGGTTGCAGGGACTGTATTATTTCAGCTCCTCCCATGGTCTCTTGGTCTGGTGGACAGGGTCGACGTACTTGTCAGCCGTACCTTATTCTGGTATTTCGGCCACCCACTCGTCTATTTCTGGCTGCTGCCCGCTTATATGGCATGGTATGTGATCATTCCGAAAATCATCGGAGGAAAAATCTTTTCGGATTCCCTGGCACGTCTTTCCTTTATCCTTTTCCTTCTATTCTCGATACCGGTCGGATTTCACCATCAATTAGTTGAGCCTGGCATTGATGCTTATTGGAAGTTCCTGCAGGTGACCCTGACGTTTATGGTGGTCATCCCTTCCCTGATGACAGCATTTTCTTTGTTCGCTACATTTGAAATGTACGGGAGAAGCAAAGGGGCTACGGGATTATTCGGTTGGTTCAAGAAGCTTCCATGGGGTGACGCCCGCTTTACAGTGCCGTTCATCGGAATGGTTGCTTTCATCCCTGCAGGGGCAGGCGGATTGATCAATGCATCCAATCAAATGAATCAGGTGGTCCATAATACGATTTGGGTCACAGGTCACTTTCATTTAACACTGGCTACATCTGTCGTCTTGACCTTCTTTGGGATTGCTTATTGGCTTGTCCCTCATCTGACAGGACGTGTCCTAACGAAAGCAATGAACAAGTTGGCCATCGTACAGGCCATTGTATGGGCGGTCGGAATGAGCATCATGTCTGGGGCTATGCATGCGGTTGGTTTACTGGGTGCACCAAGAAGATCTTCATACTCCACTTATGGGGATGCTCCACAGGCACTGGATTGGATTCCCTACCAAATCGCACAGGCGATCGGGGGCACGATCCTTTTCATGGGTATCATTCTCGTTCTATACATCTTTATCAACCTGGCATTCTTCGCTCCCAAGGGAGAGGAGGAATTCCCTGTCGGTGAAACGGCTGATACAGCCGAAAGGACCCCGATGGCTCTCGAGAACTGGCGGATCTGGTTAACCATCCTGGCCGCCCTCATCCTCGTCGCCTACACCGTCCCATTCATCGACATGATCCAAAATGCCCCACCTGCTTCTAAAGGCTATAAAATGTGGTGACAAGCATAGGAAGAGGCTACTTCAATGAAGCAGCCTCCTTACTATTTCTGTTTAATTGGGACAAACAGCTCTAATTTCCTTCTATCTTCCGTTTCGTTGATTTCACGGTCCTGGGATAGATATTTCTCTACACTCAGTCTGGAGTAGTCTTTTTCATACCCATTCTCTTTAATCCAATTAAAGATGGCGAAATAGGCTTGCTCCACTTCCGTCGACAGCCCTTCATAAAGGGCGTGTGCATACTCACCTGCAGGAAGTGACAGTTCCACCAACCCCGGTGGAAGCTTCTCCACACGATCAACCTCAACGGTACAATAATACGTAAAATCAGTCGCCCTATCATGGAATGGTGCGTATATGCATTCATCTCCATTTATATGGTGAATGGATGGGATCATCTGTTGAAACTTCGTGAATAGCCTCGGGATCTCGGACCCTCTTCCATATGGACCTGTCCAGCCTATTCCAACAAGCAATTTATCCTCTAGTGATGCTACATTAATATCCATGATTCTTGCCTCCAATAGTTAATTTAAGGAATATACCTTTGAATACTTCTCCGTTAAATAATCGGCCAAGTATTGGGCATTGAGCCCTTCTCCAGTCACTTCCCTGATGATTTCAAGCGGTTTTTTCATCTTGCCCCATTGATGAACATGCTCAGTCAACCATTCTCTCACGGGAGCAAGATCCCCTTTTTCCAGGAGCTCTTCATAATGAGGAATATCTTCTACCATCGCACGCTTTAACTGTGCAGCATACATATACCCGAGCGCGTATGACGGAAAGTAACCAAAGCTTCCACCGGCCCAATGGACATCCTGGAGGACACCTTCTCCATTATGGGAAGGACGGATACCTAGGTACTCTTCATATTTCTGATTCCATATTTCAGGGAGATCCTCCACTTCAATCTCATCATTGAACAATCCTTTTTCAATTTCATAGCGGATGATGATATGCAGGGCATATGTTAATTCATCGGCTTCGATCCGGATCAAGGAAGGCTTTGATTCATTGATCGCTCTGTAGAAATCATCCAATTCGACAGAATCAAACTGTCCCGTTGAATAATCCTTCAATAACGAATAATTTTGTTTCCAGAAAGAATGATTCCTGCCCACAAAATTTTCATAAAAAAGGGATTGAGACTCATGGATACCCATGGATGTTCCCGTGCATAGAGGTGTGCCCATCAAATCCTTAGAAATATTCTGTTCATACAGGGCATGTCCCCCCTCGTGGATCGTTCCGAAGACGGCTGTTCTCCAATCCTTTTCGTCATATTTAGTTGTTACCCTTACATCACCAGGGTTCAAACCAATCGCGAACGGATGGACCGTTTCATCCAGTCTTCCTGAATTGAAGTCATAACCCATTTGCTCAAGAATTTTCAAACTGAACTCCTTTTGACGTTCCTTTGGAAAATGTTCAAAAAGGAAATCGGTTTTTGGCTTATTTTCCGAATTGGAAATTTTATGTACAAGTGGGACGATCTGATCGCGAAGATCTCCAAATACCTTATCCAATACCTCTACCGTCACACCCGGCTCATACATATCGAGTAATGTATCGTATTTATTATCTTCGTATCCCCAATAATCAATAAAGCGTTTTGTAAAAGCCACAAGCTTTTCTAAATAAGGCTTGAACATATCAAAATCCGCTTTTTCTTTCGCTTCTTCCCATTTCCCTTCGGCTTTCGACTGTAGTACCACGTATTCCCTGTATTCAGAGGCGGGAATCTTTTTATTTCGATCGTACTCTTTTTGACACTCTTCTATTAGTTTTTGTGTCATAGGATCCAGCTGATCCATCACTGGAGATAGTTTCGCTAAGTAAGCAGCCATTTCATTGGAAGTGGACATCTCGAACAGCTCAGATGAAAGCATCCCAATCACTTCTGACCGTTGTTCTGCCCCGTTTTTTGGTGCGCCTGTACGTAAATCCCAGAACATCAAGCCAAGTGCTTCGTTGTAGGCCGACATTTTTTTTGCATATTCATGAAATTGATTTTTAGTCTCTAGTATTGATTCTTTCATTCAAAAAGCCCCCTTTTTTTAACATTCAATCTATTTTATCATATTTTTCTGGCAACTTGGGTTCAGAAAGATTTAAAAAACCGCCCATTCAGGCGGTTTCGATTTCACTCTATTATACGTTCAACACTTCGATTCCAACGGGAAGGACGGACTCTGCCAATTCTTTATACAGGGTTTCATCATCATTCAACAGAACGTGGACGCTCCCCTTGTCTTCACTTGTCCGAATCAAGCGTCCGATTCCCTGTCTCAGACGAAGCATCATGTAAGGAAGATCCACCTCTTCCACGGAATGGATGGCATGCTTTCGTTTCGCATCAAAGACGGGGTCTTTTGGCGGGAATGGAAGTGAGTAAATGATCACTTGTGAAAGGGAATCCCCCGGCACGTCCAATCCTTCCCATAGGTGATAAGAACATAGGACCGTAGACGTTTCCTGCTGGAACTGTTCCACCGTATCACTGATCTCACGGTCACCTTCATAGATGACACCAAAGCTTTGAGCCGCCTGCTGAATCTGATAGGCCCTAAAGGCGTTCATCTCATCCTTGGATGTAAAAAGAATCAGGGATTTCCCTTGATTACTCTGTAATTTATCCCAAACATATTGATTTTTGGAATGTACTCCGGAATCCAATGAGGGAATATGTGCTTTCATCATCTCCTCATATTCATAAGGGGATGCCACTGAAAATTTTTCATATGTCTCGATCCCCAGCGATCGTGACACATAAGAAAAGTCCCCATTATACGAAAGGGTAGCTGAAGAAAAGATAAATGGGATGTTTTGACTGAAAACGTGTTCTTTTAGAATTTCCTCTACTAATCTCGGCATTACCACGAAGGTGTGTTCTTCCTCAGATGTTTCCAGCCAGTAGATTCCTTTTTCATCATCTAAAAACAGTTTCAAAGAATACTGAATCTGTTCGAGATATTCTTCCACTACTTTTAACAGGTAATCATCCATCACATACATTTCGCTTTCAAAAACAAGCTCATTCAGCAGGTTCTCGATTTTTTCTGTAAGAGACCTCGCCTGCTGCAAAATCGCTTCTGAGCGCGTGATATACTGCCTGTCGGATCCAGATTCCCCTTGAGATTCTTTCTCCAGAAGCTCGAACCACTTTTCATTGTCGAGCATGATATCTTCAATGATATAAAGAGTCTCCTCCCTCATATCAGATGAAGACAGCTTTTCTAACAATCCTTCAAGAGTCTCCATCCTCATCCGGTAGGTCATCGCTTTCTGTGAAGCAAATTCCAACAGATGCCCTTCGTCAAAGACGACTGAGCTTGCTTCCGGAAGAAGCGGCAGCTGACCTTCCCGTTTTCTGCTGTCTTTCGTCCATATATGCTCCATATAAAAGTCATGGGAACAGATGATCAAGTCAGCCGCATTCCGGTAATGCTCACGATGAAGGGTAAGTCCGCAGCGATGACGATAGGCGCAGGACATGCAGTCCTGAAGGGAGTCCCAGCCTACAGAATTCCACTCTTCATCTGACAACCCGGAATATTCTTTACGATCCCCGTAATGACTGAAGCTCCTCATGGAGGAATTATCATGGACGAAGCCCGGCAATTCTTCCCACATATCCTGATAGGCTTCATTTTGAGAAGCATTTTCTTCTAATTTCTTGATACAAAGGTATTGCTCCCTCGATTTTGCAAGACGGACATCGATGTCCAAATCCAGGGCGTTCTCAAGCTTCTCAATATCCCCTTCTTTTTTGACGATCTGCTCGATGAGGGTTTCATCCGCACAAGCGATGATGGCAGGCTTTCCCGTATACCTTGCATAGGAAAGGGCATATAACAGATACACAAGGGTTTTACCGGTTCCAACCCCTGCTTCTGCAAACATGACCTGCTTATTCTTGTATGCCTGATTTAGTTGAAAGGCCATGAAAACCTGTTCATCCCGGAGATCAAACCCTTTCTCCGGCAATATATCATAAAAAACATCCCCGACCCAATCGGATAATGCTTCATAAAAGGATTGCTCCTTGGTTAATTCGAATGGTAATTTTCTTCTCATATGAACCTCCTGCATGACACAATATTTCTAATTTACTAGAATTCTTTCTTATTGGAAAGGTGTAACCGATATTTTATTTCAAAGACTCTCTATAGTAAGCGAGTACATTCTATACCCAAAAGAAAAGAGACTCCATACAAAGGGTGAGTCTACCAGTTGTATGGATGTCCCTATCTTTTTCAAGAGTGCACTCAGTCGTATATTCTCTTTTTTTTCAATAATTCATATTGAAATGCTTGATCCAGTTTTTTTGATGCTTCATGGAGTTCCAGTTGTACGGCCTCCGCTTCTTCACCTGTAATGGAAGAAATAGAGCTTTGTAAGGCTTGATAGATTTTGTGGAAATCGATGAAAGAATGGTCCATCCTCTTTCACTCCTCTAAAAATGATAGAACTATTATACGCAGGAAGTGAAAGGGTTATTCTGAACTTCATCATCTTTTTCCAACAATCCTATAATATTACTTTCTTGGGGGGCGCGGCCCGAAGAATTGATAATAGTCTGTCCTTATGAATCCATTGAACAATTTGCGTTTTTTTGTAGCTTGTTTCCCGTAGCATTGTTCAAAGTTTTCATGGGACGTCAGCATGTAGAGGGACCAGGTATCCAGTTTTTCAAAGGCTCTTCCCATTTCCTGATACATTTTCTCTACTTCTTTTCGTTCACCCAGACGTTCTCCGTATGGAGGATTTCCGACGATGATGCCGTACTCTAATTCGGAAGTAAAATCCCTGACTTGCATTTGCTTGAATTTCACCAGCTCCCCTAGTCCTGCTTCTAAAGCATTCTCTTTGGAAACCTCAATCATACGATGATCAATGTCCGTTCCGAGTATTTCAAGGGGCTGATCATAGTTTGCCAAATCCTCGGCTTCCAGACGCGTCTTCTCCCACACACCGGCAGGCATCAAGGGCCACTCTTCCGACAGAAATTCACGATTGAAGCCGGGAGCGATATTTTGCCCGATCAGCGCAGCTTCGATGGCAATGGTCCCTGAACCGCAGAATGGATCCACGAAGGGACGGTCGGGATTCCAGGTCGTTAATTGAATCAGGGCAGCTGCGAGCGTTTCTTTTAAAGGCGCTTCACCTTGACCGATTCTATATCCCCGTTTATGGAGACCTTGACCACTTGTATCCAGGGTGATGCTAGCCACATCTTTGTGGATGGCCACTTCAATCTTGAATAGAGGACCGGTTTCGTCCAACCAGGACGTTCGCTTGTAGGCCGTTCGCAGTCGTTCCACTATCGATTTTTTCACGATAGCCTGACAGTCCGGAACACTGTAAAGTTTTGATTTGACGGATTTCCCCTGCACGGGGAACTCTGCATCTACAGGGAGAAAATCCTCCCAGGGAAGCTTCTTGGTATTTTCAAATAGTTCGTCAAAGGAATAAGCCTTGAACTCACCGACAAGGATTTTGATCCTATCAGCGGTTCTCAACCACATATTGGCCCGTGCAATCGCCGTTTCATCTCCCTTGAAGATGACCTTCCCATTTTCGACCTGACACTCATACCCCAATTCCTTCACTTCTTTGGCAACAATGGATTCTAAGCCCATCGCTGACGTTGCGATTAACGTATATGTACTCATCTTTGTCACCCCGTTCATAAATATGCCACTATCACTAGTATGGTCCTGTTTGCTGTAAAATAAAAAGGACTGATACAAAAGAGCAGTGTATTACCTGCATGTATCAGTCACTTGCATTATTTAATCCATATTGCTCTTATCCCGTAATAGTGTTCTGTAAGCCATGTTTTGTTCCGTTGTACTGCAGGCGACTGTTCGTCTCGTACTCGGGTGGTAATCATCTATCTACAAAGGAAATTCCTTTGTCCCTCTCTTCGTTCAATTCCTTTGAGAGGATTCCCCTACCAAATTTGGGTTTCTCGCTCGTGGGGTTTACCTCGTTCCACTCCTGCCATTTCTAACAGGACTTCGTCACTGTGGCACTTTCAAAGTAGTCACACCATATCCGTAAGGACGTAGGTGTTTTCCCTGCCGTCAGCCCGGGTTGGACTGCCCTAGCTTATGAATTGGCTAGGCACGAACACTACGTGCATCTCAGCACCGTGCGAGCATGGACTTTCCTCTACAACGAATCGTTGCAGCGATTACCCAAACACCATTAAGGATCAGCAATACCTAATTATACGGTAATTCCCCAAAACATTCAACTGGAAAAATCAGTCGTATAATTTGTTACCAAAAACGTGTTTCTCTAAATTAGATAAACGTTTTAAAATATCGAAATTCGTGGTTCCGGTCTGTTGAGGCGGAGCCGCTGAACGCTGTTGCTTCAGAGCACCCTCAGCCTGCTTTTTCAGTCGCAGGTTTTCCTGCTGTAAGTCTTCTATCTCCTGGTGAAAGGTTTCATAGTCTTTAATAATCAAATCTAAAAATTTATCCACATCTTCCGGCTTATATCCCCGCATTCCACTTTTGAACTCTTTTTCGAGAATATCCTTAGCCGTTAACTTCACTTTATCTGAGATCATTCTATTCACCTCTATATTTATCACTATCATTTTTTCAAATAACCGTCAATTTGTCAATCGTATTTCATACTTCAGTGATTCCATTCCCTCTAAAAAAGCCTCGTTAAGTTATGATTCTTCAGTCTGACTTCCACTGTTCCTCTTCAACGATCCACTGTAAATCATGGAAGCTGATTGCCCTGAGGTCAAAAGATGGTTCGGACTGTTTCTTTTTTTTCGCATCTTCATAGAAATATCTAGGCGAACCTTCTTTTTCCTCATCGTACAGGATCACACACGAATCGCTTTTGTGTAAAAATAATTGATTCTTGTTACGAAACTGCTGAGGATTCTTATAAGGATCCTTCGAGATGGTTTCGACAAAGTCAGCTTGAGAAAGTATCAGTTCATAGTATTCCTTATTCTGTTCGTTCCAGTTTTCCTCCTGAGAAATAAAAGGGGTGAGCACGGCAAGTTTAAGATCAGCGTAGTCTTCCTGAAGCTCAAATACAACTTCTGCCCCCCAGAGCTCTACGCCAAGCTGCCCGCTGATGAGGACCCATTCCAATCCTTCATCCAGGAGTGATACCAGTTCTTTCTTCAATGCTTGCTTTATGTAATAAACCGCTTTGTCATCCTGCTTGAAAATTCCTAATTCAAAGGATTTATATCCAGTAATGCATGCTACATTCCCCACATGGAAAACCCCTTTAATAAACTTTGGGTACCTTTGAATCCTTTTATTAGCGTACCCCAAACCTTCTCACTCTATTGTATCATATTTCACGGATTTCTGAGACGGGGAAATATCCATATCGGGATATCCCGGCATAAAAAAAGAAGAGATGCCTCCGTAAAGACTGCATCCTCCTTAGGAAAGCGATACAGTGCAGGGCACTGTATCACTGAATCCAGTCTTTAGAATCATCCCTCTGATATCATGATGATATTATCTTCCCATACCGTATGGTCCGAATGGCGGTCTTGGACGAGGTCCAAATCCCGGGCCTCCTGGTCCTCCTGGGCCAATTGGGCCTCCAGGGCCTCCTGGTCCCCCACCACAGTTAAAATGCTGGTGTGACACACTGTCTACTTGAGATTGAGTTTGAGGGAAATAATGTTTATGTTGATACATCACATTATTTACATTTGTCGTATGAGCAGGGTGAATGTGTGGCACCTCATAGGTGTGGCATGTATGTTTCACACAACATTTCGTAGGGTGCATGACAGCTGGAAGTACTTGATTGGGTCTTGGTCTATTATACATAGAAACGCTCTCCTTTCATCTCTTAGTGATTACACTTATAGCCTATGAAAGGAAGAGGGTACATGTACTAATGCAAATACCTATTTTTAGGGAGTTATTTCCGAATACTTACATTAAGCTATATAAACTTTGTGAATAATTGGTAAAAACAAAGGCTGTTAAACCAATGACGACAAAGAACAAAATTAAGATAGCACGGTTCACTTTCATCATTCCTTTTTTCATAAAAAATTTTCAACACAATTAATTATTTTACATCTACTTTTGAAAATTCTCAATATAAAAATAAGAAGATGGAACCACTTTCACTCTATAAATTTTTCTCTTCGCTCCTCCGGGTAACAAAACCTATATGTTTGTCTATTTTATTCTCGATCCTAGCCTTTCGGTGATTCAGATTTCCTATTATTGTGAGGTGCTTCCCTTTTGTTTCCCCTGTTTTTTCCGTCAGTGCCAAAAGTCGATTGCACATCTCCAGAGCACGCTGTAGGTCCTTTGTTTTGTGCTCATACAATTTGGCCAATTCCAACAGGACCACTTTCCGTATGGGAACAGGTGCGTTCTCGCAGATGCCCTCCCACAACTCAATCGCCCTTTCTTCCTGCTTTTCTTTTTTATATTGAAGGGCAAGCTGGTGCACTGCCCTAAAGTTCGGCTCTTCATTCTCTTTAATGATTTCCTCGTAGCGTTCCTTGGCTATTTTCCTGTTACCCGTATATTCGAGCCATCTGCCAACTTCGAACCGTTCATGCCCTGTCGCCTTGTCATGGACGTTCATGAGCTGAAACGTCAGGTGGGTATAAAGCGTGATGAGGGATAATATATCCAGCTCGTTGTGGGTCATGACCTTGAAGATCCCTTCAGGATCTCTACGCTCGATATAGTCAAAATAAATCATGGGAGCAAGGTATCCGGGTACATCATCAATCCTGTTAAACCCAAGGATGTTTCGTTCTACGTTCATGAGCTTGACGGAATCCAATTTATGCTTAAAGAGTCTTCTGGAACCGTGATAAAGGTCGAAATGACCAAATCCAGGCAGTTTGGGTACATGATCCTTAATAAGGGTGTGTCTTGTCTTGACCTGGGGCCAATCAAAGGCTTTTCCATTGTACGTCACCAGGGTATTGTAATCCACATTGCTCAAGAAGCTGTGGTATAAAGGGATCTCGCTTCCCGGTTGCGGCAGGAAGTGCTGCGTGACGATCACTTCTTTATCCGTCACCCTTCCATGTCCCAACAGGAAGATGGTATTTCCTACCCCTCCGCCGAGTCCCGTCGTTTCCGTATCGAAAAAAAACAGATCTTCATGACTAAGCCCTTTGGAAGACAGGGGATGGTCACCTGTAAACCCCTGCCATGCATCAACGGCTTTTATAAAATCCTTGAACGTGTAATCCCCATGTTGGTGATTGATGGGATAACGCTTTTCCTTTACCAGGCAGAAATCATCATCAATATAATACGCAGTCGTTCCATTTTCTTCCCATAGATCCCAAAAGGGCAGATCCGCTGAATGGTCTGCAGGTCGTGCTGCAGGCTCCCCGTCTTCTTCCCGGATAATATGCTTTTTCATTCTTGTTAATTTATTTTTCAATGACATATCGGTTCCCTCCTTCCATCTTTCATTGAAGGAATTGACGAAGAAGTTTCAATGAATCGAGTTTGGCCGAATCCATGGAATGCTCCATTCCGATACAGGATGGACAGCCGCTTTGACACGGGCATCGTTCAATCATGGAAGTCGTTTCAACAAGAATCTTCTCTATCTGTTCATATACCTTTTCACTGAGCCCGATACCACCGGGATAGCGGTCATAAATAAAGATGGTGGGCAGCTCGTTATGGGCAGCCTTGATTTGTGGCACAACGAAAATATCACTCGGGTCGCACATAACGAATAATGGGATGATCGATTTCAGGCTTTGGGAAGCCCCGATAAGCCCCTCTTCAAGTCTTTCCTGGCTGAAAGAGTCAGCGTCTTTTAATGATATCCAGCTGGAACTTGTATGGAGCTCCTCTTCAGGTAGATGAATCGGACCTGATCCGATATTTTCATGGGTATCGAATTTAATTTTCTTGAAAATCGTGGCCATCGCTTGAACGGTCACATCTCCGTATGCAACATCGAACATGTCTGATTCTCTCATTTTGTCTGTTTCGAGTACCCTTAATTGGACAGCGAGATTGGCGTCCGTAAAATAATCCACGTCCACTTCCCTTACGAATGCCTTCTTTTCCTCCCAGTCCAGCTTCTCCACTTGAAACTGAACACCTTGATGTAAGTAGATCGCTTCATCATGAAGTAATGTCATGGCTGAGAAACGGTCCATTTCCCCGATGACCTTCACGGCTGAAATATCGGTTTGATCGATGATGATGACATTTTCCTGTGATGCCGAACGAAGACTGATGTTATGTGCAGGGAACACATCGTTCATCCAGTACCACTTGTCACCATTTTTATGAACGACCCGCTCTTCTGCGAGAAATTCCAGTATATCTTTCATTTCATGCCTGCCAAATTGCTCCCCTTCCCTGAAGGGCAGCTCATAAGCAGCACACTTGATATGATCGATGAGAATGATTAAATTATCAGGATTGATCCGTGCGGTTTCAGGAGTCTGTTCAAAGAAATAATCCGGGTGTTCGATGATGAATTGATCCAGTGGACTGGAGCTCGCCACCATGATGACCAAGGACTCACCATGTCTTCTCCCTGCCCTTCCTGCCTGCTGCCAGGCACTTGCGATCGTGCCGGGATATCCTGTCATGATACATACTTGCAATTGGCCGATGTCGACACCAAGTTCAAGGGCATTTGTACTGACGACCCCATATATGTCACCCTGCCTCAAGCCTTTTTCAATTTCTCTTCGCTGCGTGGGAAGATATCCTCCCCGATAGCCCCTGATCGATTTCGCACCTAATTGACTTTTCACCAACTCTTGTAAATAGGTTAGAATGATCTCCACCCGTACCCTGCTTCTCGCAAATATGATGGTTTGCACTTTATTTTTTAATAGTTCGCCAGCGATTCTCCTTACCTCGAGCGTTGCACTGCGACGGATATTGAGGGGTTTATTGACGATGGGGGGATTGTAGAAAACGAAATGTTTCTTTGCACTTGGCGCCCCATTATTGTCGATTAAATTCATTTCCGTTCCTGTCAATTGCTCCGCCAGTTCTTTTGGGTTGGCGATCGTTGCCGATGTACAGATGAATACGGGTGACGCTCCGTAGAATTCACAAATGCGTTTCAATCTTCTGATCACATTGCTGACATGGGATCCAAACACCCCTCTATATATATGAAGTTCATCGATAATGACGTATTTCAGGTTCTCAAACAGTGACACCCATTTCGTATGATGAGGAAGGATCGCCGAATGCAGCATATCAGGATTTGTAATGACGATATGTCCGGCCTTCCTTACTTTTTGACGGATATTTGCAGCTGTGTCCCCGTCATATGTATAGCTATTTATGGAAACCTCGGCCTCTGCGATGATTTCGTTCAGCTCACTCTTCTGGTCCTGGGCAAGTGCCTTCGTAGGAAATATATACAATGCCCGGGAATCCGGCTGATCCAGAATGGTTTGAAGCACAGGGAGATTATAGCAAAGCGTCTTACCGGAAGCGGTTGGTGTGACGGCTGTGAAACTTTTCCCTTCCATGGCAAGGTGGAAAGCCGAACTTTGATGGGTATAAAGCTTTTCCATCCCTCTCTTATGCAACGCTTCTTTAATTCTTTCATCTATTTCAAGTGGCAAGTCTACCAATTGGGCCGGTTTTTCATCGATGGTATGCCAATGAACAATCTGTTTATTAAAATCGGGATCCTTCTTAAAATATTCTATCAACTGCTGAAGGTTGTTCCTCTTGAACATCTCTATCACCTCTACTACCCATTTTACCGAATCTATGTTCGAAACTAAAGTAAAAAAACCACCTTTCCATATTCATCCTTTTCCAAAAGGGAATGAGGCGAGGGAAAAGACAAACTTTCTTCTTTCTTATTAATTGTATAGGACAAATGCACATTTTCGTGGGTGTGGCATAGGCTAGGATGAATACGTTTGCGTGAAAGGAGCATACAAATGTCCAAGGATTCAAACAAAGGCGGTTTTGGTGACCTGATGCATTCCATGAATGAATTCTTCCATGAAAGACCGATGAAAGGCATGTTACAAAGTATCGATGAATTCTTCACATCTTCTGCCAACCCATTTGGCTCATTCCCCGTTGAATTGAGTGAAGCCGACGATCATTATCTCGTCACTGCCGAACTTCCCGGTGTAAACAGAGAGCAAATACAACTCGATGTGTTTCCTCAGTACATCACGATTTCTGTGACCCATAAAGAAATATATTCAGAAGAAAATGAAAAGCACCAGACAATCAAAAGAAAGCAATCCATGAGAAAAAGCAGTAGGACCGTATCCTTTCCAAGAATCGTTAACGAAAAGAATGTGAAAGCTTCCTATAAAGATGGTTTATTATCAGTAAAAGTAAACAAGGAATCAGGAAAGCGGATACAAATTGAATAAAAGATAAAGGAGCTGCGTGAATGCAGCTCCTTTTTGATCTAGAATTTAAATATCCCGCCTAAACCTTTTACAAGAGATGAAACTTGATTGATGGCACCCATCATCTGTCCAGTCGTATTCATCATTTTATTGAAATCCAACGATCCATCCTGCGACTTAAAGGAGTTCATGATACCGCTTACCCCGCTTGAAGAAGGTTTCGCCATAAAAGACGCTTTCGGGTAGGGATTCGCGTATGACTGCTGTTCCATCGCTTTCATTTGATATGGATTATATTCTTTGTGCTGAAGAGGATTTTCAAAATATGGATTCATTTGCTGAGGCTGATTCATCTGCTGATATTGATTCATCTGACTCGAGGGTCCTGAATAAGGGCCATCCGGCTGTGGTAAATAATTGGGTTGATAAGCTCCATAATTCGGCGGTCTCATCCCTTGCATCGGATAGTTCATCAACGGACCCATATTCTGAGGCTGTAAATGGTGATATGGGTATGGCTGAAATCGCATCTGTCTCGAATACGGTGAAGAATTCATACTTAGCCCCCCTACTTTTAGTGGTTACTATATTTTATGTATGAATGGAAAAATGGTGAAAGAACCCATAAAGATTTTTCGACAACCATGAGAAGAATGTCGGAAGTTACACTATTCTTACAACTTAAAGAAAGGGTTTTCTATGATAGGATGAAGGTAGATAAAGAGCTATGATCATTCATAAGAAATATGTGTATTGGGAGGAATCAAGATGGACTTTAACGAATTGCTGAAAAGATATGAAAGCAGTAAACAGTATCAAGCAACCGACCAACAAGAACTTCTTACACTGGCCAAAAAACTTTATATTTCGAATGAAATCTCCTTTCATCATTACAAAGGATTAGCGAAAGAGATCAATACAATAGAAGAAAATGCGATTTCCACTCCATAAGAAAGAGGCTGCCAAAACGGCAGCCTCTTATTTTCCTTTCAGTTCATCGAGTTCGGTACCAAGAACGTACGAAACAGATTGGAAGTGACTGATGAACCGGTTGTAACTGGACTCAGGAAAGAAACAGTGGACCGATAACATTTCTATATTATCGAAAGTATTGAGAATCTGAGGTAAATGGATGTGCTTCGGCTTAGTATCTTTGATCCAATTCAGGGACAGCTCTTTCCATCGGTCATTCTTTTCTTTCACTTTGTCCGCAAACGGCTTAACTTCAGTATAAAAGTCCCCTTTTTCACCTGACTCGCGCCTGCTTTTATATTCACTTATCATCTTCTCGGACAGGACGAGAAGATCTTCCGTCACTTGTATCAATTCTTTCAAAAAAAGCCCTCCATGAACAATCTAGACAAAAAATAAAAGCAGCACCATGCTACTTTCTTATAAAATCAGTTTAAGACGTCTTAAAGGATAATTCAAGTTTTTGTAAGACATAGGACTTTTCTCTATTTTTCATAAGAACCGTTTTAGAGCCGGTCTTACTTTCCATTGAACTTAATTGACTGTCCATTTTCTGTATCTGACTGGATAGGGTCCTCAATCCTTCTTGCTCTTCGACTGAGATTCGGTCATGCAGGCTCTGTTCCAACTGATTGAGGCTTTCTTCGATTTCAGCTAACTTTAACATAATATCTTGTTTTGGAAGCATGTGAATCCTCCCACCTTTTTTTTGGATTAATACAGTAATTCTCCGTCCTTTTTCCTTTCCCTCCCCCCCTGACAAAACTAGAAGCGTTTCGCCAAAGAAAGTGCAAAAAGGACATTCCAAAAGGATGTTTCGACACCTCCTGAATAAAAGGAACCAAAACTCAAAATACTATGGGTGGAGGTGTTACTTATTGAAAAATCCAAAAAACAAACAAACCAAGCCAAACCAAGCCGAAACCAAGGCATCCAAAGGCAACCCTAAACTAGAAGGCGAAAACAGACCATCGACTTAAGAATGCGGAGACGGCTTGGTCAGACCCGACAAGCATAAGACGAACCATCCGGAAAGGCGTCCTTTGCCTTTTTGGATGGTTTGACTTATGACCTCGAGGGTCTAGCCGCCGGAGCTGGACTAATTAAGAAAGCGGAGGCGGCTTGGTCAGACCCGACAAGCATAAGACGAACCATCCGGAAAGGCGCCCTTTGCCTTTTTGGATGGTTTGACTTATGACCTCGAGGGTCTAGCCGCTGGAGCTGGACTAATCTAAACAGTTCAATTTTCAAAAGAAGATGCGGACATTTTCAAAATGTCCGCATCTTCTTTTTCTTTCGACCTGGCCATATCCCCATGAAAAACCTCTTGGCGACTGCCATTTTCTGCAGTTGCCGCTGTTTATGGAAAAACCACTTTGTCATGATGACGTCTACAGGGAGTTCCTGCTTTTCATACCAGTTCCCCTCAATGGTTTTGTTCACGGACCAGTCTTTGTGATGAGCCCAATTATGGGTTATCTTTCCGTATGCCTTTTTAAGAACAGGTGTATTCGGATCAGGTGCTCCATGACAGTACTTCTTGTAATCCGCCCTGGAACCTGTATGCTCGACCTTTAAAGCAAACTCAAGAAAGAGACTATGATAATCAGGATGAAATAATAGTTCAAATAAGAGATTACCCAACTTGATTCTATTTTCAACCTTTCTGAAACCATGTACACTCGCTCCATAAAGATCTCCATTTATAGTAGGGAAAAGGACGGAACTGAAATGCAGGTGATCTTCTATAAAGAAGAGCGACGTCCCAAACACCTTCCGTTTGTACAGCCCATGCTCGATGACCGGACCCTGGATAAGATGCTGTTCATTTATGATGAGTGACTGCACCAATCGCCTTTCATCCCTCTCTTCAAAGAACCGGTTCCATTCCTCTTCCATGAAATGCGAAATGTGAAAGTCTTGAAAGAAATGAAACATTTTCTTCTTATATAACGTCGAATAATGATAGAGAAGGAGTTGAGGAAATGCATCCTGAAAGATGCTCCAATTCGCCCTCTCATATGTCATAAACAGCAGATCACATGTCTTATGACTCAAAAGGGAGGGAAAGATATCCCCCTTTAAATCGGTCATATTCCATCCTGCATTCCTTGATACCATAGAGGCCAGGAACGCCCATTTGATCTCGGGATGAAGGAGAAAAAATGTTTGATAAGCTTTCGTGCGCGATATATTATCCTGATTGTATTCATCCACCAGTTGATTTACATGGTCAATCCATTCTTTTTTACGTTTAGGTTCAGGTAAATAGGGTAAAAAGCGATAAGTATTGCTGAATTTTTTCATCCTTCCTATCCCACCTCCCCATCTAGTCCTAGAATGAGGAGATTTGTAAACAATTATTCACACAAAATGGAGTGGTTTCTGTTATGATATAGATTAGTCTGCGAGGTGAATTACCATGAAATTCCATTATCCCAATGGAAAGAAATATGTGGAAGCGACATTACCCTCAAAAAAACCTAAGGCCAAACCGAAACAAGTATCGTACAGCAATAGAGGGATGACACTGGAAGAAGATATCAATCAAACCAATCAATATTATCTGACGTTTCAAAAAGCGGTGATTCATAAAAAACCCACACCTGTTCAAATTGTGGATGTTCACTATCCTTCAAGGAGTGCCGCTGTCATTAAGGAAGCATACTTTAAGCAGCCGTCAACGACAGACTATAACGGGGTCTTCAAAGGAAGATACATTGACTTTGAAGCGAAGGAAACGAAAAATAAGACGTCCTTCCCCCTTCAAAATTTTCATGAACACCAGATTCTTCATATGGAGTCGGTCCATAAGCAGGAAGGCATCACTTTCGTACTAATAAGGTTCTCCGTCTCAGAAGAGGTATTCCTCCTCCCCTACGAGGCACTGCGTGGTTACTGGGACCGCATGGCAGGCGGCGGGAGAAAATCAATCAAGCGGGAAGAAATGGAAGATAAAGGGTTTTCCATTCCATTGGGACTCCATCCCAGGGTCGATTATTTAAAAATAGTCCATCAGTTATATTTTTAGTTTATGAAAAATGAGTTAATCTATATTTTATCTCATTATGAGTAGTATATTTTTAATCTTAGACAATACTAAAAACAGAGAAGACCTGAAAGTGAGGAAACAATATGGCTGGTCAATATAAGTCAAGGGAAGAAAAACGCCTGGCCCAACAGAAGTCTAAATCCCCTAAGGGCAAGAAAAAAGGCTCTATGGTTAAGCGCGTCATTATATCATTATTTATTATCGGGATCATCGGGATGCTCGCAGGTGCAGGGTTATTTGCCTATTATGCATCAAGCGCACCAAAGCTTGACGAAAAATTGCTGAAGGATCCGATCGCATCTGAAATTTATGATAAGAACGGAGACCTGATCACGACTGTAGGAAAAGAAAAACGGGAGTACGCAAACTTCGACGACATCCCTCAGGTCATGCAGGACGCCGTCATTGCAACGGAGGATAACCGATTCTACAAACATAACGGAATCGATCTGATCCGTTTAGGCGGTGCAGTCATTGCCAATGTAACCGGAGGATTCGGTTCTGAGGGTGCTTCTACGATCACCCAGCAGGTCATCAAGGGCTCTTTTTTAAGCCCTGAGAAAACCTTGAAGAGAAAAGCTCAGGAAGCATGGCTTGCTCTGAAACTTGAACAGGAATATACAAAAGAAGAAATCTTTGAAATGTACTTCAATAAGGTCTATATGTCAGACGGTATTAACGGTATGGCGACAGCTGCTGATCATTATTACGGTAAGGACATCAAGGATATCAAACTGCACGAAGCAGCTATGATTGCGGGACTTCCTCAAAGTCCGAACAATTATAACCCTCTTAAGCACCCTGAAAGTGCAGAGAAAAGACGTAATATCGTTCTGTCATTAATGGCTCAGCACGGTAAAATTACGGAAAAACAAAAGAAAGCCGCACAAGCCGTCCCTATTACAAAAGGACTGGTATCGGCTGAAGATGTGGAAAAGAAAAATGGAGATAAGTATCCTGCATTTGTTGATGCGGTGATAGATGAAGTTCAGAAAATGGGAGATTACAACTTATTCTCCGATGGCTTAAAGGTCTATACAACCGTCGACCCGGATGCACAAAAACGATTGGAAGAAATCCTGGCAGGTGAAAATACGAGTTTCAGCTATCCGGAAAATGCCGAAGAGCCAATGCAGGCCGGTGTAACCCTCATGGATACGAAAACTGGTGAAATCAGGGCCATTGGTGGTGGAAGGGAACAAGATCCCGAGGTCAAGCGTGGTTTTAACTACGCCATCGACTCCAAGCGTCAGCCGGGATCGACCATCAAGCCGTTGCTTGACTACGCTCCTGCCATCGAACATCTAAAATGGTCAACCTACCATATTTTAAAAGATGAGCCTTATGAATATTCAAATGGAACAGAAATCAACAACTACGATGGTCAATTCAAAGGACCGATTACGATCCGTGAAGGACTGTGGGATTCCCGGAATATCACAGCTTTAAAAGCCTTCCAGGCAGTGGGTGCTGAGAAGGCAGCAGATTTCGTCAATGGACTCGGACTGAAGTTCGACCATTACTATGAATCAGCCTCCATTGGAGGGGTTTCACCTGGTGTAAACTCCGTACAAATGGCAGGCGCGTATGCTGCATTCGGTAATGAAGGTGTTTATAATAAGCCTCACACCGTAACAAAAGTCGTCCTGCGTGATGGAGAAACAGAAATTAAGAATGAAAACAAGCCACAACCGGCGATGAAGGAATACACGGCCTATATGGTTTCCGATATGCTGAAAAGCGTCATCGATCACCCGCAAGGTACGGGTAAATTCGCTAAAGTGCCCGGGTTACCGATGGCAGGTAAATCAGGTACGACCAACTATTCCCAAGAAGAGCGTGATAAATATGGCATCGCTAAATCTGGAGCACCTGATTCATGGTTTGTAGGATACACGACAAATTACACGGCAGCCGTTTGGACCGGCTATAAGACTCAATCCATTCCACTGTCCCCTACTGATCGCCATGTCGCTCAGTATATCGTAAGTGACTTGATGAGCTATGTTCATGATGGCGTTGATACAGCTGACTTCAAAAAGCCTGACAGCGTAGTGGAATCGAAAGTGGAAATGGGAAGCGATCCTGCGAGACTGCCAAGCGAATATACGCCTGATGACAGAATCATCACAGAGCTGTTCGTTAAGGGAACGGAACCTTCCAAGGTTTCCAAGGAATTCGATAAAATCGATGCTCCTTCCAAACTGAAAGGTAAATTTAATAAGAAGGATAAAACAATCACCCTTGCATGGGATTACGGTAAAGAAAAAGACGTTCAGTTTGAGGTTTCCGTATCCATTAATGGGGAAGCGAAACAAGTCTTGACGACTACAGATAAAAAAGGATTAAATGTGGAAAACATTCAATCCGAAGGTACCTTCACCTTTGAAGTTGTAGCCATTTCAGGTGATCAACGAAGTAACCCTGCATCCGTAAACGTAGAAGTAAAAGCGGATAAAAAGGATGAAGGAAAACCGGAAGATGACAATGAAGGCAACAACGACAATGGTCAAGGAAACGGAAATGACCAAGGAAATGGAAATGGCAATGGTAACGGCCAAGGAAACGGAAATGATGATAACTCCGGCAATGACGGCGGTACTCCAGGTAACGAGGATGGTACCACTCCCCCACCTGAAGGAGACGGGACCGGAGACGGAGGAACAGGCGGTACCGGCGACACTGGAACCGGTGATGGCGGGACTGGAGACGGAGGAACAGGCGGTACCGGCGACACTGGAACCGGTGATGGCGGGACTGGAACCGGAGACGGTACTGGCGGAACCGGGACCGGAGATGGTACAGGTGCCGGAACCGGGGATGGAACTGGTACACCTGCTACTCAATCAGAACCTAGAAGAAATCAAGAATAAAAATAAGGCAACGAGAGATTTTCTCTCGTTGCCTTATTTATTTGCCCATTGATTCAAAGCCTGATGCTTGGCATATTGCTTATGTTGTTCTTCAAAAAGCTGGGACAGCTGAATAAACGAATGATAGAGTGCCGGATTATTTCTGATGAAGGTTAAACGTTCAATGACATTAACTGGCTTTATAGAAAAGTGTCCAATTGAGGACTGCCAATTCTCCAACCTAACCGGATGTTTATTGCTCCAATATAAAAGCACATAAAACCTGCCGATGCTTTTTCTCATCCACTCCAATATGCCTTTTGAGCGGCCTTTGAATAGCAATTTAAGATGCTCCTCTTCTTTTTTCCACTCCATGAGGATGTCTTTTACCCATGCTCCTTGAACCTGCCAAGGAAGGGAATCTGCACCCCTCCCATTGTAATAAAGAAGTTCATATGCGAAAAATGGTTCACAAGATTCAAAGGGAGTCTCATCGATCTTTACTCTATCCTCGGAAAAGAAAAAAGGATCTCGCAATTCTTTTGGGATTGGGAAGAAGGTATCACTCATATGCGGCCCTTTTTCTTCAATCTTTTTTGACCTTCCCTGCATAGGTCCACCAGGGGACAAACCTCGCATTGAGGAGATTGCGCTTTGCAATGATATCTCCCGAAAAAAATCAACCGGTGATGGGTGTCGGACCACTCTTCTCTCGGGATTTTTTTCATTAACGTTTTTTCCACTTCCAATACGCTGTCTTTCCACCTGCAGATCCCCAATCTTTTACTAACGCGTTCCACATGGGTGTCGACTGCTAAGGCCGGTTCTCCAAAGGCGACGGAAACCACGACGTTTGCCGTCTTCCTGCCCACGCCGGGAAGCTTCACTAATTCTTCATGTCTATCCGGCACTTCTCCCCCGTACTCAGTAAGGAGGATTTCACATAATTTGCGGATATTTTTAGCTTTATTTCGATACAAGCCAATAGAACGTATATCCTGTTGAAGTTCCTCCAACGTGACCTCCAGATAATCCTCAGGTCTTTTATATTTTTCAAATAAACCTTTTGTCACTTTATTCACAAGGACATCCGTACACTGCGCCGATAGAAGGACTGCTATGACGAGTTCAAAGGGATTGTCATGACGGAGTTCACAATGTGCATCAGGGAACATCTTTCTCATTTCATCGAGACAAATATGTATTTGTTTTTTATTTAACATGTCTGCTGCTACCTCCAACCCAAGGAATGATTTGTAACAAAAAAAGAGACCAACCCAAAAATATGAGAGTCAGTCCCCTTTCATTGTTTTATTGCTCAAGCCAATTATAGAATGGTACTGATTTTCGTTTTGGAGAAGAAGCCGATTCATTTGAAGCAGCCGGTTTTTGGTGGGACCTGAAGCGTTGGCTTTGACTCCGTGCATCTTCAATGGTTTTCACACCATTTTTCTTCCATTCAAAAAGGATCCGATCGATGTATCTGAAGTTCAGCTTTCCGGAAATGACCGCTTCCCTCAATGCTGCTTTAATGATGATGGCATTGTGATCATCCTGATCCAGCCACATGGCAAGGGTCTCACATTCTAATGGAGAAAGAGGGCGGCCGAATTCTTGTTCGAATGTCGTATAGATATCCGCTTCTTCTTCCATCGATTGCTGCATTTGTTTCATTTTCGAATCCTGGATGACGAATTCCGCCATCTTTTCCCATAGAGGGTTGAGAGAATACTTCTCAAATAGGATCCCTTCAGCTGATGAACCTTCTTCAATCGATAAAAATCGTTGTTGAATGAGCTTTCGTAACAGGGATGAACAAAATTCACTGGAAATGCTCATGGGCCTTGAAAGCTCTTCCGGTGTCGGAAAATAATTTCCCTTTTCCAAGTGGCCGTAAATATGCAAAAGCAGGACAAATTCTGATTCATTTAAACCCAGTGTATGGTAATTTGATAATAATAATTGCGGGATGTTCAGTGTCCCCTCTTCGATCCAGGACACCATTAATTGTTTATAATCCATATTCAGTACACCTCACTCATTAGTATATCATGATTCAATATATGTGGACATGGTTATGGATTAGAAGAAAGTTGGAAAAAACAAAAGAACCGGCAGGGATTGCGTGTAAGCAATCCAGCCAGCTCTAATTTCAGTGTAATTAAGGATACAGACGGTTGAGTAGGCGTGGGAATGGGATGGTTTCCCTTACGTGTTCTACTCCGCTGATCCAGGCTACTGTCCTTTCAAGTCCAAGACCGAAGCCGGAGTGAGGGACAGATCCATATTCCCTTAATTCCAGGTACCACTTGTATGCGTCTGCAGCAAGTTCATGCTGTTCGATACGCGCTTTCATCAGCTCTGCATCATGAATACGTTCTGAACCACCGATAATCTCCCCATACCCTTCAGGAGCAATCAGGTCAGCACATAATACCACATCATCCCGATCCGGATCCGGCTGCATATAGAAAGGTTTTAGTGAAGTCGGATAATGGGTGATGAACACAGGCTTATCATAACTTTCAGCAATGGCTGTTTCGTGGGGAGCACCAAAGTCATCTCCCCACTCGATATCATCAAAGCCTTTTTCATGCAATAATTTCAGGGCATCGTCATATGTGATGCGCGGGAACGGAGCTTTGATTTGCGCAAGTTTAGACACGTCCCTACCCAGGCGGTCCAATTCAAGCTTGCAGTTATCCAGTACGGATTGAACGATATAAGAAACATACTGCTCCTGTACTTCCAGGTTATCCTTGAAATCATAGAATGCCATTTCAGGCTCGATCATCCAGAATTCGATCAGATGACGACGTGTTTTAGACTTCTCCGCCCTGAATGTAGGACCGAATGAGAATACTTTTCCTAACGCCATGGCAGCAGCTTCCATATAAAGCTGACCGCTTTGGGAAAGGTACGCGTCTTCTTCGAAATATTTAGTGGCAAATAATTCAGTTGTTCCTTCCGGCGCACTTCCAGTGAGGATCGGTGGATCCACCTTGACGAATCCTTCTTGATTGAAGAATTCATAGGTAGCACGGATGATTTCGTTGCGCACTTTCATCACGGCATGCTGTTTACGGGAACGAAGCCAAAGGTGACGATGGTCCATGAGGAATTCAGTTCCATGCTCCTTCGGTGTAATTGGATAATCCACGGCTTCGTGGATCACTTCCACGCTCTTCACCTGCAGCTCGTATCCAAACGGTGAACGGGAATCTTCTGAAACCGTTCCAGTTACATATAAAGACGTTTCTTGAGTCAATGATTTTGCTTTTTGAAAGATTTCTTCTTCCACTTCACTTTTGACGACGACACCTTGAATGAATCCAGTTCCGTCACGAAGCTGAAGAAAGGCAATTTTTCCACTTGAACGTTTGTTGGCAAGCCATGCTCCGATGGTTACTTCTTCTCCAACGAACTTACTTACTTGAGATATAGTAGTTTTCACGATTTTTTCCCTCCAAAAAAACTAAGACGCTTATGTATCGTTATTTATTATACATTTACCATTATCCCGTCGCAATAGATAGAGCGAAACGAGATGAGTTTAAGGAAAAAGCAGACCGGTATACGGTCTGCGATTCCCTCTATTATCTGCTTTTATCCTCAACAAATTTCTGCATGCGCTCGATTGCTTCTTCAAGGGCATCGAGGCTTGTGGCATATGAAAGACGGATATTGTTCTCCGCCCCGAAACCTGAACCCGGAATGACGGCTACCTTCGCCTCTTCAAGCAAGGCCTTCGTGAATTCATCGACATTGTTGTAGCCTGTTTTCTTTGCGGCTTCTGACACATTCGGGAATAGATAGAAAGCTCCTTGAGGCTTCAAACAATGGAACCCCGGGATACGGTTCAATTTATCAAATACAATGTTTAAGCGCTCTTCGAATGCCCCTCTCATATCCTCTACAGGCTTCTGATCCCCCATGTAAGCTGCAACGGTCCCGTATTGTGAGGTCGTAGTGGGGTTGGAAGTTGAGTGGCTGGCAAGATTGGTCATCGCTTTGATGACGGATTCGTTCCCTGCCGCATACCCGATTCTCCATCCCGTCATGGAATGTGATTTAGAGACTCCATTGATCACAATGGTTTGTTCTTTCAATTCCGTGGACAATTCCGCAATGGACGTATGGGTATTCCCACCATAAACCAGCTTTTCATAAATCTCATCTGACACGATCATGATGTTCTTTTCCAAGCAAACGTCGCCGATGGCCTTAAGCTCTTCAGAGGAATACAGCATACCTGTAGGGTTGCTTGGTGTGTTAAGAATGACCGCCTTCGTTTTCGAAGTGATTGACTCTTTCAGCTGTTGCGGGGTGATTTTGTACTCATTTTCTTCTTTTCCTTCAACAATGACAGGCTTCCCACCGGCTAGCTTCACTTGTTCAGGATAGCTTACCCAGTATGGTGTAGGGATGATGACTTCATCCCCTTCATTTAATAAGACTTGAAATAGTGTATATAAAGCATGCTTTGCACCACTTGTTACAATGAGCTCGGATGGTTTGTAGGTCAGGTGCTGATCGGTTTCAAACTTATGGATGATCGCTTCTTTCAGTTTGGCCATCCCACCGGACGGAGTATATTTCGTATGACCTTCCGTCATGGACTCATAGGCAGCCCTGATGATATGTTCCGGTGTATTAAAATCTGGTTCTCCGGCACCCAAACCGATGACGTCGATACCCTGTGATTTCATTTCCTTCGCTTTAGCCGTGATCGCTAACGTCGTGGATGGTGTTAATGCACTGACTCTATCAGCTAACGTGAATTTCATTTGTCATGTTCCCCCTGATCATAAATTTTCAATTTTTCTCCACCATTCCCCGGTAGAAAACAGCAGATAATAATAATTTAAATTGTCTTGTTGATCTAAGTAGGTCATTTCCCATACCGGACCGACAGATTCATACCCTAACCGGACCGATAATAATTCTTTTGGTTTCTTTTCATCATTTAGTTTATTGATTGCCTGATCTTTTGTAATGCCATTGGCCCATTTTTTCTCAATAATTTTCCCCTTCTTATCCGGGACCCAGGCGACCAGCTTTTCCCTCTTTTCATTTTTGCCGGTTATCACTACATAGGACTTCGAGCCATTATAAAAGCTCGTATCCTCCACTTTCACGATGGCCGTTTCATCTTCCACCCGCTTCAAGGCCAGGTCCCTCTGATGATCAAGAGGATTCCGGGAAAGCTGGTACACGAGGACAGAGGCTGAGATTCCAATGACGAGGAACAATAGTACGATGATGGTTATCCATTTTTTCATTACAATCACTCTTTATGTACGATAAATTGTTAATACTGCTTGATTCTGATCTTCCGGATCTAATGCTAAACCAAACATATAATCATCTTTTTTTAACGTTCTATTCAATGTATCAACCACTTTATATAAGTTATCCGTATACTCGATACGAACAGTGGAAAGAACTTCGATTCGGCTTTCCATGTTGGTCCTCCTTTTAACTATTACCCTCATTCAAGTAAAAAAACTCTACACACATTATAACAACATAAGGGGCCACCTTGGTAGGGGAATATCAGAAAAACAGTGATGAATTCATACATGGAAGGCTGAACGGTCAGCCTCCCTCCTTGAATACTCCATCTTCCTGATCAAATGTGAGCACCTCATAATTTCTACTGTTAAATTTTACTGCTATCAGCCCGTGTTGACCCGTTAAGTAAAGATCGATCCACGCTTCGTTGATGGCTTCAAGCATTTCACCATTCAGGAGCCTTTCTTTAGAACGGTAAAGAATGGCGGTTTGTGGGTCAACATGCTTAAGAAGCCTGTGAGACATGCCTTCTGATTTGGCATGGACCGGCAGTTTAACGATGTTGACGTTTTTCAGGGGTTTACTGAGCAGCACCCCTTCAGCATGTGATGATTGGGAACTCAGCCAGAGAAAGCGATGCTGAAAAAAGGTGAAGGAAAAGTCCAATCCTTCTCTCTTTTCATTTCCTTCGTGTAGAGCCCTCATAGTTAATTCATTTGAGAATGTACAGGTCTGGTCCTCTTGTATGGTATGAAGGAATCGGGAGACTCTTTTCGGCATAACTGTTTCAAGGGATTTCCCTACGATGATTTCTTCAATGCCGAACTTTTTCACCAGTTCAACGATCATTCTCACGTCGACTTCATTCTTCTCCGTAATGATCAAACCCTTAATGCTTCCTATATGAATTTGATTGAAATAATAATAAAGTTGCCTGCGGTCCTTAAATGATCCTGTATTGATCAAATAATGATTGCCAGATGCCAGGTGAAGGACAGCGACCTCCCCTTTTTCGACAGGGAGGAAGCTAATCGCATACTCTTCTTGTGAGACATGTAAATCCACCTTGGGGACCTTCATTCCATAAGCATTTGACGTCACGAGGAGAAAAGACAGTACAGCCAGTATAATCACTCTCATTTACAATCCTCCAGTTTCACATCTACCCTTTAGATTGTGTCAAAGGAGAGATTTTATCACTGAAGTTCAAACGGATTTCAGAGCCAATCTTCGATCCAGGAAACAAGATCAAATAGATCGCCCTCTTTGACTTCCATTGAAGGGATCGACTGCAGGAACGCTTTACCGTACCTTGTTGTCTTGATTCTCCGGTCATACACAATCACGATCCCCCGATCACTGCTCCTTCTGATCAGCCTTCCTACCCCTTGCTTGAAGCGGATGATGGCTTCAGGTAAAGAGTGGGAAGAAAACGGGTTCTTCCCCTGGGCTTTCAGGATATCCGATTTGGCCTGATTGACCGGCTCATCCGGCGGTGAAAACGGCAGCCTCACCATAGCAAGGCAGGACAGATCCTCTCCCGGAATGTCCACGCCTTCCCAGAAACTGCTCGTCCCAAATAATATCGCCTTGTCGAACCGTTGGAAGTTCTTGGTCAACCGGGTACGGCTGCCTGATGTGATCCCCTGTGCCATCAACACATATTCTTCCAATAAGCCGCTTTCTTTCATGAGCTCGTATGTTTTCCTCAGCATATCGTAGGACGTGAATAATATGAGCATCCGCCCTTTTGTCGCCTGGGCGACACCTATTAAATGGGAACTGATGGCCTCAATATATTCCTCGCTTTGAACCTGTTGAATTTCAGGTACATCCGTCGGAACAAAAAGCCTTGAGACCTCATGATAGTCGAAGGGGGAAGTCAGCTGCACCTTTTTCACATTGTCTGCAAGTCCGATTTCATTCAGGAAGTATTGGAATGATCCGCTGACGGTCAACGTGGCAGATGTCAATACTACGCTTTTCTTCTTGGCGAAAATCTCGCTCTGGAGATTTCCGTCGACGGTGATCGGCTGAGCCTGGATGGTCAGGCTGTTCGGCAGCGACCTTGTATCCCCATCTAGCCAGAGAACATGATTATTCATATCTTTTAGAAACACGGTTTGAAAGTTCGTTCTCAATTCCGTCAAATCCACCAAAAAACTATAGAATTCTTCAATTAGTGCCTTTTCTTTATCAAGGAGCTTGATTTTTTTCTCCTTGATGGTATCCAGCACCTGCTGAAACTCCCTTTCAATATGCTTCATCCCTGAAATCACACGTTCCATCGACATGATGACAGGTTGCCAATAGCGGCTGTTTTTCATTTCATCCGTAATGCGCAGCTGGATCTTCTGTATACCGGTTCTCTTATTAGCCTTTTTATAGAATACACTTGTCAAGACGGAAAACGCTTCTTCCAGGTCGAGATAGAACTGTCCGATGATTTTATCCAGAACAAAGGAATGGGTCTTCAAATCGATAAAGTGACTGGAAAGAAGCTGATCCAACCGGTAGAACAGTTGTTTATGATCCAGCATCCCCAGCTGTGAAGTGCTGAACTTAATGGAGAGATAATCCATGATTACCCCCAGATGCTGCCGTGCTGATTTTTCCAAATGATGGGCCTCATCGATCACTAAATAATCATAGGGAGGAAGCATGCTGCTCTCCCTCACCATATCGGTTAAAAGCATCGAATGGTTGGTGATGATGATATCAGCTTCCTGGGCATTCTTTCTTGCAGCAAGATAGAAATCCTTCCCGATCCAGGGATCTTTAGTATGAGTGAGGTGCCAGCCGTCGTGTTTTAATCGATTCCAAAACAACTGCCCCCCGGAAGTGAGGTTCAATTCATCCATATCCCCGGTCCCGGTCCGTGTCAGCCATACTAGAATCTGCATCTTTGTCAGGACCACATCGTACTGGGACTCATCTTCCCTTAGGGACTGCTCGAATTTAAACAGATTTATGTAATGGTTCTTCCCCTTCAAAAGAACGGTCTTGAAAGGGGTGGGACTGATTTTCTCCAGTAATTTAATTTCTTTATGAAGCAGTTGCTCTTGCAGTTGAATGGTATATGTACTGATGACCACTTTTTCGTGAGTGCGCTTGGCAAACAGAACGGCTGGCCATAAGTAACCCAGCGACTTTCCAACACCGGTACCCGCTTCGATGACCACATGCTGTGATTCATCAAAGGCATGTCCGATTTCGTTCATCATGACCATTTGCTGCTCTCTTTTTTCATAGAAAGGAATATGTTGCGCCAGGTGTCCTTCTATATCGGATAGATCAAAATCGATCTCTTCATCTGTTGTCACCGGGTGATTCTGCTTACGAAGGGCAAGTCCCCGGTATACCTCCAGTTCTTCTGAGAGATCCTCCACATGTTTTTGTTTATTTGTCACGATGCTGTCAAACAACAAGTCAAGATCACTCTTTAAGTGATTCGAGAGTTTATGAAGTTTTTCAAGGGTGACCAGGGGAAGCTTTGAAAGTTCTTCGATAAAATAAAGAAGGATTTCAGCTGTTACATAAGCATCGCTGTCCGCCTGATGCGGCCTGACATGGCTCAAATTCAATGAATTGGACAGCTCCGTCAGTTTAAAGCTGTCCGCCGATGGCAAAGCCACCTTAGCGAGCTCCACTGTATCAAAGGCAGGTCCCTTAAATGGGGTATACCCTGCTTCTTCCAGTTCTGCCTGAAGGAATGAAAGGTCAAATTGGACGTTGTGGGCGACAAAGATACCATGATCCAATAATTCCAGGATTTTCGGTGCAATTTCATGAAAGGACGGCGCGTCCTTCACCATGTCATCATTGATCCCGGTTAACTCCTCTATGAATGCAGGAATGGGTTTTCCCGGAGATACGAAGGATGTAAATTGATCGATGATTTTCCCGCCTTCTATTATAACCGCCGATAGTTGAATGATTTTTTCTCCCTTTTTAGGGGAATTTCCTGTTGTTTCCAAGTCGATGACAACCAGTTTAAATGGGTACATGTTATTCACTGCCTTTATATAGATCCTACTCTTATGATTTTCTAAATAAGTGTACCATAAACAAAAAAGCAAGTCTTCTATTCCCACATTAGAAGACTTGCCCATCTTTTATAGTATTGTCGCTTCCGGTTCTGTTCCGATCATATCGATTACCCGGTTATTTTCTCCCATGATCGCCACTTTCGGGATATAGTCATGAACCATTTCCTCAGCAACCAGTTTATACGATATGATGATGACGATGTCCCCTTTTTGCACAAGCCTTGCAGCCGCACCGTTCAGACAGATGACGCCGCTTCCTCTTTCCCCCGGTATGATATAGGTTTCCAGGCGGGCACCGTTATTGTTGTTGACGATCTGAACCTTTTCATTTGCCATCATTCCGACTGCATCGAGAATATCCTGATCGATGGTTATGCTCCCGACGTACTCAAGGTTTGCTTCGGTTACAGTCGCTCTATGAATTTTCCCACTCATCATTGTTCTAAACATGGTAATCCTCCTCCGGTTGTACATTGATGATTATATTATCTATTAATCTGGCCTGTTGAAATTGAACGGCAACAGCTATGATGATGTCACCTTTCAGCCGCTTCAGTTCCTGGAGCTCCGGGTATGAATACACTTCAACATAATCAACGGTACCAGAAGTGTTTTCTTGAATAATTTTAGAAATCCCCCCCGTAATCACAGACGGAGTCCTCTCTCCGTCTTCAATACATTTAGCCGCTTCTTTCATACTTCTATATAGGAAAGGGGCAGCTTGTCTTTCCTCTTGTGACAGATAGACATTCCTTGAACTCTTGGCCAGTCCATCCTCTTCCCTGACAGTAGGGACCCGGATGATTTCAACCGGAAAGAAATAATCGCTCACCAAGCCTTCTACCACAGCGACTTGTTGCGCATCCTTCTGTCCAAAGTAGGTCCTGCTAGGCTGCACAAGATGAAACAATTTCGTCAGGACCGTCACAACCCCGTCAAAATGACCTTCCCGCTTGCGTCCGCACAGTACATCCACACGCTCCGTCACGGTCATAGTGATTGACTGCTTCCCCGGATACATGTCAGCCACTTCAGGGATGAAAAGGATATCGACCCCTGACATCCTTGCTAACTCCGTATCTCTCTCCACATCACGGGGATAGCGGTCAAAATCTTCATTCGGTCCGAATTGGAGGGGGTTCACAAAAATGCTCATCACAACGACTTGATTGTTGGTCCTTGCTTCCTTCGCCAAGGTCAGATGCCCCTCATGTAGAAATCCCATTGTAGGGACAAACCCTATCGTTTTCCCCGTATTTTTCAAATGATCTATTGTTAATCTCAAATCGCTTATTTTGGTTATGACATTCATTTTTTCAACCCGCCATAGAGAGAATGAAGTTCTTCATCCCGCATGGTGAAAGAATGTTCATCTGTCGGAAAGCTACTGCCCTTTACTTCATCAATATAGCTCTCAAGGCTGTCATGCATGACGTCGGATGCATTCCCAAATTGTTTGACAAACTTAGGCACCCGGTTCACACCATACGTCACAAGGTCATGGAATACCAATACCTGACCGTCGGTATCAACTCCGGCACCGATGCCGATCGTCGGAATCGTCAAGGCTTCTGATATCTCCTTGGCGATTTGCTTCGGTACACATTCCAGGACCATGGCGAAGGCACCGGCTTCTTCGCATTTAATGCTATCTTCGATCAACTTCTTCGCCGTGTCTGCCGTCTTCCCCTGAACTTTATATCCTCCAAGTATCCCAACAGATTGAGGAGTCAATCCTAAATGGGCCACCACGGGAATTCCCGCACTTGTAAGGTCCCTTATTCGATCGATGACGTGGGCGCCACCCTCGACCTTTACGGCATGGGCTCCTCCCTGTTGAAGGATGTCCGCAGCTGTTTTAAGGGTTTCTTCCCTCGATAAGTGGTACGACATAAACGGCATATCCGTCACGATAAATGTATTCGGTGCCCCTCTTTTTACGGCTTTCGTATGATGAATCATATCGAATACCGTCACAGGTACCGTTGAGTCATATCCCAAAACAACCATGCCCAGGCTGTCTCCCACCAGAATGACATCGATTCCCGCTTCCTCGGCTACTTTCGCACTTGGAAAATCATACGCTGTAACCATGGCGATCTTTTCTTTTTCATTCTTCATCTTTAGAAAATCTGTTGTTTGTTTCATGTTATCCTCCTTCTTTTCAGTCAGAGGTGACGAAACGAAATGAAAGCACTTTCATGATGGATATAAAAAAACCTCCTGTAAAAAATGACAGAAGGATCATAAGTGTTTGATATCATTGTTTCGACCCTCTGTCCCAGTCCACAATGGATCAAGGCAGAAATAGTATTGAATAGTAAATGTACGTTCTTTAAAGGTGCAGTTCCAAGGATACTGCCCAATAGGATTATACCATAAAAGAACGGGATGGCTATACCGATTTCCATCCCGCTGCAAGTTCAAATATTCACTTCAATATCGGCGGAGTAGATTTGATGAATCGTCCCACCTGGGTCCTCGATCTTCAGTACACCCTCATCCGTGATCCCGAGTGCCCTGCCTTCAATGGTTCCATTGATGGTTCTTGCCCGGATCTTCTTCCCGATACTGATGGCATAGCTTTCCCATAAAAGCTTGATCGGTGTGAATCCTTCTTTCATGTAGAGTGAATACAGCGCCTCTATCCGTTCCAGTAACCTCTGTACAATGACAGATCTTGATAATGTACGTCCTTCCTCGATGGACAGCGAGGTTGCAATCTTTTGAATCTCATCGGGGAAATGGTCTTTCGTCTGGTTGACATTCATCCCGATCCCGATAATGATGGAATTGATTTTATCCGATTCAGCCTGTAATTCCGTCAGTATACCCGTCACCTTTTTTCCATCGATGAGTATATCGTTTGGCCATTTGATCTGGGGATGGAGACCGGTAACCTCCTCGATTGCCTGGACCACGGCCACGGCTGCAATGAGTGTGAATTGGGGAGCCTTTTGAGGCGGGAGGTGCGGCTTTAAGATTAAGCTCATCCAAATGCCAGTACCCTTCGAGGAGTGCCACTCCCTCATCAATCTGCCCCGTCCGGCCGTCTGTTCGTCTGCGATGACCAATGTACCTTCTTCCGCTCCATCACTTGCAAGGGTATGAGCGATCCGCTGAGTGCTTGGAACAGACTCTTCATAATGGATCGCGGTCCCTAACGTATGGGATTGAAGGCCTAAACGTATTTTACTTTCCGTTACACTATCAGGTGTTTCGATGATCCGGTATCCTTTTTTCCTTACCGCTTCCAATACAAACCCTTCTTTACGAAGCTCTTCGATATGCTTCCAGATCGCAGTACGCGAACAACCCGCAATATCAGCCAGGGCTTGTCCCGATAAAAATTCCTGATCCGATTCGAATAACGCCTGAAGGACCTTTTTTCTTATAGTCGATTGCATGATTCCAGCCACCTCCTTATCTCTTCTTTGTCATTGTGTATCGTCTCATTGATGATAGCTGATTCTATTTCCAACAATCGTTCTTTCACCCATGGACCACCCGTTTGATCGGCCCAAGCCATTAAGTCCGTACCAGTAACATTGAGTTCTTGCCTGGACGAGATTGCGAGATTGTGATATTGCTCGATCACTCTTTCCACCGAGTAATCTGATGACGGTTCCAAGCAACCGTATACCTTCTCAACATTGATTGCTGCCTCGAGCCCGGCACGATATAATAATGTCTTTGTCCATCCGGATTGACGTGCCTTTAAAATATCAAGCTCCTTGGAACGGAGCCTGATCATTTTGACAGGAAGTCTCCACCCTCTCAGAAAGGCCTGCACATCTTCCTCCCCTATATAAGTCAATAAGACCAGCCATGCTTGATCTTTATTTAATGAATCCAAACCGGGGAGGTCTGCGAACGCTTTGAGCTGTGTGACATATCCACTTAGAAAGGGAAGCTCCTTATACAAATCGGTATCAACAAGGAGCTTCAGCCCTTCTTGCTTCCAGCGGCCAGAAAGAATTTTCTCGAATTCAATCGTTTTTCGCTCAACTGCTATATGCTCGAGGAGTTTCGAATAATCCTTTAAGCTGGTTAAAGTGGATGATTCGAGGCTGAATCCCAGCTGACTGACAAACCGGACTGCCCTCATCATTCGCAAGGCATCCTCGGTAAACCTCATCTCCGGTGATCCCACGGTCCGTATCAACCGATTCTGTATATCTTCTTTACCATGATAAGGATCAATGATCGTGCCGTCCCCGTCCATGGCCATGCTGTTCATGGTGAAATCCCGGCGTTTCAAGTCCCCGCCGAGTGAACGGATAAATTCCACCTTATCGGGCCTTCTATAATCCGTGTAGGAAGACTCGGTCCTGAACGTGGTGATTTCATATTCCCTGCCCTCTTCCAATACGAGGACCGTTCCATGCTCGATACCGATATCAATCGTTTTACAGAAAACCGATTTAACCTCTTCCGGATAGGCAGAAGTGGCGATGTCTACGTCATTGATCGTTCTGCCTAGTAGGTAATCCCGGACAGAGCCTCCCACGAAATAGGCTTCGAACCCTGCCTTTTCAAGCTTTTTCAACACGGGAACAGCCTGCTGGAATATGGTTGGTAACATTCTTAACACCTGCTTTACTTGAATCGTCTTCTCGGATCCCTGACTGTTCACAAAAGATTCTTATAGATTTGTTCATACTGTTCGACTATTTTGCTCGAGTGAAATGTCGAGCGTGCCGTATGAAGGGCATTCTTCGATAATTCATTGTGGAGCTCATCGTCCTTCAGCAATTGCAGCGCCCTGCCGGCTATTTGGTTGACGTTTCCGATTTCACAAATAAAGCCGTTATATCCGTCCTCGATCACTTCAGGGATACCGCCTACATTCGTACCGATGCTCGGAACGCCACAAGCCATCGCCTCGAGTGCAACTAAGCCGAAGCTCTCTTTTTCTGAAAGTAATAGTTTGATATCACTGATCGAATAAAGTTCTTCCAGATTATCCTGCTTTCCAAGGAATAAGACCCGATCTTCTATTCCAAGCTCCGTTACCTGCTTGCATATGAGTGTCATTTCAGGTCCGTCCCCTACAAGGAGAAGCTTGGAAGGGATCTCCTTCTGGATGAGGTTGAAGGAAGCGACTACATCGGGCACCCTTTTCACACCACGGAAGTTTGATACGTGGATGATGACTTTTTCATGATCCTTGATTCCATATTCGCTTCTGAGATGACGGGAATCCACTTTCCTGTATACCCTCCCATCAATAAAATTATAAACGGTTTGAATCTCTTTATCAGGCTGGATCAAATCATGGGTCTGTTTTACTAAAGCGGTAGACACCGCGGTCACGACATCCGACTTTTCAATACCGAAGCGAATGGCCCCTGTCAGGGATGGATCGTACCCAAGAACCGTAATATCCGTTCCATGTAATGTGGTCACGATCTTCACGTCTTTCCCTGACATTTGTTTCCCCAATATGGCACAGACAGCATGGGGGATCGCATAATGCACATGCAGGATATCCAGGTTTTCCCGTTCCGTGATTTCCGCCATCTTATTTGCCAGCGCAAGATCATAAGGTGGATATTGAAACACTGAATATTGACTCACTTCCACTTGATGAAAATAAATATTGTGATACATCTTGTTCAATCTGAACGGGATGCTCGAGGTAATAAAATGTATTTCATGGCCTTTTTCAGCCAGTAATTTTCCGAGCTCCGTTGCCACTACCCCTGATCCTCCGACCGTCGGATAGCAGGTGATTCCTATCTTCAACTTCTTCATACAATTAATCTCCTAACAAATCATGATGCAAGATAAGGGTATTATAGGAAAAGAATCCTTCTGCATAGCGGAGTCCGGCATCTTTCCCCATCATTCTCTCCCTTGCTTCGACTGCTTCAATGTAACCGTCTGTCAAAGGAGTCGACACCCCGTCGGATCCTTCTGAGAATTGGCTCCCATATGCTTGAAGGCTCGCTATCTTCGCTTGCATATACGGCTCGATATCCACAACAAATTGAGGTTTATGAAACCCATTGATCATATAGAAATAGAGATGAGCCGTTTTATGTACCGGGGTTTCGGATTGATACTTCCGGATTCCCGCAGAGAAGAACGCCTCTTTCACCAGGCGGGAAGCATTTCCATGATCAGGATGGCGATCTTGGTCAAAGGGAGCAAATATCGCTTTCGGTTTATACGTTCTGATCAAGTTGACGACTTTCCCGATGTTTTCGTCCGTTATGTATATTCCCCGATCGGGTATATCAAGGGTCACTCTCTTATATGCACCTAATAGGTCTGCTGCCCGCAGCGCTTCCTCTTTTCGCAAAGAAACCGTCCCATTCGAGGACAGCTCTGCCTCTGTTATATCGCAGATGACAATATTCTTTCCCTCAGCTGCATATTTTGCCAGTGTCCCCCCCATACCGATCTCCACATCGTCGGCATGTGCCCCGAACGCAAGGATGTCTATTTGTCGGTCCACATTACTCCTCCTTTTCCTTCACTACACTTCGCCACGCAATATCCCCTCTGTCAAGGCCTCTTACAAGCACTTCAGCGGTCCCCATATTGGTCGCGAGGGGAACTGAGTACACATCACAGAGCCTGATCAGAGCCGATACGTCAGGCTCATGGGGCTGTGCCGTCAGGGGATCCCGGAAAAAGAGGATAAGATCCATTTTATCATTGGCAATGTATGATCCTATTTCCTGGTCTCCTCCCAATGGGCCAGAACGGAACCGATGGACGGATAAACCCGTTTCTTCCCCGATTCTTTTTCCCGTTGTCCCAGTGGCAAAGAGAGTGTGTTTCTCTATGATTGACTTGTATGCGAGTACAAAACGAATAAGATCGTCTTTTTTCTTATCATGAGCTATCAGCGCAATATTCATAACACTCACCCTTTAGTCTAAAATATTTTCAAGTCCGTACACTAATGTGTCCAGTTTCATGACCGTGTCCACAGAAACCTTCACACCAGACATGAAACTTCCTCTGTTGAAAGAATCATGGCGTATCGTCAATGTTTGTCCCTCTGCTCCCAACATCACCTGCTGATGTGCGATGAGACCCGGAAGGCGGACACTGTGAATATGCATCCCATCCACATTCGCTCCCCTGGCACCGCTATGCGTTTCCTTTTCATCAGGGTGCCCCTGCTCTTTCGATTGCCTTACTTCCCTTATCATTTCGGCTGTTTTCACGGCCGTACCCGATGGGGCATCCAATTTTCGATCATGATGCAATTCAATGATTTCCACATCATCGAAATATTTTGCCGCCATTTGAGAGAATTTCATCATAAGCACGGCTCCAATCGCGAAATTTGGAGCAATGATGCATCCAAGTGACTTGGATTCCGCCAGTCCCCTCAATACTTCAAGTTCATCAGAAGAAAAACCCGTTGTCCCGACAACCGGTCTGACCCCATATTCCAGGGCCGTTTTCGTATGATGATACCCGACTTCAGGCGTCGTCAAGTCAATCAACACATGTGGTGCTTCATCTTGAAAGCATGCCTCAATATCTGTATATACCGGTACATCCAGATCAGCTTCCTTTTTATGATCGATTACGCTAATAAGAGTAAAATGCTCGGTGTCCTTCACCAATTGAACAGCTTCCTTCCCCATTCTTCCTCTTGGTCCTGCAATCGTGATGTTAATTTGCTCCATCTTCATCCCCACTTTCTATTCTGGTCCAACGATCTTTATCTCTTGTATTAAACTTATGCATCACCGTATTATGGGCTTCTTCTAAGCTAATATCCAGGGAGTTGGCCAAACAGATGACCACAAACAACAGATCCCCCAGCTCTTCTTCGATCGTGTTTTCTTTTTCTGTATGTTTCTTTGGTTTTTCGCCATGGTAATGATTCACTTCTCTCGCTAATTCACCAAGCTCCTCGGTAAGACGTGCCACCATCGCCAATGGACTGAAATAACCCTCTTTGAATTGACTTATGTATTGGTCCACTTCTTTTTGTAATTGATTCATCGTTTTATTCTTATCCATAAGAAGCCTCACTCCTTCATTATCTCCTATCATGTTAGCTAAATCCTTCCCGTTTGACAAATATTACGTTTGATTTCGCAAGTCTTCGTTGCCAGTTTGTTTTTCTTCTTATATAATGTCTCTGTCAACGGGATAATACTATAAAAGGAGGGAAACACAGATGTCCGGATTACGCATTAAAAATATTTTATTTATCTTATTAGGTTCGGCTATATTTGCATTTGGACTTGTACATTTTAATATCCAAAATAAACTGGCTGAAGGTGGATTCACGGGAATAACGCTCATCCTTTATTTCTTATTCGATATTGATCCGTCGTACTCCAACCTAGCCTTAAATATACCCCTATTCTTTCTGGGATGGAAGCTCCTCGGGAAGAAAGCTTTCTATTATACTGTGATAGGGACTGTCGCTCTATCCGTATTTCTATGGATTTTCCAACGGTATCAAATGACCATCAACCTGGAAGGGGATCTTTTTCTCGCGGCCTTATTTGCAGGTGTTTTCATTGGAATTGGACTGGGGATCATTTTCAGATACGGAGGTACGACAGGCGGGGTGGATATCATCGCCAGGCTAGCCCATAAGTACATAGGCTGGAGCATGGGAAAGACGATGTTCATGTTTGATGCCGTTGTCATCGGCATCTCTCTCATTACGTATTTGGAATACCGGGAAGCGATGTATACGCTGGTCGCTGTATTCGTTGCTGCAAGGGTCATCGATTTCATGCAGGAAGGGGCTTATTCTGCCAGGGGCGCCATGATCATTTCAGAAAGCCATGAAGAAATCGCCAATGTCATCAATGAGAAAATGGACCGGGGAGTAACCGTATTACGCGGCCACGGCTCATTTACGAAACAAGAACGGGAAGTTCTTTACTGCGTAGTCGGGAAAAATGAAATCGTGAGACTGAAAAACATCATCACAAGCGTTGATCCTCACGCCTTTGTATCCGTCACTGTTGTCCATGACGTTCTCGGCGAAGGATTCACACTTGATGCAGATAAAAACCCTATACTGGATTAGAGGAAAACAAAAAGCAGCCGGACTCAAGATCATGAGTCCGGCTGCTTTTATCATATTCTTAATCGTCACCATTCATCCCGGTGAAAATAAGGACCAGTCTTAACAGTTCAATGATTGCAACTGCTGCTCCGGCTACATACGTCATGGCTGCTGCGTTCAGTACTTTTCTGGCATGACGCTCTTCTTCATTGCGGATCAGTCCAAGGGAAACGATTTGATTCATGGCCCTTGAGGAAGCATTGAACTCAACAGGAAGCGTGATCAATTGGAACACTACCCCTGCCGCCATTAAAATGATCCCGAGCAGGAACATACCGGATAATTGAGTAAAAATACCGATCATCAAGAAAATCCAGGACATATTGGAACCAATATTCGCGACCGGTACCAGAGCATGGCGGAAACGGAGAAACGCATAGCTTTCAGCGTCCTGTATCGCGTGGCCTACTTCATGGGCAGCCACTGCCGCCCCGGCTACGGAATGCCCGTGGTAATTATCAGGTGATAATGCGACCGTTTTGGTCATAGGGTTGTAGTGATCACTCAGAAACCCCCTGCCTTCCACTACCTTCACGTTGTGCAAACCGTTTTCATCCAGAATCCTTCTTGCCATTTCCCTTCCGGTCATACCCGAAGTCGTGGCCACTCTTGAATATTTCTTAAACGTACTCTTTACACGCATCTGTGCCCCTATCGGAATAAGAGCAATCAGTAAAAAGTAAATCAAAAATCCTGCCATTTTCGCAAAAACCTCCAGATGTATAGATTACCTAAATTTTATAGCGCCATCATCGCACTGTCAATTTTTTTGACGTTCGGACTTTTTCATTTCACCCTGTCCCTTATATTTTCTCCAACCTACATAAGATAATGTAGAGACAATGATACTGCCCGTCGATATGATGACCCACCAAAGAGAAGGATCTGCTTCATCCTCTGTCATGTTCTCGAATAGCTTTTGGAGATCCGTTTCCAAAGCGGTAAGCTCGCTCATCGTTTGCTGCCCTTCCAGCACATCCTGTCGATAATGATCCAGGTAGGTGATCCTCGCATCCAGGGATTGAGCCCGCTCAACCGGTATATCCAATTTAATACTAGGCTGAATGATATTATATTTTGATAAAAATACATTCAAGGTCGTTTGGTATTCATCAACGTTTCCATTTTCCGCCGCAACCTTGACACCATTAAAAGCATCCATGATCGGGTCCTCCATTTCAACCCATAAAGGCTGATGCTGACTGTTTAATGCATCCATCACCAGGCGGAACTTCGTAACGGCATTCACCTTTTGCTCAAGGTCAAGGGAGGATTGGTTGATACTTTCCAATGCAAGATTATGTGAGATGGTAAGGATTCTAAGCTCATCCATCGAGAAGGACTGCTGGGCACTCAAAGAGGCAAATTCTTCGGAGAAATATACTAATAGATGCTTGGCTTCTTCATATCGGCCGGCCTTTGTCATCTGTAAAGCCTGATCCGATAGATCATCAAGCTCGTTGATTGGAGACGGAGATTCTACAGCGATTAATGGATGAGGTACTAAAATGAGAAATAAGAAAAGCGTGATAAAAAATTGGATTAATTTCATACTTGTCCCCCCTAAAACTACTAATAAAGTGTATGAAGGGGTGGACAAGAGTAGACCATAAATCAGTCAAACTTATAGTCTAGGGAGAGGCGATTTGTTTTCTGCGTGAAATAATACGCAATGGCGATGGAGGTGATGCTGAGCCAGAAAGTGAAATATCCGATATCCTGAATATACATATAGAGTCTTGAATATACAGGAAACTGCATATAAACATAATCAATGATATCATTATGGACGGTCCAGACGGCCCCTGCGACAATATGCCATAATTTCACCCTGTAAAACGATGAATATAGGATACCCTGCACGGCCATTGCACCATGTGAAGCCATCAGCATATATCCTTGCCAAGGCAAATCACCGGATACCATGAGGGTCAACAGATTCATGATCACTGCCCACACACCGTATTTAAACAGGGTGATGATGGCAAGCGCTTCGAAAATCGGCCAATTCCGATTCAGTATAAATGCGATCAATACGAAACAAAAAAACAGACTGGCTGTCGGACTATCCGGGACAAACAGTAAAAACTGGGGAGGAGTATCACGAAGCTGTGGCATATACCAAATGTATCCATAGATGGTACCGAAAACATTTACTATAAGCAGCAACCATAAAAAGGTTTTATTTCTTAAGATCGTCATGATCCAGAGCATGTTTGCACCTCTCTTTCAAGTAGAAAAAAAGGGCCAACAGATGCCGGCCCTTTTTCAACATTATTCTTCTAAACCAGAGATGAATTCAGAGAGTTTCTTCAACTCTTCATCTGTCCCTTTAAATAAACCAGCAGGCATGCCCGGCGGTTTACCATTTTTAGCAATTTTCGCAATTTCTTCAGGTGCAAGACCCGTTCCGATTAAGGAAGGACCAGCCCCACCTTGCAAATTCTCACCATGACAGTTGATACAACCATTCTTCTGATCAGAAAAAATCTTATATCCTTCAGATTCTTTATCGATATCTACTTCAGCACGAATTTTCCCTTGTTCCTTAGCCGCTTCCCAGTCATGAGTCGCAACGGATTCCCAAGTCAAAAAGTACGTAGCTGCAAGCGCCAATAACATGAACCCTACTGCAAAAGGACGTTTTGTCGGACGGCGTTCAGGTCCTTTATCAATGAATGGTGCAAGTAAAAGTGCCCCAAACGCGATTCCAGGAATAACGAACGCACCGATAACATTATAAGGTCCGGATGCATATGTGTACTTAAGTAATTGGTATAAGAATAAGAAATACCAGTCAGGTAATGGAATATATCCAGTATCTGTCGGATCGGCTATACGTTCTAACGGTGATGGATGAGCAACCGTTAGACAAAGATAACCGATAAGGAAAACAGCTCCTACCAGCCACTCCTTCAATAAGAAGTTCGGCCAGAAAGCTTCTGTTTTACCAGGGAACTCCGAATAGTCTTTCGGTATATTCGGCTTTCTGTCTGCAGGAACCCGGGAGTCCCCTACAAACTTCATCCCTTTTCCTCGATGCATAGTGTCCCCCTCCTTTTATTAGGTTAATCATTTACAATTGTTTCTTATAGTGGTCCGGAAATACCTTGCTTACGGATCATCAGGAAGTGAGCTCCCATCAATCCAAGTAGAGCAGCAGGCAGGAAGAATACGTGAATAGCGAAGAATCGAGTCAGAGTCTGCGCCCCGACGATGTGAGCATCTCCCGCTAATAACATTTTCACCTGGTCTCCGATAAATGGAGTGGCCCCTGCGATTTCAAGACCTACTTTCGTCGCGAATAGCGCTTTCATATCCCACGGCAGTAAATATCCGGTGAAACCAAGCCCTAACATAACGAAGAAAATAAGAACCCCAACAACCCAGTTCAATTCACGAGGTTTTTTGTATGCACCTTGGAAGAAGACGCGTAGTGTATGTAAGAACATCATTACGATAACCAAACTGGCTCCCCAGTGATGCATTCCGCGGACAATTTGTCCAAATGCAACTTCATTTTGAAGATAATACACAGATTCCCAAGCGTTTTTAATATCTGGAACATAGTACATCGTTAAGAACATTCCGGATAAAATCTGGATGACGGTTACGAAGAATGTCAATCCTCCGAAGCAGTAAACAAACGCAGAAAAGTGATGCGCCGGGTTTACATGTTCAGGAACTTCGTGATCCGCGATATCGCGCCACAAAGGCGTAATGTCTAAACGCTCGTCAACCCAATCATAGATCTTGTTCAGCACAGATTACGCCCCCTTACTTAACAAATTTATTTGGTTCTGGTTTTCCAAGATAAAGAATTCCATCTTTTACTTTTGTCGGATATGAATCCAACGGTGCTGTCGGTGGTGTACCTGGTACATTCTCACCGTTCTTGTGATACATTCCACCATGACATGGGCAATAGAACATTTCTTTATGATCCGGATTCCCATTCCAGTTAACTGTACAACCGAGGTGCTTACAAACCGGTGAAAGAGCAATAATTTTGTCTTCTTTGTTCTTATATACCCAAGCGGTTTGTGTAACTTCTGATGTGTACCACGCATCTTTTTGCTCATATGAGAAATCGACACGTACTGGTTCATTCGATAATTCTGAAACCTTTTGCTTAGTCGCTCTAAAATCTCCCGCAGCTTCCGTTTTCAACACTGGATCCACTGCAAAGCGAACCATCGGCATTAACATTCCCGCCGCCATGAAACCGCCTACACCCGTAAGTGTATAGTTAAGGAATTGACGTCTAGATACACGATGTTTGCTCATCCTTTTCCCCCCTCTATCGTAAGGTAAGTCCGTCGGACATATTTCGCACAAATATAAAACTAGGACATAACTATGATATATTAAACTCTATACAAGGTCAATAACTCTCGTATCTAAAAGATGGAAACAATGTGAAGTTTTTATGAATTTTTTTGCCATTTTTGTACAATCACATTTAACAGCTGCTTGACCTGATCTTCCATGATCGAATGTTTATATTGGTCGTCCAGGTTTTCAAGCGGGATGGACGGAACCCAGATCAAGCCTTCACCGACTTTATCCTCGACTTTCTTCCACCGGCTGTCTGAAGTCAGGAAGAAGACGTGCTTCACACCACTTTCGATTAATTCCCCTGCCCATTGGGATAATTCAGATACCTCGCACTCCTCAGATGATGACATTCTATACGTGAATGAAGGGGTCATCATCATTCTTCCTTTGAACTGCCTTTCCAGGTGCAGAGCGAGTAGATTGATAAACTCTGATTGTGCTGCCGAGACTCTTATATCCTTCCCGAAATCAACAGGGACAACGGGAATGACCGCCGTATCTACATATGCTTTTTCGGCTTCGAACACTTCAATATCTTTTACGTTCCAATTCATGTATAACCCTCACTTTTTTCTTTCATTTTCCACTTCCCATCTTATCACTTTATATCATCTCATATAAAGCGATTTCACTTTTTTTATACAAGTGCTTTCCATACTAAACGTGCTTCCCGGTGAAATACTCCCCTCGATAGGCATACTCCTCAGGGATAGTCCTCACAGGGGACGTAAAGAGCCTCGTTCATAGTATGTACCATTCTTAATCTTACTATCTAAAAAGACAATAAAAAAATCGAATGAAGAGATGGTGTGTCTCTTCATCCGACTTATCAGGTCAGGCTATTCAATTCTCTGGTCAATTTACTGAAAGCCTTTTTGTCACCGGTATCCAATGCTTGATCGATCGCCTTTAACAAGCGGTCCTTCCTGAAGGTCTGCAGGCTGTCCTCCAGAAACTGTTCAGCTACCATTCTGTCTTTTTCATTAATGAGTAAGTATTTCGGCATAAACGGGTTTTCTTCCAGTACGGCTGCAAATTGATAACTGGAATTTGCCTTACTGAAGTTCAGTTGGATGTAAATGTCTTCATCTTTGTTCAATCGGATATCATGAAATGACTTTTCTGCGTCCGTTGTCATGATATTCTCTTTGTAGAACCGGAATGGAACATCTTCGACACAATGAGTGGACATCACCAAGCCTCTTGGACAGTACTGGGATTCTTCGACAAAGTGAACCTTTTTCATTAATTGGTCATGACTCATCAGATAATTTAAAATCCACACACATTCTCTTCGTTTTAATTGGTATCGGTTCAAAAACCAGCGGATAAATTCTTTCTTCTCGTTGACAGAAACAGGGGTGGTCATGGTTTTCCCTCCTCTGCAGAATCCTTTTTAAAAGGTCCGTTTTTCTTTCATCATAAAGTTCAAGTCACATTCATAAGCTCTTAGCCATATTCATTTCTTAACGTCCAAGTCCCTTAGAACCACCGTCACTGATCAGTCTTGTAATCTTTCAAGCAGGTCCTGCCATTCGTCATTTGAAGGATCCATTTCAATCAGGTGTTTATATACTTCTACTGCTTCACCCCTGAGTCCTTCTTCTACTAGAAATTGTCCGAACTCTAGTAAAAACTCTTGATGATTCTTAAAGTAAGTATATGCAATACGGTATTGTTTTAATGCATGATTATATTGTTCAAGCCCTTCATAAGCCTTCGCCAGATCCCAATTGATCTGAGGCTCTTCTTCTCCTTCAACCGTCAGCATCTGGGCGATTTCAAGAACATCTTCATACCGTTCCTGTGTAAAGAACAATTTATTGATGATAAGGGCAGCTTCCACATATCCGGGATCAAGCGCCAGGGCTTCCCGAAGAAACGCTTCTGCTTCTTCTTCAAGTCCCATCTTCAATGAAATTTTGCCACCGAATACATTCAGTTCTTTATTGTATTCATCCTGCTTAACCCCCGCCTGAACAGCTTCCAGGCTCTCTTGAAGCTTTTCTTCACGCTCATACGACTTCGCCAGCAGTAAATAGACTGAATGATATTCAGGATCCAGTTCCTTGACGGAAACGAATTTTTCAATCGCCTTTTCGTAATAGCCAGCCTGATAGGCAGTAAAGGCATACCCGAACAATGTATTGATTTCCAGATGTTCTTGGAGGGCTTTTTCATAATGGGTCAAAGCTTCTTCGAATGCTCCTCCTACACTATAGGCCTCTGCCAATCTCTGGTGGACATTGGTTCCCCCAAGCTCGGTCGTCCCCTTTTCTATGAGGATCTGATAATGCCTGATCGCTTCCAGGAATCTGCCGGTTTCAGAATACAATTCCCCAAGTCCGAAATCGATGACCGGTTCATCGGGTAATAACCTCTTAGCCTGAAGAAGTTTTTGTTCGCTTACTTCAAACAAGCCCTGCATTTGATAAAGATCCGCCAAAAGAAGAAGTGATCTTGGATAGGTGGGGTCTTTCTCATCCAATTCTGCAAGTGTTTCGATGGCTTCTTCTTCTTTATCCATCTCCACCAGCACTTCCGCCAGTTCAATGAGAAGCTCACCCTCACCCGGATAATATTGAAGGAGATTCCCGTAAAGCTCTTTCGCTTCCTCCAAAAACCCCAAATGATGTAATTCTTCGGCAAGACTGAATTTTTCTTCATGACTCCCAAATTTCAGCACTTGATTATACTGTTTCTTTGCTTCTTCTAAATTCCCTTCTTCCAAGGAAGATAACATTTCTTCTTTGTATGACATGGTCAATCCCTTTCTATATAAAAGCTTGTATTCAATTAAGTAAAATATCCCGGGGTTTGTATGATCAGTTCTTCACCAGCTCCAGGATAAAAATGACCTCTATTATTCACATAATGATATTTCCCTTTGTTCATAGTACATTTTAGCACATGATGATCATATTGAAATGATAATGGCTCAGTACCCGACACACCTTCAGGCTTCATATAGAGGTTATAACATATTTCTCCACCCACCAAAAAATTTCCTCTAAGGGGATATATTCCAATTTTCTTCAATATGCTTAAGTTCAGTGGCTCTTTTTCGGGGATTTCAACGGGAATATGGGGAATACCCTCGTTTTTCATCGAATTCTGCCATATTTTAAGATGCTTCATTTTGGTTTTATTGTCTATGTTTGTCGTAAAAAAAGGGACAAAAGTAATAGGGTAGTCATACAATAATCCTTTGATCCATCCCCACGGAATGTCTCTGAATCCACTTGCCTCATCCATCTCGATCCATATAACGGGCACCCTATGCCGCTTACATGCCCGTATGATGTTCTGGGTAATCAGATTCGCAGATGTTATCAACCCTATCGTATAATCAAGGGGACTGTTGAGCAAGGAAGTTTTCCGTTCGTTCAATTGTGTAAGGAATTCATACTCATACTGTATTGAAAAAGCCGTTAGAATTGTGGTACACCCTTTTTTTATGAATTCATCAAGGTAATAATTCTTTGTGGAGATGAAGTCGCTCCCCTGGGGTACCATTAAGTCACACATGACATGTCCGGGCGTCATCAAAAAATGTGACACATCCATTTTCATGTACTTGTAGTACTGAAAGCTGTTCCTGATGGCTGAAATCCTTCCGTCTTTCACCAATAGTGAAGTGTGAGTTAGCTTGGTTTCCTTTACCCAATTGGCATTTTCAATAATATAGGTACTCACCCCATCATCACCTTCCTTTATAGACAAGCTATGAAGGTAAGGATGAATTCATGCCACCCACTCATTAAAAAGAGAGGCGGATTCAGCCCAAAGACCAACCACCTCTCACATCATACATTCAGTTTTATTTCATCACAAGTTGGTTAATATGTTCAAAGAAAGTCGGATACGAGATCTTCACGGCCTCTGCATCTTCTAAATATACATCAGAGTCAGTCAACAGGGAAGCGACAGCCAGTGTCATGCCGATCCGGTGATCGCCCCAGGAATGGACTTCTCCACCGTGTAAAGGGGTTTTCCCCTGGATGATCATCCCGTCATGCGTACCCTCTATGTTTGCACCAAGCTTTCCAAGCTCCTTCACAACGGCATCGATCCGATTGGTTTCCTTCACTTTCAATTCCTCGGCATCCTTGATGACGGTCTTCCCTTCAGCCTGTGAAGCTAAAAGTGCGATGATGGGAATTTCGTCGATCAAAGAAGGAATCAGGTCCCCTCCGATTTCAATTCCTGTAAGTTTGGACGTTTCTACGAGAATATCACCGACGGGTTCACCTTCGTTTGATTGCTCCATGACCTCAATGGACGCACCCATTTTCTTCATCACTTCCACAATGCCCGTTCGTGTTTCATTTAGCCCGACATTCTTCAACAGTACTCTACTTTCTGGAACGATGGCTGCTGCCACCATGAAAAAGGCTGCTGAGGAAATATCTCCAGGTACATAGATTTCCGTTCCTTTCAATACCTGTCCTCCCATTACTTTAACGGTATCTCCGCGCTTTTCGATCGTTCCCCCAAACTCGATGATCATCTTTTCTGTATGGTTCCTCGTTTGCTCTTTTTCGACTATTTCAGTCATCCCTTCAGCCTGAAGCCCGGCCAGTATGAGGGCGGATTTCACCTGTGCACTCGCCACAGGTAAAGAATAATGGATCCCTTTCAGGTTTCCACCCCTGATGGAAAGTGGCGTGAAGTCACCTCCTGAACGTCCATCTATCACTGTACCGAATTGCTTTAAGGGCTCTGTCACCCTCTTCATGGGCCTTTTGGCAATCGAGGAATCACCTATCAGGACCGAATGAAATGGTCTTCCTGCCAGAATCCCCATAATGAGACGGGTCGTTGTCCCTGAATTTCCTACATCAAGGATGTCAGCGGGTTCTTTCAAGTGGTCCCACCCTTTACCGTATACAATCACTGCGTCTTCAGTGACCTCGATCTCAACCCCTAATTTACGGAAGCAGGAAATCGTGCTTAAACAATCCTCCCCCATAAGAAAATTATGTATAACCGTTTTCCCTTCAGCAACCGATCCAAACATAATGGAGCGGTGGGAAATCGATTTGTCTCCAGGTACGTGAAGCTCTCCATTCAGACCACTGTTTGGATTTGACAGTCTTTTATTCGCTTCCATCCTTATCACCCTTTATCCTAAGAATAGTTCATAATTTGTTTGTTCTCTTAAGCAGTTCAAAGCTCTTTCCCTATCGTCCAGCGTTTGAAAGCTGATCGCTAATACTCCGTATATATCTTCTCTTGTTTCCATTATTCTGATATTCGTTAAACTGATCTTCTCCTGCGCAAGATACCCTGTCACTTCCGAGATCACACCTGGATAGTCCGGTACGTCTACAAATAAATCATAGAATGAAGGTATCGCCCCTTTTTCCAGGATGGGGAGATCATCCCTGAATACTTTCGCATCGTTGAAATACTCGTATATTTTCTGTGAATCATTCATTTCGATGAGGGATACGACCTCATCCATCTCTACTTTCCACTCCTTTAAGAGGGAAAGCAGGACCCCCCTGTTCTGTATGGTGATGTCTTTCCACATTGTTGGGTTGGATGAGGCTATACGGGTGATATCACGAAAGCCTCCTGCAGCAAGCCTTCTCAAATAAGGGTGTTCAGTCGAAGAGCCCTTCGCCTGATGAACGAGTGACGCCGCAACAATATGGGGAAAGTGGCTGATCATCCCCGTTAACTCATCGTGTTCCCTTGGTTCGACTAGTAAAAATTTCGCGTGGGTTCCCCTCAGCCAGTCTTGTAGCCTTCCGACGCTTTCCTCTGCCACACCGGATCCCGGCGTAAGCATATAAAAGGCATTTTCAAATAGGATTTCTTTCGCAGCTGCTACGCCGCTCTTATGAGACCCCGCCATTGGGTGACCCCCGATAAATTGAATCCCATTTTTGGTCAGCACTTCCGAAGATCTCATAATCTGTTCCTTTGTACTTCCTGTATCGGTGATCAGGACACTTTCTTTCAAGGAGAGGGATTCAAATTGTGCGATGATCTTTTCTGTTTGAAAAACAGGTGTAGAAATAACAATAAGATCCGCTTGTTCGGCGGCTGTCTGTAAAGAAAGGGACATCTCATCGATCACACCGAGTGATTTCGCAAGCCTTAATTCTTTATGATTCACATCATGACCAATGATTCTGGCATGTGGGTGCTCTTTTTTTATGCAGAGGGAAAGTGACCCGCCGATCAGGCCCATCCCAATGATCAACACTGTTCCATTCATCGTTTCCCCTCCATCTTTCTATTTGAAAAAAGCCGGAAAGGACCAACTCCCCTCCGACCGCTCATCATGGTTGTTTCTGAAGTGCCAGAAATTCCGTCATTTTCTCGATGACCTCTTCATTTTGATCATGAGACCCGACTGTTATCCTGACTGAATGAGGGTATCCGAGTGCTTCGCCGGACCGTACGATATAGCCCTTGCTCATCAAGTACTGAAATACCTCGTCTCCACTTACGCCAAAGTCGATCAAGACGAAGTTCGCTTGGGATGGTATATAGGCGAGGCTGTGTTCCTCACAAAAGCGGTAATACTGCGCTAGTCCTTTTCGGTTCTCTCTCCTGCATTCCTCGATGAACGCCTGGTCTTCGATGGCCGCTGAAGCCGCTCCTTGAGCCAGTGTATTATTATTGAAAGGTTCACGGATCGGCTCCAATTTCCCGATAACGTCCTTATTCCCGATTCCGAACCCCACTCTGAACCCTGCAAGGCCATATGCTTTTGAAAAGGTGCGTGTAATCAATAATTGAGGATATGACTTTAACAATTCCAGAGAATCATAATAATCATCCGCCACTACATATTCATAATACGCTTCATCCAAAACGACAAGGACATGGGAAGGGACTGCATCCAAGAAGGAAATGAGTTCCCCGTTCCGAATATATTCCCCTGTTGGGTTATTGGGGGAGCATAACCAGACGACCGAAGTGGTGTCATCTATTTCTCCCAGCATTTTGGCCAGTTGATGCTTTCCTGCAGCATCCAGGGGAACTTCACGGACCTCAGCTCCCTCAACGATGGCATTATGCTTATATTGAGGGAAGGTAGGGGTTGCCATAACCGTGCTTTTACCTCCATCCAGTAAAGCCCTTGAGATGATCTCAATCACTTCATCAGAGCCATTTCCAAACAATAATTGTCCAGGTTCCACAGATAAATGTTCTGCCATCTTAAAACGTAACTCCTTCGCATAACCGTCAGGATAGAGCGCGTGTGAGAGGGCATTGTTTTTTAGATAGGTTTCAACATTACTTGAGCATCCGAAGGGATTTTCATTCGATGCAAGCTTGACTACTTTCTCAAGATTGAATAGCTCTTTTACATCATCCATCGTTTTTCCAGGCTGGTATGCTTTAAGATTTTGAATCTGGGATTTCCACTTCATGTTTAACTTCCTTTCAGTCGTATTCATAATGGCCGCTTATTTTTTTTCAAATCAGGACGAAGGCTGACTGCATTTTTCATATAGATATGTTGGATGTCACTCTGTGGTGTTGAGGTATTATAGTGAATCATCACTCTGATGCAGCGGGATAGTCCATGGGGTACGTCCAATTCCTGCATGCACATAACGGGGACATATTTCCATTCTTCGAATCCCCTTAAAGCTTTGGCTGGAAACACGCTCGTAATGTCATCTGTAGCAGAAATAAAAACGGATGCGACATTTTCTGCCTTAATATCATTATGTAAAATCATTTCCTTAAAGAGACTTTCAGTTGAAAGGAGAATTTCCTTTTCATTATCACGATCTGCTGTAGTGGCACCTCGAATTCCCCTGATCATTCTTCCACTCTCCCTTTTTCTTGATATTGTATACTCTATAGGGACGGGATCTATAGCTTTCGGATGTATGCATCCGCCTGCTTTAAATCCTCCTCCGTAACGTTTGCCATCACGGGTTCACCGATATCCTTCAACAGCACGAAGACCGGATTTCCGTTCATGGACTTCTTATCAAGCTTCATCCCCTCGTATAATGTGTCGAAGCCGATGTTGGAAGGAACCTTCAGATTGTACCCCAAAGATTTGATCCACCCTATGAACCTCTCCATGTCAATTGACAGATTGCAGTAGCGTTCACTGAGATATAAAGCATAGACCATCCCGATCATGACTGACTCCCCGTGAGTCCGATTCCCATAGCCGCTTGCACTTTCAACTGCATGCCCGTAAGTGTGTCCGAAGTTCAAGAAAGCCCGGATATTTGACTCCCGTTCATCCTTTGATACAATGTCTCCCTTTACCTGTATTCCCCTAATCAGGCAATCTGTTAAAAAGCTTTCCTCCATGTTTTCAGGCGATCGGAAAGAATGCATGAGATCCTGAAGGAACTCCCGGTCAGATAAGAAGGCATGTTTGATCACTTCAGCGAATCCCGATAGGATTTCCGTTTTAGGGAGGCTAGAAAAGTAATTCAAATCAAAGAATACGCCTTCCGGCTGGTAAAACTGTCCGACCATATTTTTCCCCAGGGGGTGATTGATCGCCACTTTCCCTCCCACGGCACTGTCATGTGCAAGTATTGTCGTCGGAACGCTGATGAAAGGGATTCCCCTCATATAGGTGGATGCGATAAAGCCCGCAAGATCTCCAATGGCACCGCCACCGAAAGCAATCACGATGGATTTGCGATCTACTCTATGCTTGAGTCCGTGTGTTATCGCTTCTTCATACGTGGCAAAGTTTTTCGCCTTTTCCCCTTTGGGAGCTTGATAAATGGTTACATCAAAGGACTGACCGAGATCATCCGAGAATGCTTGCCCATGAAGCTTATATACGGCTTCATCGGCAATGAGCCATAGCTTTGAAACATCAGGGAAGGAATTCTTAATGAAAGAAACCATCTCATTCGTCATCTCCACTCCAATATTCACGTCATATGTCTTGGAAGCAGTTTGAATGGTTACCTGTTTCATTTCATTAATACTCCTTTGAATCCTGGCGTTGTCTGTTGATATCCTGACGAAGTTTCTCAAATTGATCACTATTGAATTGTTCGATGATGCCAGCGGCAAGTTCCCATGCCACTACGGCTTCTGCTACTACGCTTGCAGCTGGAACCGCACAGCTATCCGATCTCTCGATGCTTGCTTTAAAGGGTTCCTTCGTTTCGATGTCCACACTTTGAAGTGGCTTGTAGAGTGTCGGGATCGGCTTCATGACACCTTTGACACGGATTGGCATACCCGTTGTCATTCCTCCTTCAAATCCTCCTAAACGATTCGTTTTCCTATAGTACCCAAGCTCTTCACTCCATGCGATTTCGTCATGCACTTCACTTCCAGGCTTTCTTGCCATTTCAAACCCCAAGCCGAATTCGACCCCTTTAAATGCATTGATACTCATGACCGCCATAGCAATTTTCGCATCAAGCTTACGATCATAATGAACGTAACTTCCCACTCCTGCAGGCATACCCTCAACGATGACCTCTACGACCCCGCCTATGGAATCCCCATTCTGCTTCGCTTCATCTATCAGGTTCATCATTTTCCCGGCAGCCTCTTCATCCAGGCAGCGGACAGGAGATTCTTCCGTAATCTCTCTCAATTCATTTATCGAATCATAATGAAGCTTTTCGGCCTTAATGCCTCCGATTTCAAGGACATGTCCGACAACTTCAATATCCAATAATTTCAACAGCTTCTTAGCAACGGCTCCTGCTGCCACCCTTACAGTCGTCTCCCTGGCAGACGAACGTTCCAGGACATTCCTGAGATCTCTATGTCCATATTTCATTCCGCCGACGAGATCCGCGTGACCGGGTCTGGGCCTCGAGATCTTTCTCTTCACTTCTTCTTCTCCGCCCTCGAGAAGGGGCTCGATTCCCATCACCTTCGTCCAGTGAGTCCAGTCTTTATTCTCCACAACCAATCCTAAAGGAGAACCAAGCGTATATCCATGCCTCACCCCGCCGACGATCGAAGCACGGTCCTTTTCTATCTGCATTCTTCGTCCGCGCCCATATCCTTTCTGCCTTCTTGCCAGGTTTTCATTTATATCTTCAGCTTCAAGCGGCATTCCTGCCGGCAGCCCTTCAATGATGGTCGTTAACTGTGGTCCATGTGATTCTCCAGATGTTAAGTATCTCATTTACTTTCCCCCTTCAACTCGTTAAAGAATTATGTACCAATATAACATAGAATTTATATTCTTTCCTAGTCCTTACGTTTAAAAACTTTTCTAATATTCTATTTTCCTGAAAAATATAAAACGATGTGAATCCTCACATTTTGAGAGTCCACTTCTTCATCATCCCAAGGGATGAAAAAAGTGCTTCTAATATGCAGATTGACATCGTCGTTGTTTATATTTTTTTGTAGAAGAAGGTGTCTTCTGTTTCGAAGCCGTATTGTGAGGGGTTGAAGATTTGTTCGGTGCTGCCTACGAAGAGGACGCCGCCGGGCTTTAGTGAACTATTGAACTTATGGTAAAGAAGGTTTTTGGCCTCTTCCGTGAAGTAGATCATCACATTTCTGCACACGATCAAATCATAATTCCCTTCAAATGGGTCCGAAAGCAGGTTTTGCTGCTTAAAGCTCACCGTTCGCTTCACTTCGTCCTTCAGTTTAAATAAAGGTCCTTCCTGGGTGAAATGGGTTTTTTTCATTTCCCCCGGGAGTTCGGATAGTGACCTTTCGGGATAGAGCCCGTTCATGGCACGTTGAAGTGCATTTTTGTCTATGTCTGTAGCTGTGATTGAACCGTTTGAGAGGGTCATATACTTCGACAGCATCATGGAAAGGGTGTAAGGTTCTTCCCCGGTTGAGCATGCTGCGCTCCATACCTTCAACGTTTGATTCCCACTTATCAGTCTCGGGAGGATCTTCGTCTCCAGTATTTCCCAACGCTTGTAGTTACGAAAGAATTCTGACACGTTGATGGTCATACGATCCAGGAACCCTTCCATTTCTTCTCGATCCCGATTCAACGCACCTAAGAATTCCTGAAAACTTCCATACCCTTTCTTTTCATAAAGGGCCGTCAGTCTCCTCTTCATCTGTGCTTCTTTATATAGGGAAAGATCAATACCCGTTTTTCGTTTAACCCCTTGAATAAATTCACTATAATCATTTGACATTCAGATCCACACTCTCTTTGCTGCTATAAAGGTATAAAGCTATATTATGTATATCGAACATTACAGGGAAAAGTTAAACCTTTATCCATAGAAAAAAGCAAGCCGCAAACAGCGACCTGCTTCTAAATAGCAAAGGCTATTAGTAAACCCACTCGTTCATTAATTTGGAATATTCAACCAATTCTTCTTCTTTGAAAAATAGACCGATTTCTCTTACAGCGCTTTCAGAAGAGTCGGAACCGTGGATGATGTTCTTGCCTACAGTCAGACCGAAATCACCGCGGATCGTACCAAGAGCGGCATCCTTAGGGTTTGTCGCTCCCATCATGCCACGTGCAGTCGTGATGACGTTTTCACCCTGCCAAACCATTGCAAATACAGGTCCTGAAGTAATAAAGTCAACAAGTTCCCCAAAGAATGGTCTTTCTTTGTGCTCACCATAATGCTCTTCTGCAAGCTCGTTAGAAATGCTCATAAGCTTGGCACCTACTAATTGAAAGCCCTTTTTTTCGAAACGTGATACGATATCACCGATTAACCCTCTTTGTACGCCGTCCGGCTTAACCATTAAAAATGTCTTTTCCATCTTCCCCACTCCTAATATGTATGTATGGAATTCCTAAGGACATCCCACGAAAATAGTAACACTGATTGGGGGTTTTGGCAACGTTTCCATTTTAAATTTTCTTAATATTTTCTCTTACCGATATAGTTTGCGATATTTTTAAGGCTTTTCTTTACCCGGTTATATGGAAGGTGCTCCAGGTCTTTCAAGGCTTTATCCAGATACATCCTGCTGAGCTCATGGGACCGGTCGATAGCATCGGTGGCCAGGATGGAAGATATGACCTCTTTCATTTCGTCAGGGGTGGTATATTCCGTCACTCGTTCAATCTTGGCTTTCAAATCCGGATTTTCCATGGCGTACAGGATCGGAAGGGTGATATTCCCTTGCCACAAGTCGCTTCCCGCCGGTTTACCCAGTTCTTCCTCGCTCGCTGTAAGGTCCAGGATATCATCCGTGATCTGAAAACTCATTCCTACATTGTAACCAAATCGGTAAAGACGCCTGTGAATCTCTTCAGGCGCACCGGAAGAAATAGCACCGAGCTGGCAGCTTACGGCAATAAGCAAGGCGGTTTTCCTTTTGATCCGTAAAAGATAATTCCGCAGGTTCTGATCAAATCGATATTTATCTTCGATTTGAGCGATTTCACCCTTACATAATTCCACCAGTGTGTGTGATAAAATCTGATGTGCTTCAGGAACTTTTATTGAAGTCATATATTCAAGGGCACGTGCAAATATATAATCCCCAGTATACATCGCGATACGATTATCCCATTGGGCTTTAATCGTCGGTTTTCCTCTTCTCAACTCTGCATCGTCGATCACATCGTCGTGTACGAGGGAAGCCATGTGCATCAGCTCTAATGCTACCGCTACATTTTTCACACTATTAATATCGTATTGTCCAAATTTGGCAGACAGCAAAACAAACACCGGCCGGATCCTCTTCCCACCTGCTTGAAGAAGGTGAAGGGAGGCCTCTTGTAAAAGCAGGGATTCTGACTCGATCGCCACTTCCAATTCCTTTTCAATTTCATCTATATCCGCTTTAAGAAACGAATACATCCTGTTTAGCTTCATAGTTTTTCCACCTAATTTACGAATTTCTTACTTTCTGCCGGAATGCATGGCAGCAACCCCGCCACTATATGGCTTCACATGTATGTCTTTAAAGCCTGCTTCTTCAAACATCTGTGCAAGCTCCTTCATGCCTGGAAAATCCCTGGCAGATTCTTGAAGCCAGGAATATTCATTAAAACTCTTGGCGAATATCTTCCCGAAAAGGGGCATTACAAAACGGAAATATGCGTAATACATCTGCTTGAATCCAAACATGGTAGGTTGGGAGGTTTCAAGGCAGACGGCCATCCCTCCAGGTTTCACTACTCGGTTCATTTCCTTCAGGACGTGGAGATAGTCAGGGACATTTCGCAAACCGAAGCCAATGGTCACATAATCAAACGTGTTATCGTCGAAAGGGAGCTCCATGGCGTTTCCATGAATCAGTTCGATATTGTTCAGGTGGGACTCTTTGACTTTCTCTTTACCGATCGAAAGCATATTTTGACTGAAATCAAGACCCACCACGCTGCCGGACTCACCGACTTCTTCCCCGATGGCCAATGTCCAGTCCGCAGTACCGCAGCAAACGTCAAGTGCCTTGGAGCCAGGCTTCACATTCATATGCTTCATGGTATCTTTTCTCCACTTTATATGCTGTTGGAAACTGATTACGGAGTTCATCTTATCATAATTGGAATAAATCTTTTCAAACACTCCATGAACTTTTTGTTCTTTCGACTGCTGCATGTTGTTTTACCCTTCTTCCGCGTATAGTTTGGTCATTGGTTCAGGCTCTGTGTAAGGTAACAGCTCCACAATAAGCTTCTTAAAATAGGGCGTGTCCGGCTCGATGCTCTCTAGCTGTCCCTGGACCTTTCTCTTTGTCACTGCTAGAAGTTCATCTATTTGAGATAGCAGATGCCCAGTCTCTTCTCTTGTTAAATGGAAGTCCGGTGAAGTCTGATCTGTCCGGTTGGATAAAGTAGTCAAAGCCCGGATGAAGCTTGTATACTGCGAATGCCCGAGACTTATCTTCTCCTGAACGAGCTTCTTGTAAAGCAGGGCTTCTTCGACGATCTCGATCCACTGATTGTCTTCAAAAGAACGATAGAAGTTGGACACAATCGCTGATTCCCTGGTCTTTAACTTCTTCATGAGTTCAGTGATGCTTTTATGTTCGTCCTTGTATATGGAAATTTTGCTTTCATTGATTTCTTTGATCGCTTTTGCTAAATGTGAGATCAGTTCAACATCATCTGTTTCTGCGAGGATCTTGTAATAGAGGCTGCTGAAGTACACTCCAGCGAGTACTGTCAGCTGCCTTTCCTTCAAGGAATCACGTTCAGAGATTGTAACCTTTTCATGTGTATCAAGGGCTATCTGCAATAACATGGCAGTCGAAATCCACTGTACAACTTCTTTACTCATCGTCCGTCCTTCCCTTACGAAAGGCAGGAGCAGAAAATAGATCCGGTCCCGGTCAATATACGGTTGATCAATATATTCCTTTAGATAAGAGTGATGCAACTGCTCTTCTATGTATTGATGAATGATATTCGCTTGATGGTTACAATCAATGAATTTCATACCCTGTAATCCCCATTTCTACTATGTATCGGTCTAAAAATTTCAGCATTAAATATTATACCATAAAATCCTCTTCAATAGGGAGCATGAGTCTCATCCCCTTTAAGGATATTATAACAAAGGGGACGACCACGAAGCTGAAAACTTCTTAGTCCGTCCCTCCTTTATTCTCTCTATCAGCCAAAAGCAGAATAGAAGATTATTTCTTATTATCACTCTCAACTTCGCCGTAACTGGTGACGATCGTCGCTTTTCCTCTTACCTTGATGGCAGACGTGTGATCCGTAAATTGTGCGATCATCACTTCCCCTTTATCAAGCTTCTCTGAATGATGAAACCTGGTGTCCGTCCCTCTTGTCAGGCCGATCACATTCACGCCGTCTTCAATTGCTTTGATGACAATATAATCATTTGAATTCATTCGTCGTCACTCCTAATTCTTTATAAAAGAAAGAACCTCACTGCGTGCCTGAGCGTCCTCTTTGAACGTACCCCTGACAGCTGTCGTCACTGTGCTTGATCCCGGCTTCTTCACGCCTCTCATCGTCATGCACATATGCTCCGCTTCAACGACTACCATGGCACCGTGAGGAAGAAGGGTTTCCATGATCGTATCCGCCACTGTGGATGTAATTCTTTCTTGAAGCTGAGGGCGCTTGGCAACGGATTCCACTGCCCTTGCAAGTTTACTTAATCCTGCCACCTTACCATCCCTTGGAATATACGCAACATGTGCTTTTCCGAAGAATGGGACAAGGTGATGCTCACACATTGAATAGAATGGAATATCTTTAACCAGCACGAGCTCTTCATGTTCTTCACTGAATATAGTTTCAAAGTATTCTTTCGGATCGTGATCGAGTCCTGAAAATACTTCTGCATACATTTTCGCCACGCGTTTTGGCGTATCTAATAAGCCTTCTCTATTAGGATTCTCTCCAATAGCTTCTAATATTAATCGAATTGCTTCTTCTATTTGGCCATGATTGACTTGTGCCATAATGTTGTCCTCCTAAAATAACTTAAAGAAATAGTAACATTGTTAATATTAGCACAAGCCCATAATGTCATCAAAGACTAGTGCTTTAGAAGTTTTATCATAATATAAAATATACGATAAAAGAAGAAAACTTCATACATAATTTTCGGGGAGACGCTTCATACTATTGGAGAAAAAACAAAAAGACCGCATAATTATGCGGCCTTCCCGTTACGCTCAAAGTATGTAATTATTTTACAGCTTCTTTAAGCGCTTTACCTGGTTTGAAAGCAGGTACTTTGCTAGCTGAGATTTCGATCTCTTCACCTGTTTGTGGGTTGCGACCTTTACGGGCTGCACGCTCACGTACTTCGAAGTTACCGAATCCGATTAATTGTACTTTATCACCGTTTGCAAGTGAATCTTGAATTGTATCGAAAACAGCGTCAACCGCTTTAGTAGCGTCCTTCTTAGATAGCTCAGCAGCTTCTGCAACAGCATTGATAAGTTCTGTCTTGTTCATGCCATTCACCTCCTCCCAAGGAAATGTCTCAGTCATGATTCATTTACTTTAATATCATTAGTAAACAACTTTAGCGAATTCTATACATAATGTGTAGAAAAAACGCTTGAAAACGTTGCTGAATCAATATTCAACAACAATTCTGTTAAAAGATTATCACAATAGATACACCTTAGCAAGAACAAATCAAGAAATAATGGGAATCTTTTCTTATTTGCAACACAAATGTAATAGAATCACCAACCATCCCTTTGTTCTCGCACTCTAATCAACCTACCACTTCTTTCGGATGACTGCAACCGATACCCTTATCTGTCAGGTACTCTAACTTACTTCCCAACCTGGGAATGCCTTAAACATCCACATCCGTTTCCCATCAGGTTTGCATACACTCAAGGTTGGTATCCCTCTAAAGCATCACCTTCCATAAACCCATATATACCAAGTGTTCACAGCTAATGTCGTCGTTTCGAAAACCTTCTTACAATCTAATAAAAATTTATATTTATGCAATGGAAATACCTACAGTCACAGGGGGATTTCCTCAAGAAAATGAAAACAAAAAAATGACCCTCCTAAGAAGGTCAAAGACACTTATAAAATAATGGCGATCAATCCACCAGATCCTTCGTTGATGATTCTTTCCAATGTATCTTTTAATTTATATCTTGCATTTTCAGGCATCAGAGATAGTTTGGCCTGAATACCTTCTCTTACGATGGAACTTAAGCTTCTGCCAAAAATATCGGAGTTCCAGATGGACAGCGGGTCATCTTCGAAATCCTGCATCAGGTAGCGCACCAATTCTTCGCTTTGTTTCTCTGTCCCGATGATCGGTTCAAACTTGGACTGTACATCCACTTTGATCATGTGTATGGATGGAGCCACCGCTTTCAAGCTGACGCCGAATCTTGCCCCTTGTCTGATGATTTCAGGTTCATCCAGGCTCATATCGTTCAATGAAGGAGCAGCTATGCCATATCCAGTCTGCTTCACCATTCTCAGTGCGTCTGAAATTTGATCATATTCGGCTTTCGCATGGGCGAAATCCTGCATTAATTCAAGTAAGTGATCTTTCCCGCGAATTTCCACCCCTACAATTTCCTTCAGGACTTCATCATACAGTTCATCCGGGGCGTACAGGTCGATTTCAGCAATCCCCTGACCCATATCGATACCGGCAAGCCCAGCACGTTCGATATGATCGAATTCACTGAAGTAGTGGACAACCCGGTCCACATCCCGGAGTCGCTTAATATCCTTGACTGTTTCTTTCACGGCTTCCTGGTAGTTCTGTCTTAACCAATGATCTTCTTTCAGTACCATTACCCAGCTTGGAAGATTGACATTCACCTCAAGAACCGGGAATTCAAATAGCGCTTCTCTAAGGACGTTCAATACATCCGAGTCCCTCATGCTTTCTACACTCATGGCGAGGACTGGTATGTCATATTTATCCTGAAGTTTCACTCTGAGGTCTTCTGTTTCAGGAGCATGAGGTCTCGCTGAGTTGATGACCATGATAAATGGTTTACCCACTTCTTTCAGTTCCTCTATGACCCTTTCTTCTGCCTCAATGTAGTCCCCTCTGCCAATTTCCCCGATGGAGCCGTCTGTCGTGACAACCACTCCGATCGTGGAATGTTCCTGGATGACTTTCCGCGTGCCGATCTCGGCTGCTTCATGGAATGGAATAGGCTCTTCATACCATGGTGTATTGATCATCCTGGGCCCATTTTCATCTTCATACCCCTTTGCACCCGGGACCGTATATCCTACACAATCTACCAATCTAATATTCACTTCGAGGCCTTCATCGACGTGAACAGAGATGGCTTGATTCGGAACAAATTTCGGTTCAGTCGTCATGATCGTCCTGCCTGCCGCACTCTGAGGCAACTCATCCTGCGCCCTTGCGCGTTCTGACTCACTTGCGATGTTAGGAAGGACGACAAGTTCCATGAACTTCTTGATGAATGTTGATTTTCCTGTTCTAACTGCTCCTACCACACCTAAATAGATATCTCCGCCTGTTCTTTCGGCAATGTCCTTAAATAGATCGACTCTTTCCAAGAGATTCCCTCCCATCTTATATTCCAGGGATGTTTCATCCGTGTATTCTGTGTCTCACATTCTATAGTTATGATGTTGTCCCAATGACTTATGACTATTAATATGCTTTTTTTCCCCCCTTATGATGAAAAATGAAAAATTTATTATGTCTTTAGCATTTATGATCATTTGTTTAGATGAAATAACCCTATAAAGGATGACATAAAAATAATAACCCTTCCCTTACAATATATTTTGCAAGAAAAGGGTTATGCCTATTTTGTCATGAAGACAGGTTCGTTATTTTCATCAACCGTATACGGTAAAGAATAAGCAGGAACAAAGTATGTATCTTTCACTAGTAAATTCCGTATATCTTCACCTTTTTTATATTTTTCATCACCCGATTTAAGTTCTTCAAATAAATCCATTGAATAATCCACAAAAATGTCGCCGTCACCGTTAATGATAAGGGGAAGATTTTTATTGGAATATGGGCTATTCACGTAGACTTCCCCATCATAGCCAAGCTCCTTATAATTCAGGGTATAGACATTGTGTGCTACTTCTTTTTTAAACGGAGGATAGTCTTGTGCCTGGATCCTGATTTTCAATTCCCTTATCTGTTCAGCCATTCGAAGATCGAATATCTTGACTTCCGGCTTTTCTTCCACATTCACCAGAACATATTGAAAGATTCCGCCGTTTTCAAAGGCATTCCCCGGAATTTCGGGTAAGTATCTTGGGGATAATTTCCTGAAATCAATCGGATATTTCTGATAGATGGGAGTATCCTGATCCCGGGTCTTGATCGGGAGCAGTCCGCTATTATCCTTCTGATAGGTTTCCACTGCCTCTTGTACAGCCTTCACCTGGGTTTCATAAGGAATCTGATTCTGACTTAATTCTTCATCCGGATACAAACAGCCGGAAAGGATGCTCATCGTAAGTATGAGAAGTAAAGTTGTTATACTAAAGCGCTTCAATCTAAAACGTCCTTTCAATCGGGCGGTCCTAATTGGTAGGTCCGCTTAATACTATATAAATCATCATGAGCCCACCAGCGATCATCAATATGTATGCCATGAAAGCTGTGATAAAACGCAGGAATTTCTGCTTAATCTTATATCTGCTGAAATAAATCGTCAATATGGCAAAAAACATGAACCCCATTGAGGCAAACGAAATCCACATCTTCATCATCGAATCCAAAGTACATCCCTCCTATTATCGAATGTATTATATCATAAGATTTTTACTAAAGAATAGAAAAGAATGGTTGTTCAAGAATCTGTTACAGTCCAAAAAGGGAGGGCTTAAGGATGAAAGACCAAAAAAAAGCTTCTCAAGTATGTCAGCATACTAAGAGAAGCTCTAAATAAGGGAGACCTACCCATCCATAGGCAAAGCTGTATATATTCATGACAGTGTATGCAGAAAGATCCGTGTACGCATCCTCGAATGCCTATAAATCGAGGAATAATTGTGCATTATGCAAAAATAATCATTCATACAGTCCTATTTTCCGGATCAGGTTAAGCGTTCACCCAGAATATTCACAAGATCTTCCATTTCATTCGTTTTCACGCGACCCATCAAATGATCAACGGCTTCTTTCGCTTCCACTTTATTGAAGAGGACATCATACAGTGCATCCGTAATCGGCATATTCACTTCATACTTCTCAGCAAGCTGATGGGCCGCTTTCGTTGTGCGAACCCCTTCTACGACCATACCCATGTTGGCCAGGACCTCATCCAGATTATGACCCTTCCCGAGCATATTCCCGGCTCTCCAGTTTCTCGAGTGCACACTTGTACACGTCACGATGAGATCACCGATTCCCGTTAATCCTGAAAACGTCAGGGGATTCGCACCCATCTTCGTTCCCAGACGGGCAATCTCAGCAAGCCCGCGTGTAATCAAAGCCGCTTTGGCGTTATCCCCGTATCCCAAGCCGTCTGTAATTCCGGCAGCAAGGGCGATGATATTCTTTAGAGCCCCACCAATTTCTACACCGAGGAGGTCCGGATTCGTGTACACACGGAAATTCATGTTCATGAACAGGTCCTGAACTTCTTCAGCCGCCTTCATGTCCTTGGACGAAACGGTCACAGTGGTTGGATGCCTCAAGCTCACTTCTTCAGCGTGGCTTGGTCCTGATAGTACCACGACTGTATGTAAATTCTCAGGTGCCATTTCATCTTCGATCAATTCTGAAATTCTGAGGAGGGAATCAGGTTCAATTCCCTTACTTACATGGACCACGGTCAATGGGGCACGTTGAACCTCTTGAATCTGCCCCAGGACCCCGCGGATCGCTTTCGTCGGAACAGCCAGAATGATGGTGTCGACGCCATCCAATGACTCCCCGAGGTCGTGATAACCGATAATAGATTGGGGGAGGTCGATGTCTTTCAGATACTTTTGATTCGTATGCTTGTAGTTGATTTCATCGATCTGTTCTTTTTTGTGGCCCCATAGCCTAACTTCCAGTCCATTATCAGCCAGTACCATCGCCAGGGCCGTGCCCCAGCTTCCTGCTCCGATTACCGTTACATTTTTTGAACTTTTCATTTTTACACCCACCTTATTATTTTCTAGCACGCGCAATAATACGAATAGGGGTTCCTTCAAATCCAAATGCATCACGGATTCTATTTTCCAAGAATCGTTCGTAAGAGAAGTGCATTAATTCAGGGTCATTGACGAACACAACGAAAGTAGGAGGCTTTACAGCCACTTGTGTCGCATAGTAAATCCGTAATCTCTTACCATTATCCGTCGGTGTCGGATTCATGGCAACAGCATCCATGACCACTTCGTTCAACACACTGGATTGTACGCGCATGGCGTGATTTTCACTTGCCGTATTAATGATCGGCAGCAGTGTGTGAATGCGCTTCTTTGTTTTCGCAGAAAGGAAGACGATTGGAGCATAGTCAAGGAATTGAAAATGTTCCCTGATATTTTTTTCCCATTTATTCATGGTTTTCTCATCTTTGTCCACAGCATCCCATTTATTCACGACAATGACGACAGCACGCCCCGCATCATGTGCATATCCTGCGATTTTCTTATCCTGCTCGATGATTCCTTCCTCACCGTCTATGACGGATAGGACGACATCTGAGCGCTCAATGGCTCTGAGAGCTCTTAACACACTGTACTTTTCAGTGGTTTCATACACTTTCCCTTTTTTTCTCATACCCGCTGTGTCAATGATGACGTAGTCTTGTCCATCATACGTATAGGAGGAGTCAATGGCATCCCGCGTCGTGCCTGCTACGTTACTGACGATGACACGGTCTTCACCTAATAAAGCGTTGACTAAAGAAGATTTCCCTACATTCGGACGCCCGATTAAAGAAAATTTGATGACATCTTCCGCATAGTCCTCTTCCTCTTCCTGTTTGAAGTTCTTTACGACCTCGTCGAGCAGATCTCCAAGACCAAGTCCATGGGAACCTGAAATAGGATACGGTTCGCCAAATCCTAAAGAGTAGAAATCATAAACCATTTCCCTCATTTCTGGATTATCGATTTTGTTTATCCCTAATACGACCGGTTTCTTTGATCTGTAAAGAATTTTGGCAACGATTTCATCAGCGGCTGTGACACCTTCACGGCCATTCGTCAAGAATACAATGACATCGGCTTCATCAATCGCAATTTCAGCCTGCTGCCTGATCTGATCCAGGAATGGTTCATTTCCCAGCTCAATCCCGCCTGTATCGATGATATTGAATTCATGGGTCAGCCATTCTGCAGAACTATATATACGGTCCCTTGTTACACCAGGTACATCTTCAACGATGGATATTCTTTCCCCAACAATTCTATTAAAGATCGTGGACTTCCCGACGTTCGGACGCCCTACGATTGCTACTACTGGTTTAGTCACGTTCATCACCCTTTCTGTAAGAAGTTGTTTCGTTCTTACATTTCCTCTTTTTAAGCCTGTTCAATCATTTTCATTAACTGGCACAAGAAGGACCGGCCCTTAAGGTAATGTTTCCTTATGGGACAGTCCCCCTAACTTTACTATTTTATCAGTAAAAGAATAAACTGGCAATCAATGTTTTACAATGATGAAGAGTCCCTCGTCTAATTCATGGGCAATCCCGTCGAGGATCGCTTCCAGATTTGCGCAGATTTTTTGTAATTCATCATCCGTTTTACAATAAAATACACTTGTTCCACTTGGCACTTTTTCAGGTGTGGTCGTGACGGTTGCAAGGATGAATTTCTGTATGGTCGTACTCATTTTAACTTACTCCCCTCCTGATTCGCTTTCGACTCAGACGGCATTCTTATGGCATTTTCCAGGGTTGGCACCTGCCCCAGGATGGCTATGGCCTTCTCTACGTCCTTTCGCTGCGGAAGGACAAACACCCCGACTCTTCCATCATCTAAATCCCTCTTGGCGAGGGGCGTCAAAGCAGGAGTCCCCGAATCCTTAAAAATCCCGAGGGAAGTGGACATATCATGGAGAATGGCCTGACGCTGACCCAGATTGGCGAGTGTCGACCTTGCATCAAACGATTTGGGTGAAAGGATGAACCCCATCCCATAGCGGAGGATCTCTTCCTGCCTTACTTTAAGGCCAATATTCATGATATAGATATTATCAACATATAGTCCCGCTCCATCAAAATGAGGCTTCACATATTCAATGTCAACGATATCCTTCAGCCGCCCGCCGGCCATTAATTTATGAGCAAGCACCATGCAGAACGCACTGATTCCTAAAGCGGCATATATATTAAAAACGATGTAGGCGATCGTAGCAAGCAGAGAGGTGAAAATAACCAGGTAATTTCGACTTTCAAACGCAATGGCAATCCCCTCGATGTACGTAGCCCCTCTGGGGACAAGCTCATATGCATCCAGCTCAGTCAACGTGTTTCTCTCCATATTTCTCACATCACGGAACTGAGACGCCGCAACCGTCAAGAACGTTATCGCCGTGAAATTCTCCTCCAGTAAAGCGGGAATTGCAATGGTGCCAAGTCCCGCTGCAATGAACCCAAGGGCTATATGTATAATCTTGCCATGAAGATACGTTGGGTATTGGCGATAGTCGGTGCGAAGCATATAGATCCTGGTCAGGGTCCCCACCACCACGCCAAAGATCACCGGATACACATACACATTCATAGATTCTTCATTTCCCCCTTATTTGTTTGTGTCTTGATGTGAACAGCCTGATTTATTTCCCCCACGATTTTCAAGGCTGTTAAAAGCCCGATGGTTAGAGCAAGCACGTCCAGGTATGCAGGACCTCCGATCGAATAGTAAAATCCAACCTTATTTAATGGAATGCTCAAAAAAAAGTCGCCGATCACACTGCTTAAAGCGACCGCAACGAGGCGGAGCCTGTATTGGGTGGAGTGGCTGTAGAAAAGAACACCTACAAGTACCAACCCCAAAGAAAGGATGATATCCCGATCTATAAACATAAGTACCGGGTCATAAATGGAAATCAAAGCGACCCCTGCATAGAGCATCCCCATGGAGAGAACTGCTACAAGCATATATAACTTCTCTCTCAAGCTTAAATTTCGCATATAAACAGAACAAATGAGTGCAAGTACAATAACAGGGAATGATACCTCAACAGAACCCACCATCATTCCATATGGAAATACACATATGAGCAACAAACAAAGAAACGAATAACGAAAACGTTCCGAATGCTTCTTTCTCAATATAAATGTCGTATAGACCCACATTCCCCACAGTAACCACAAATACAATATGCCATCCATCAGCACACTCTCCCTCCTATTATCTACATTATGGAAAATCTTTATGTATCTCATTCATGTATGAATCAACTTTCCAAAGAAAAAATAAAGATAGGAGGTGTTTTCAAATGGGTAAAGATCGACAAGAAAAAAAGCTGAAACAAAGCAAGCGTGTGGAATCAGACCGTGACCAGGGCTTACACTACAACGGAGCGACAAGCCTCGAAGGACCGGAAAAAGCTAAAAAAGGACAGAGGTAACACGAAAAGCGGAGGCGGCTTGGTCAGAGGCGACAAGCATAAGATGAATCGACCGGAAAGGCGCTCTTTGCCTTTTTGGTCGATTTAACTTATGACCTCGAGCCTCTAGCCGCAGGAGCTGGACATCACGAAAAGCGGAGGCGGCTTGGTCAGAGACGACAAGCATAAACAATATCAATGGCTACTAGCTATCATTCGGTAGTAATCCAGCGGAAATGGAAAGGAATCCGGCCGTTTTGAGCATTAATCCAGCCGTTTTACGTTGAAATCCAGCCATTTAACAAAAATATCCAATTATGCCGAACCACAACAACAAACTCAACCCAGGGAATAACAAAAAAGAACGAATTCTCACTCACTCATGAGAATTCGTTCTTTTCACATACATCTATTGCTATACCCCCGCGGATTCAACCCTCTCGTCTCAAGCCAATGATATACGTGACCTGACAGCACCATGGGCACCTTATGAAGATCGTCGATCCGTCTACATCCGAGAGCACACATTAAAAACTGAATATCCGTATGAATTTGATTCACTTCTTCAATGGTATCGTTTAAACTCGATTCCAGGAGCTGTTTAAGGATGACGCCGGCCATTCCAACAGCGGATGCCCCTAAACCAAGGGATTTAACGATGTCCAGGCTGTTCTGGATGCCACCTGAAGCGAGGATCGGCTTATCTGAGACGCTGTAGCTCTCGGCAATCGATACTGCAGTGGGAATCCCCCACCCATCAAAGAAATCCAACATACGCTTTCTCCGTTGATTTTCGATTTTCGAGAAATTCGTTCCCCCGAATCCGCCTATATCGATGGCTGAAATCATTGAGGCGGACAAGGATTCGGCAGCCTCTTTACTGATACCAAACCCCGTCTCTTTCACAATTACAGGTACGGAAAGATTCTCGGAAATATTCTGTATCCTCTCCAGGGCACCCCGGAAGTCCCGGTCCCCTTCAGGCATCGTCAATTCCTGAATCACATTCAAATGGATCTGCAAGGCGTCGGCTCTAATCATCTCAACGGCATCTCTTGCCTGTTGAACCGTGGACTCACTACCCAAATTCCCGAAGACCACACCATCCGGGTTGTGCTTCCGGACGACTTCATACGTTTCTCGTTCAGCAGGGTCTTTAAGAGCTGACATTTGTGATCCTACGGCAATGGCCAGCCCCGTTTCCCTGGAAAGGATCGATAATTCCTGATTGATTTTTGTAGTGGATTCTCCACCTCCACCCGTCATAGCATTTATGAAAATTGGCGAACTCCATGTAAGTTCGCCAATTTCAGATTGCAGATGAACCTCATCTACTGCTATATTCGGTAAGCTTTGGTGGACAAAAGCCACTTCATCGAAACCGGTCTTCCGTTGCTGACCGGTCGATAAAGCATAATTAATGTGGTCTTTCTTTCTTTGAGCTCTCGTCACAATTCATCACCATTACTTAAGATCTTTTAATTTGTCTCCAATCATTTCACCTAATTGGAAGCCAGTGCTTTCTTCAGGCATTTCATAGTCTGTTACTTCTTCCTCTTTTTCCTCAAGAGCCTTGATGCTTAAAGATAAGCGTTGTTCATTTTCGTTCACGTCAAGCACCTTCACTTTTACATCCTGGTTCTCTTGAAGCACTTCGTGTGGAGTACCGATATGTTTATGTGAAATTTGAGAGATATGAACAAGTCCTTCCACTCCAGGGAACACTTCTACAAATGCACCGTAAGATACAAGGCGTTTTACAACCCCATCCAACACAGTTCCTTTGGGAGCCTTTCCTGTGATGTCACTCCATGGCCCAGGGAGGGTTTCTTTGATGGATAAAGAAATACGTTCGTTGTCACGATCGACACTAAGGACCTTCACCTGTACTTTTTGTCCCTCAGTCACGACATCAGAAGGCTTCTCTACATGTTCGTGGGAGAGTTGGGAAATATGGACAAGTCCGTCCACTCCACCAATGTCCACGAATGCCCCGAAATCCGTAATCCGCTGGACTGTCCCTTCAAGGACGGCACCCGTTTCGATATCCGTCAGCAGCTGTTTCTTCTGTTGCTGCTTCTCTGCTTCGACGACTGCACGGTGGGACAGGATCAAACGATTTTTCTCCTGATCCAGCTCAACAATCTTGAACGTTAAGGTTTTGTCTTTATAATCGGAGAAATCCTCGACATAATAATCTTCCACCAATGAGGCCGGGACAAACCCTCTTACTCCGAGATCAACGACAAGGCCGCCCTTCACAACATCTTTCACTTCAGCTTCGAAGACGTCTCCATTTTCAAAACGGACCTTCATTTCTTCCCATGCTTTTTCGGCATCGACTTTCCGCTTGGATAGAACAAGCAGCTCTTCTTCCACTTTTGTCACGATTAACTCAAGTACATCCCCTTCACTGACTACATCAGAAGCTTTTTCGATATGAAGGCTTGAGAGTTCACTAATTGGAATGATGCCATCCACTTTACTATCTTGAACGTCGACTAAGACTTGTTTTTCTTCAACCTTAGTGACTGTCCCTTTAACTTTTTCACCAATTTCAAGATTCTTCACTTCAATTCCATTCATGTCTTCCATTATGTACTCCTCCTTAATCCATGACTGCAAAGATTTTGATTATTGTGAGACTTCGCAATTTAAAATATTCTTTCTACTAACTTCTAATAAATACTACTTTTTGTCAAGCGGAAAACCTTATATTATTGATTCGCATGTATCAGGTCGTCAATATGCTTCATGATGATTTCCGTCGTTTTCTCCGCATTTAATCTTTCTTCACGGATACCGTCCATCGGGATCGGCGGTCCGAATACAACCTTCAATTTCCTGAATGGCTTGTATGGGCCGATGATGGCACAGGGTACGACATAAGCTTCAGATCTTAGTGCAAAGAAGCCCGCTCCTGCCAATCCCTTGCCTATTTGCCCTGTCTTACTTCTAGTACCCTCTGGGAACAGTCCTAAAACATCTCCCTGCTTCAGGACCTTTAATCCTTTACGGAGCGCTTCACGGTCGCTCATCCCTCTTTTCACCGGGAATGCACGTAAATCAGGCAGAAGCTTCCCTAACACGGGAACATTGAAGAGTTCTTCTTTCGCCATGAAGGACACTGGCCTTGGAGCTGATATCCCTACAACGGGGGGATCCAGATTATCAATATGGTTGGAACATAGTAAAACACCCCCATCTTTCGGGAAATGCTCCAGCCCCTTCACCTCTATCCGGTACAAAGGGGAAAGTATCGACTTAACGAGACCTCTGGCAAAGGTATATAGGTTCACTTTAACCTTTCCTTTCTACTAACAGCATGATTTGGTCCACAACTTCTGATATGGAAAGGGAAGTGGTGTCTATTTCCGTTGCGTCCTCGGCTTTTTTCAGAGGGGCCACTTCTCTTTCAGAATCGATCTTGTCACGACGGGCGATTTCTTCTTTTAATTGCTCCAGATCACTTGGATATCCCTTCGAAAGATTCTCCTCATGTCTCCTTTGGGCACGTTCGTCCACACTCGCGAGTAAGAAAACCTTGATTTCCGCATCCGGTATGACGTGGGTGCCGATATCCCTTCCGTCCATCACTACAGCGCCTTCTTTTGCAAGCAGCTGCTGTCTCTTCACCATTTCTTCCCTCACAACGGAATGAACGGCCACATGGGACACTGAGTTGGTCACGGAAGCCTGACGGATTTCTTCTGTTACATCGTTCCCATCCAGGAATACAAGCTGCCCCACTTCAGAAGGTTCAAGTTCGATCGTCGTTTCAGACAATAATTGATTCAATTCATTCTCATCATGCAAGTCTACGTTGTTGCTCAAAGCTTTATACGTTAAAGAGCGGTACATCGCCCCGGTATCAATATAAAGATAAGATAATTTTCCTGCCACAATTTTTGCAACGGTACTTTTCCCTGCTGCTGCAGGACCATCGATTGCAATTCTTAATTTTTTCAATTCATCCACCTACTTAAGTTCCTAATAATTTTCTTACCCATTTTAACATAAATCTCACTTTTCGTTTATAGATTCTTACTTTGGAAGTGTTTTTCAAAAAAAAGAGCAGGAATTTTAGCTCCTGCTCTAACGTGATAGGGTTTCGACAATTTCACTGTACTCCATTTTCTCCACTCCTTCGTAGAAAACGAGCTTATGAAGCTCGGGAAGGACATTCATTTGATGAAATACAAACTGGACCGCTATTAATAATATGACATGTATGATGGCTAATTTGATTAAAATTCTTTCTACCCTTTTCACTGTGATCACCCTTTTTCCTTACTAAGAAAAAGTATGTGTACATTTTGGTTTTTTATTCAAGTAATCCTTTTTTTCTTAAGTCAAGCTGTCTTTCGAAACAATATCTTAAAATATGCTGCCTCTGATTTTCAGTTAAATGAACAAATTCGATGCTTGCAATTTGTTTGTGTTCCTTTTCCCAGACCCGGATCACTTTTCCTTCGATTTCTGCATAGCGGCACTCCCCTGTCTGCATCGGGAGGACGATGATGGTCGACAGCTTGTCGCCACTGTTCAAATCCATTCCCTTCCTCACCACTACAGCACATCCTCCTGCACTGATATCTTCCGTGATTGTCGGGTAAAAATGCTCATTGATCTTTAATGAAATGTCAGTGTTGGCTTCTACACGAACGAATTGTCTTCTTTGGACTTTCATTAACCCATCGTCTCCCGGATAATGCAGGTGGATCATCGGTATCTTGGATAATTTACGGCCCATCACTTCCGTTTCAAACATCAGGACGGTCTGTTCATTGAAGGTGAAGCTTGCTTTCAACTGAGTTCCATCGATTAAAAAAACGGCTTTCTCCGTTTTGGTATGGATGGGATAATCAATAAAAATCCCCTCTTCGGAAAGTTCGACCACCCTGCATCTATATCGATCAAATGTTTCATTATGTATAGGCTCCAATTGCAATGTGGTACCAGCTTTTATCATAGTCCGAAATTCCCACTTTCCCATATTATGTATCTATATTATGTCACGAGATCCCTCGCCTTTCCATACCTTTTTAACTCCATTCTGAACTTTCGAACAAGAAGAGAGGGACGGACCTCTAAGTTGGAGGTCCGTCCCTGTAAGTTAAACGACTTCTTCATAGATGGGCTCTGCTTTTTTGAGCCTCTCTACTTTCTCTTCTTCTCCTGTGTTTGCATTGACGAATATTCTATAGGTATCTTTACCCAGCATACCCATGAATTCATAGCATAGCACTTCTTCGTTGAGGTCGTTCACGATCACCGCCTGGCGCTCTTCCATTATCTTCAGGTTTGGGTTTGTCGTTTCTTTCGCATCTGCCTTTGTAATGGATGCTTTAGGGATTTCTCTATCATGATTATTTTTTAAGTATTCTTCAGCAGCAAAGCCAACAATCTGTCCATTATCCAATGCTACTTTTATTTTAACCGAATCAGGATAAATCCTCACTCCGTCCAGGACCGTAACGTATGTGAAAATACCGATGTTATCATATTGTGCACTCTCAAACAGCTCAAGCTTCTGGAAGTTATTTTCCTTCAGGAAAGCAGTCGCTTTTTCAGCTGCTTTGTTCAAACTGATCTTTGGTTCTTTGATTTTACGGTTATTGATATACCAGATCGGATATCCGCCTTTTTGGGTGATATCCATGCTCGCTTCGGTGTTACCATTTCCGATTGATACACTATAGAATTTGTAATCGGCACCCTTACCGCTTTTTGAAACTTTTGCATCTTTTGCTTTAGGGATACCGGAATACCTCCTCAATATCTTGACTGCTTCCTCTTTGGAAATTTCTTTCCCTTTTAACTTCTTAAAGTTCTGATCTTTTTTCTCCGTGTTGACGAAGGTGGTCGTGCCAAAGTTCGCCTCATCATAACCGGATACATTTTTCTCGACGGTCTTGAATCCATCGATAATGGTATTATCTGCCTGTTCATCCCCTGATGCCAAAGCCATTTCCACATCCATCCATCGCAAATTGTTTTCCATGACAAGATGCTGGACTTGACGTAACTGATTTTGAATATCGGCACTTTGTTTATACAGGTTTTCCAATGACTTATATTCTTTATCCGTCAATGGATTTTTATCTAAATCTCTTACAGCTACACGATAGCTGAAGTCACCGATATTGCTCAGGAATTCTTCCGTCTTATTAAACGGCAGCAGCGTCAAAGGAAGCTGACCTACGTCACTGTGGGCCTGTGACGTTAATCTCCACACATCGGCAAGTGCCGGTGACAGTGACTTCCTTGAATTCATGGCAAGAGTGGAACCGATTTGATCATGAAGCAGGTCCACCTGGTAAGTCAATTCATGAAATGCTCTTTGATAGTTATTTTCCGCATTGATCAGTATCGCATTTTTCTCCTGGTGTTCCTGGTATCCCCAGAAAGCGGTACCGGCTACACCGAGGACGAGTACCGTAATTAAAATGATTCGTAGCAATTCCCTTCACCTCTTTAACTACAGAATATGTGTTTTCCAATTTTCTTGATTTGGGGACGGGACCAAATCCACTTGCTTGTTGCCGTCACTGGATTGAAATAATACAGAGCACTTGATGACGGATCCCAACCGTTAATGGCATCCAACACCGCTTCTTTTGCTCTTTCATTAGGGGTTAACCAGATTTGGCCGTCAGCTACGGCTGTGAACGCACCTGGTTCAAAGATGACCCCTGCCACGGTATTGGGAAACGCTGAGCTGTCTATCCGATTGAGAATGACTGCCGCTACAGCTACTTGTCCCTCGTATGGTTCACCACGTGATTCTCCATATACTGCGTTTGCGATCAATTGAATGTCATTTTGAGAGAAACCATTCGGTGTATTCACCGCCGTCGGCTTAGAAGGGGCCGGCTTGTTTTGAGCAGGAGCCTTTGCCCCTCCCCCACCTGTCGAACCTTTTTGTTTATCTAAATCTGTCCCGCCATAATGGCTGAAGTCATTGCCTTTTTCAATTTGATTCTTCACATATTCCTTATTGTACTTTGATGCTTTCACAAGTTTTTCTTTTGTTTTCGCACCGGCAAGGCCATCGATCGGAAGACCGAACTCATATTGAAAGTTTCGGAGTGCCCAATAGGTCCCCCATCCAAATACACCATCAATATCGCCGTTATAATATCCGATATATTGAAGTCTGGATTGAAGCTCGATTACATCCTCACCCGTTGCGCCATGCTGAATGACCTGATTCGTAAAAGCGTCTGCCTTCTCACCTTCAGAAGAAATCATAAGAAGAGAACACATAAGCACCATGACGACTGAAGTAGAAACCCATTTGAAACGACTATTCATAATGCCTTAACCTCCATATCTTCAATTAATATTAACTCTAGTTTTTGTAGAGGCTCCCATTTTATACAAGTGGAATCATTAAAATTTGAAAACGGGAAAAAGCGCCTGCACAAGTGAAGCACTTTGATAAGACACTGTAATGTCTCAGCAAAAAGGATGTAAACAAGTAAGGTTATAATGAGTGAGGGATACTTCATTAATTCAAACAGGAGGGTCATGATGGAGGACTATTTAGCGAAATCATTGGATGAATGGAAAGAGGATATTTCGGAGGTATTGGATCAAATCAATACAGATTATGAGGAAGTAAAAAAAGAACTGAAGGTCTATTCCTATAAATACGGAATTACAAAACAGGTCATTCAATCCACGGTGAACGAGGAAATCATTGAAAATATCAGGGAAATGTATCATAAACCTTTTGAAGAAAAGTATAGTGAACTGAAAGAATACATACGCGACCTGGATGAAAAACGAAAAGTATTTCAGATGTTTGTGAACAAAATTGATGAAGTGAAGCGGAAGGAATCTCCAAAAACTGATCTTGCTGCTGCCTATAAATAAATCGAACCCCCGCATTTAGCGGGGGTTCTTCTCATTCAATAGAAAAGACGCCCCTTATCGTGAGCGTCTTTAAATGACTTCTTTCTTCAATTCCCGTTTGTACTTCTTTTCTGTAAGCTGGTGGGCACTCTTGACTTTCTTTAATCCCAGCCACCATAAGAAAAACATGAACGGAACCATATAATAAACCCAGTTTTTCTCAGCAAGGAAAATATAATTGTAGGTTCCATGTAACAAGATAGGCACTGAGATGGCCAGAAAAAGCCATTTATGCCTTTCTTCCCGGGATGAGAACTTCGCTTTTCCTAAATAGTATCCCATGATGACCCCGAAAAGGGCATGACTCGATACAGGGAGTACTGCCCTCCCAAATGCGTGTTCGACACCATTGGCGACTAAATATAATATATTTTCCACTGTGGCAAATCCAAGTGAAACACTGGCTCCATATACGATACCGTCATATGGTTCGTTAAAGTCCACGTGCTGGAAGATGGCAAACATTAGAATAAACCACTTAAAAAATTCTTCGAGGAACCCGGAGGAGATGAAAGCTGTAGACCAGTTGGAGTCAATGATCCCTTCCACTTCCAGGACATATTGTAAAAACATAATCGGAAAGGTAATAAGGGCCCCGTACATAAACGTTTTAAACACCAATGTAATGGGTTCGGCCTCATATTGATCCCGTAAATAAAAGTAACTTAACAATGCTAATCCTGGTGCTATACCCGCTGATAAAATCACCAGCATAAAAAGTCCTCTTTTCTTTCGGTTTTCTTAATCGTATCATGTTAAAGTAGTATTGGAAATAGGAATTTAATTGGTTGGAGGAATGAATGATGAAGAAAGATATTTTAGTCATACATACAGGCGGCACCATCTCAATGATGGAAGACGAACAGACCGGAGCCGTTTCACCGGGAAAAGAAAACCCGCTCTCGGTGCAAACATCCATCGTTTCAAGTCTGGCGAATTTGACGGTCGAAGAAGCATTCCATCTGCCTTCCCCTCATATTACGCCTGGTCATATGCAGCAGCTGAAAGAGATCATCGAAAAGAAGTATAAGGAAAAGCCCTTCCACGGGGCCGTCATTACCCACGGAACAGATACATTGGAAGAAACAGCTTATTTCTTAGACTTGACCCTTTCCCTCCCCATCTCGGTCGTGGTGACGGGAGCCATGAGATCAAGCAATGAAATAGGGGCTGACGGTTTATATAACCTGATTTCATCCGTACGTGTAGCAGCGGACGACAAATCCATGAACAAGGGGGTTTTGGTAGTCCTGAACGATGAGATCCATTCAGCGAAAAATGTGACCAAAACCCATACGAGCAATGTATCCACCTTTCAAAGCCCACAGTATGGACCGATCGGGATCGTGACGAAAAGGGGGGTACTCTTCCATCACCAGCCAACCTCTAACGAGCACTACGAGGTGTGTGACATTTCCAAGAGGGTGACACTCATAAAAGCGTATGCAGGAATGGATTCAGGATTACTGCGGGCGATAAAGGATCTGCAGTACGACGGGGTCGTCATCGAAGCACTGGGTCAGGGAAATCTCCCACCGGAAACAGTGATGGGCATCGAGGAACTGTTAGAAGCGAATATCCCCGTCGTATTGGTTTCCAGATGCTTCAACGGGATTGTCCAGGACATCTACGGATATTCAGGTGGCGGAAAACAACTGAAAGAAAAAGGGGTCATCTTTTCAAACGGTCTAAATGGACAAAAGGCCAGAATCAAGCTTGTGGTGGCCCTTTCCCAAATACATGACATGAAAGAACTGGAAGCGATTTTCAAAAACTAATTAACGACAAGTAGTAAAAAAGACGAAAGAAAGAGGCTCCTCAGTGAGCCTCTTTCTCACTCTTCCTTCTATTTTTTCATTTCCATAATGGATTCGGCAATCAGTCCGCCATGCAAACGACCGTTTTCTATGAAGATTTCATTGGCATTGTTTCCTGCGGCAATGACGCCTGCAATATAGACGCCGTCTACATTTGTTTGCATCGTTTCAGGATTGTGGGCAGGACGACCGGTTTCCTTATCGATTTCTATCCCCATTTTCGTCAGGAAGCTATGATCGGGATGATAGCCGGTCATGGCAAACACAAAATCACTCTTGACCTCTTTCTTTTCTCCATTAACGTTGTAAAGAACAGAATCCCCGGTTATTTCATCCACACATGCCTGAAACTCCATTGTGACTTCACCATTCCTTACAAGTGCATCAAAATTCGGGAGGATCCATGGCTTGACACTTTTGGAATATTCACTTCCCCGGTATAAAACGGTGACCCTAGCCCCTGCTTTATTCAATTCAAGTGCTGCATCAACCGCGGAGTTTTTGCCTCCGATGACCACCACATCCGTATCAAAAAAAGGATGGGCTTCTTTAAAATAATGAAACACATTCTCTTGTTCCTCGCCGGGGATATCCATGTAATTCGGGTTATCGTAGTATCCGGTTGCGATGACGATCGACTTACTTTCGTAATGTCCCTTAGAAGTCGTCACAGTAAAACCATCGTCGTGCTTCTCAACTTTATAAACGGTTTCAAATCGGTTGATCCTGAGCTTTTTACGCTTCACCACTTCGCGATAGTAGACCAATGCCTGATTCCTTCTCGGCTTATGCTCTTCAATGACGAAAGGTACATCACCGATCTCAAGCTTCTCACTCGACGAAAAGAAGGTTTGATGGGTAGGGTAGTGGTAAATCGCATTGACGATATTCCCTTTTTCGATGATCAAAGGATGGATTCCTTTTTCTTTGAGACTGATGGCAGCAGACAACCCGCACGGTCCTCCGCCTACAATAATGCATTCTTCCATTTTCAAATTCAGACACTCCTTCAATTCCTCTATCTGAATGATTAAGTTCATCCGTACACTTCAGATTATTAAAAGTCTTTACTCAGTTATTATGGAATAAGATTGCGTCCAGGTCAAAAAGGAGCCCTCGGTATCCCCGGGATCCATACTGATAATATGGGCAGCATTGAATATGATCCCAATAGAAAAAAGGGTGGGCTTCTTTCCCCCACCCTTTTAGTATATCGCTAAATCCACCCTCTGAACCTGCAGGCTTCCGCCATTTTCCTTACCCCGACCATATAGGCGGCGAGCCTCATATCCACTCTTCTTGTTTGTGCCGTTTCATACACGTTATTAAAAGAGCTGACCAGGATCTTTTCCAGTTTCTCTTCCACTTCTTCTTCTGTCCAGTAATACCCCTGATTGTTCTGAACCCACTCGAAATACGAAACCGTCACGCCACCTGAGGAAGCTAACACATCCGGTACCAGTAGGATCCCGCGTTCCGTCAAGATCTTCGTTGCATCCAGTGTTGTCGGTCCGTTGGCCGCTTCGACGACGATGCTTGCCCTGATATTGTGGGCGTTCTTATCCGTGATTTGATTTTCAATGGCAGCGGGCACTAGAATATCACAATCAAGTTCCAGCAGTTCTTCGTTAGTAATCGTATTATTGAACAACTTCGTGACCGTTCCAAAGCTGTCGCGTCTGTCCAGTAAATAGTCGATGTCCAAGCCGTCCTCATCGTGCAGGCCGCCGTAGGCATCGGATATCCCGATCACCTTCGCACCGGCATCATGCATGAATTTGGCAAGGAAACTTCCGGCATTTCCGAACCCCTGAATGACCACCCGTGCCCCTTCGAGTTTAATTCCCTTTTTCTTTGCCGCTTCATGGATACAGATTGTCACCCCTTTGGCAGTGGCCGTTTCACGGCCGTGGGATCCTCCCAGCACCAATGGTTTACCGGTAATGAATCCTGGAGAATTGTATTCATCAATGCGACTGTATTCATCCATCATCCACGCCATGATTTGCGAGTTGGTGAAAACATCCGGGGCCGGAATATCTTTAGAAGGTCCGACAATTTGGCTGATGGCACGAACATACCCACGGCTTAATCGCTCTAACTCCCGAAATGACATATCCCGGGGGTCACAGATGATCCCGCCTTTACCTCCCCCATATGGAAGGTCGACAATTCCACATTTCAAACTCATCCAAATGGAAAGCGCTTTAACTTCCTTCTCCGAAACGTTCGGATGAAAGCGGATCCCGCCCTTTGTCGGTCCGACCGCATCATTATGTTGGGCACGATAGCCCGTGAACACCTTTACTTTTCCATCGTCCATCCGGACTGGTATTTTAACCGTTAACATACGAATCGGTTCTTTTAATAATTCATAAACTTCTTCTGAATACCCTAATTTATCGAGCGCAAGATGAATAACCGTTTGTGTAGATTTCAGCACATCATGCTGCTCTGATGCTTGGTGACTTTCTTTCCCCTTTTCGGCTACCATATATGTAAACCTCCCAGTATCCTTCACTGTTTAGCGGAACCTCGTCCGCTTTCATGACATAGTATACACGTTTGATTTCCACTTGCAAAGAAGGAAAATTCAATATTGAGCATTTTTTTGAAAACGCTATCATTTGATTATATGATTTCTAAAAAGCACCCCCAGGATTGACCCTGAGAGTGCATAAAGCCTATTTTATTATTATTTTATTATTAGATTCGGCATAAAACATATATTCAAAGGGGGTAAAGATTCAACAGCATCATCAACGAGTCAAAAATAATGTAATATCTTTTTAATGGAATCCCTTAGTAACACAACTCGGCCATATTCCATCAGGATATGCTTTGTAACCGTCGAGTGTTGACCATATTCGGCGCAAATAGCTTCAAGTACGAAACTGTCGCCTTCAAGCAAATTCTCTATAAGTACGTAATACGTTTTTTCGTAGTGAAAAATACTGTATTGAATGAGGGAATGGCTCAGCTTTCCCATCTCATTGATGCGTTTGAGAAGGTTGAGTAAGTCCTCGAAATCATTGAAATACACGAGAACATCGTGATCGTTCATGGATTTCATCATTTCGGTACCTTCTTCCCAGTCGGAAAAGTCGTCTTCTGACTCTAACGTGAGGATCAGGCAGATTTCCTGATCATCAAATGATTCGATCTCCACTGTGATTTCCATTTGTGTTTCGATGCCGAACTTCCCTTGTACTTCATCTAACATGTCTTCAAACAGATCATGCCACATATAGGAATCTTTCCATTGGTCCTGTTCAAATAACCCTTTTTGTTCCAACTCTTCTACACTAATGGAAAATTTTATTTTATTGTCCGAAATTCTTTCGAGCTTCATCTTCGTACCCCCTAGAGTGTGACGATTTATCATCATACTATGTAAGGGGCAAAAAACAGTGCATACTCCACTTATAATTTACTTTTGACCCAATGTTCCCAATCGGATTTGGTTTGTCCCACGATATGTTCATCAAATTTTGCTTTTACGTCTTTGGGCAGATGATCGACGGCGAAACCGCCCATCCCGATCACGAGATCACTCCGCTCGTTCTTTAAGGACGTAACGAGTGAAAGGAGGTTATCAACATTTTCAAACAGTGTGCACGAGAAGAATAAAAACTTTGGATCCACTTCATCCAATACGACGTCAATATCATTCTCTTTTATGCTCGATCCCAGATAGATGACTTCAAACCCCTTCCTTCGTACGTAAAGGGTGAAGATCAATAATCCTAATTCATGCCATTCTCCAGGCCCGCAGACAGCCACTACCTTTGGTAATATCCCATTATGGGGGAATGAATGCATGATGATACCGATACGGGACCTGAGGATGGAAGTGGCAAAGTGCTCATGGGCCGTCGTGATTTCACCATTTTCCCATAAATCACCGATCCTGACCAGGAGGCTGCCGAGAATGTCGATGACCACCTTGTCGATGGTATACACAGAAAACGACTGGTTGATCAATTCATGGGCTTTCGTTTCATCAAAACTCAATAAAGCCTTCAAGAGATCATCGGAAATCGTTTGGGTGCGATCCTTCTGTTGTGAAGATGTGATTTCATTCTCTTCCAGTTCCTGTTTGTCCAGTAACGCAACAGCCTGGCTGATGGTAAAGCCTTGATCAACCTTTTCAACCAGCCATTTCAATATATTTAAATGTTGTTCGGTATACAAACGGTGCCCGGATTCATTCCGCACAGGTGCAATGATCTGGTATCTTCTCTCCCATGCCCTCAATGTTCCCGGTTGAATCCCTAAAATGGTAGACACAGCCTTAATATTGTATTTGCCTTCCAACTTTTTATCATTGCTCATAAATAGTCCCCCAAGTATTTCTCATCTCTCTAAAATTATAACCCGAGAAATCTCTTTGTGTAAAATTTGTATAGGTAATGAATAATATTTGTTCATTTTAACCTTTATCTATCATCACTAAATGGGTTTCGGCCGGGGCACCCAGCCGCAAAGGAATCGCGGTGGTCCCGTAGCCATTGCTTACTAATAGGGTGGTCTCCGGGAGAGTTTCAAGTCTTCCTTTTTTATACATCCCCCAACCGAACAGACGAATCTGGCCCCCGTGTGTATGTCCGCTTATCATAAAGTCGATCCCGTCTTCTTTCTGAACTTGATTCACAAGCCTTGGGTCATGACTGATCAAAAGATTGAATTCATCAGGATGTACCCCTTCAAGTGAGGCCTCATAATTTGCCCGTTGGGTACTTGCGTCATCCACCCCTATCAAGTTCAGGACCCCATTATGAATCTTTACCTCCACTGAAGAATTGACGATTTCGACGATTCCTTTTTTCTTGAATATCTGTTTCAACCTGCTCGTATTCACTTCATAATCATTATTTCCCCATACGAAATAAACGCTTCCCAAAGTCAAGAGTTTGTCAAGATTTCGTTCAACCCTTGAAAAAGGCACCCCTTTTTCCAATAGGTCCCCGCCGATGATGACAAGATCCGTTTTCCCTTTCACGTCTTCGATGATTTCATTTGAAATTTCCCGTTTATGTATATCGGAAATAAAAAAAACGGATACGGGCTTCATCTGTCGGGGGTAGTGAGGAAACTTCACCTTTTCAATCTTTACGACGTTACGTCGGGCTTCATATACCATATAAAAGAGGAGGCTGACTCCCCCTGCCAATAAAATCATACTAAATTCAAGCATTGTGGCCTCCTTGACGGCGAAAATCTATTGAAATGATACCATAAAAAATGGCTGAACAGGAAAAAATCATCGTTTGCCATATGCCATACCCGCTCAACACGTAAATCACCGCTAAGTGAAATGGAATGAGGATCGATTCTTTATGTAGTTTTCCATTCCATAATTGAAGGATAGAATAGAATTCAGCCCTCAGCACATTCACCTGGACCATGATACCGATCATAAACGCAATGGACGCAGCGAAGAACTGTACCGGATTGAGGACCATCCCCACAATGAATTCCGGATTGGTAAAACGTTCGGATGCCGGAAACCATGTAATGAATAGATACCCCAAAAGAAACGTAATTATCAGTTTCATGAAATGATTGATCAAAAAAATCCCTCCCATAAATCTTATGAGGGGGATTTTTTTTCATACAGGGATTTATTCAATTATTCATCTTCATGTATATCGAGAATACGGAATCCTGATTTCTCTAACTTATGAAGGAATTTATCCATATTGTCCTTCTTTTCCACCTTCAGGACAATACGACGTAATAATTTATCCGACTCATCAAATGTTACTAAGGATATCACCGATTCTGAATATTGTTGGATGATGTCACCGAGCCTTGCGATCCGTCCTTCCGTTTCTACAGAAGAAAAAGCGATGCGGACCCCTTTCTGGTCCATGCCGAATGCACTTCTGAATTGATCCAGGACGTCAAAGCGTGTAACGAGCCCAAGGAACTTATTATTTTCGGCCACCACCGGGAGGATCGGCGAATCCTTTAATTCGATCAGTGCATTTTCAAATACATCCTTTTCGGTTATATATTTGTCCGAATCCGTGATGATATCACTGACCTTTTTCTCTTTGAGGAATGTTTCCTTATCCATTCCGGAAAGGAAGAAGCTTTGATAGATATTGTAACGGGTCGCTACGCCTTTAAACTCTTCATTCGAAAGGACAGGTACCCCGTCGATTTTATGGTGTTCGAGCACCGTCAGCGTCTTTTCAACTGAATCGTTTACATCCACCACGTAGCATTTGTGTTTCGGTATCATGGCATTTTTAACAAACATTTGACCACCTCATCATTAATTTCCTACACCTTACACCTTAAGTATTCAACATTTCCCTTGTATTTCCCTTCATTCTTATGAATTTATATAAATTAACATGTTCCCATTTCTCCCATCATATGTTGTTACGAAGGAATCCATTTAGAGGAGGAATCGGTATGCATGAATTCTATAAAGCATATTACCCGTATATAAGTCCCTATGATCCGTGTAAGCCGATTACACGGAAGGTCTATTCGACTCCCCCAAACCTGTATCTTGGGTTTCAGCCTTCAAATTTAGAACAATATACACCTAAAGAAGCATTGCGGAAGGGGACATTGTGGAAAGTATTTTATGATCCCTACTATAGTCCCTACGAAAAAGCGAAGGGAGAATGATCCCATATGAAGCAGCTTCCCGCCCATTATTATGAAGTGTTGGAAGAATTACAGGCGGTCGACTTCGTCATAGTCGATCTTACTCTGTACCTGGATACCCACCCGGACGATCATGAGGCCATTTCACAGTACAATATGTATGTAAAAACCAGAAAACAAATTAAGAAGAAATTTGAAAAGGAGTTCGGTCCACTGACCCATTTTGGATACAGCTATTCCAATTACCCGTGGGATTGGAAGGAAGCACCCTGGCCATGGCAAGTTTGAACGCGGCTGTCAAATCCACTCCCAGTGCTTCCCTTTGGGCACTGGGTTCTCATTTACTGCCATGGAACAGATTGATATCCCAGTCTTTTTTCATTTTATCGTATACATGATGCCTCTTTTTCCACGCTTCTTCTTTCCATAAATCTTTACTGCGATCGATGATTTCACATCTTAATGCATGAAATTCTTTTTCTTTCTTTTCCTTCTTTTCATATAAAATTTTGGCAGCCCCGAATAGCACAACCAGAAAAAGGGCCATGAATAAATGAATGGAATCTGATACAAAGATCGAGAACATCGCAGCAAACGAGTATGAATAAGGGCCTAACACGAACTTCGTCAAATAATATAGAAAAAAGAAGGATGCAAACATCGCCCCCCATAATGTATAAAGGTGAAGTGCCTTCGCACGATCAAATTTTTGTTTTTTTTCAATCAGGTTATAGAGCATTTGCTCCGTTGCCTGATCAGTCCACTCCCCAAATTCCTTTCCTCCCCGTTCCATCCGTATCCACCCCTCCTCTCCTTAAAGTATATGAGCATGTCCAGGGAGATAGAATCAGCACATGGAAAAAGGATCCCCTATGAGGATCCCTTTTAAATATTTTCAGCCGTACCGCTGTGTTTGGTTATGGAAGGAGCTGATTTCCCTAATTCAGTTATGAGTCCTTCAAAGATGGCATCCCAGGATTGTCTTTCTGCCATTTGGAGTGCTTTTCGTTTCATGTAGATCAGTCGGCTTTCATCCAGGGATTCGATGATATGGTGGATGAAGGATTGATACCGGTGAGCTTCCGCTATTCTTCCAGTATGATCATGCTCGACGATATTCGTCACTCCCCCCCTGTCCGCGACGATGGCAGGCAACCCTGATGCCAATGCTTCCAGTACGACATTCCCAAATGTCTCAGAAGCTGAAGGAAAGACAAACAGATCCGAGGAGGCATACGCTTCTGCAAGTTCTTCCCCTGTCAGATAGCCTGTGAAGATGACATTTTCATCCTGAGTCTTATCCATGAGATCATTCTTTAGCGGTCCATCGCCGACGATAAGCCATTGGACTCTATCCTTCATTTCCCCGGGAAGATGTTTGATCGTTTTTTCTAGTGTATCCAAGTCCTTCTCGGGTGCCAGCCTTCCTACGTAAAGGAGGATATATTTCTTATCAATCTTGTATTTATCCCTAAGGGAGGTGTTTCGCTTTTTGGGTGAAAAGGTCGTACAATCGACCCCTCTCCCCCATATGGACAAGTCGGTAAAGCCCTGTTTTATCAGATGCATCCTCGTTTCTTCAGACGGGACGAGGATGCGGTCAGCATGTGAATAAAACCATTTCATATATTTCCACAATAATGGGGATGCCCACATCATTTTGTAATAATTCAAGTAGACATCAAAGTGGGTATGATAAGAGGCTACAAGGGGGAGGTCCAATTTCTTTGCTCCACGGATTCCATAAAGCCCCATCGTCAGTGGCGTGGTAACATGAATCAGTGTGGGAGAGAAATCCATAAGCTGCTTTCGGATTGTCTTTGGATTTGCTATGGCCGTCCGGCACTCAGGATAAAGAAAGAATGGGAAACTCGTGAATGAGTGCACATTAGGATAATTCTCCCCTTTATCCTGAAAATCAGGTGTGAACACTTTGTATTCAATCCTCCTCTTATCATAATGATCCGTCAGCTTTTTTAACGTCCTTGCCACTCCGTTTACTTGCGGATAAAACGTATCAGTAAAAAGCGCCACTCTCATTACCTTTCCCCCTTTTTGGTTTACGTGCAAGCTTCTTTAGATAAACAAGATGGCCATTGTCGTGGTAAATGCCAGAAACGCACCTGCCAATACATCTGAAGGATAATGGACACCCAGGACGACTCTCGAATACCCGACGAGCCAGCTCAAAGGGAACAGAACGAGCATCGTGATCGGATAGTGAATCATAAAAGGGATGGTGATGGAGGAGATAGCCGTTGAATGACCTGAAGGAAATGAGTGATCCTTGAAATGATGGCCGTGGATGATCGCCCCCGGTAGTGTCATATATGGACGGATTCTTTTGACGCCCTTTTTCAGCAATACCATCAGGATATGGCTTACGATCAGGGAGAGAGCAGCCGTGATGACCGTATCGAGGAGCCATACATAATATTGACTCAGGAAGAATAAGGTAAAGATTGATCCCACAGTCACCCTCGCCCCGCCCAAGTGAGTTACATATCCAAAAAATGAGCGATAAAGCTCCTTGCTGCCATTGATCCTATAAAACAACTTATCATCTGCATGACGAAAGCCCGTCATCATATTGTCCATATCATCGACTCCCTTCACTGTATTGGTATGTCAGTTTCATTATATTTTCGGTATGTAACGCTTCCACTAATTCCATGTAAATTCTATTTGCGATTGTTGCAAATAAATGTAAATCAACAACAAAAAAACATCCATCCCCATATATATGGGGAGGATGTTTTATTGATCTAACGGAATTTCCAACACTTGGCCTGTTTGAATGTCTGTATCCTGAATCTTATTCCATTCTTTGATCCGGTCCACGCCTGTTGGGGAATGGTAGTAATTCATGGCGATCCTGTACAAGGTTTCCTGAGGTTTAACTGTATGATACACAACCTTGACCTTAGGCTCTTCTTTCTCTATTTCTTGTGGTTCTTCTTTTGGTTCTTTTGGTTCATCTTTTATCTGTTCCTTCGGCTTTTCTTCTTCTGTTTCTTTAGGTGGTGGCGCCGAGGCTTGTTGATTCTTCTCACCAGTAGAGGAAGCGGACTCGTTCGATGATGCCTTTTGCTGTTCCATTTCAGGAGGGTCTTCTTCTGTCTCCGGGGCGACGGCAGCCTCACTATCTTCTTGTTCTTTATCAGATTGGTCATAACGGACTTCAACCACGTCATCTACATCTTCGGACATGACGACGAGGGGACCATTTCTGTTATCCAAATACGAATAAATGCCAAAAACAGTCAAAGGCAATAAGATAAAAAATAAGAGCAGCATACTGATCAATGGGTACTTCATTTTCCATTTGTTCTTTTTATGTTTCTCTCTATGCAGCTCACTTCTTGGGGGAAGCGGCTCCCTTTTTTTGACTGGTGGTTCCTCAGGGACTCGTTCAATTTTTACCTTCCGTTTCGCTGCCTGATCTCGATATGGGTCTTTACTCATGTGACATCCCTTCTTTACTTCTTTGTCTTCCATTCTTACGCATATGTAACCCAAGTAAAAAATCGATGACAAAGTGCATGATGATCGTAACCAATAAATTATCTGTGAATTCATAAATGAAACCGATCCAAAAGCTGAGCACTACGATATTGATGATTAAAAACCAGTGAGCCCAGTACCTGAAATGAATGAGTGCGAAAATAAGGCTTGAAATGATCAGTCCAAAGTGAAATTGAAGGACACCCCTGAATAAGATCTCTTCACTTATACTGATAAACATAGCTAAAAGGGCGATTTCCCCCATGCTTCTATTAGTGAATATCTGTGCATTGACCCCGCCATCGTCGTAATATTTAGCAGGCAGCACCTTCATCAGGAGCATATCGATCAGGACGATCAGGAGACCGCTCGTCATCCCGACCGTAAAGATGGCAGGGGAAAACCTGATCTGATTCCAGAATTCAGACGTTGTGTCAAATAAAAATATACCTAACACACAGGCGATCGTTAATAGTAAAAATTGAGTAAAATACAAATGGAACGTTAATTGCTTCTTGGAAAGCTGTTGAATGATTTCCCCTTGTTTCTTCATTGATACCACTTATCCTAATAATAAATTTTCTAACCTTTTCTCCCAGTTTGCAGTGCCGGTTTCTTGTATATTTAACGCGAATGGCTCCGTTTTGAAATCATCGGGTGAATCCCCGCATAGATCACAACAATATGGGTTATCGACATTCTTTTTTTCATTGAAATAATGGAGGAGCTTCTCCCGTCTGCAGGTAACGGCCTGAAGCCAGTTGATCATGGAGTACAGATTGTCCTTCTTGTATTGTAAACGATTGTTCCGGATTTGTTTCACTTTTTCTAGTAATCTATCTTGACCGATTGGCATGCCCCGGGTCAACTCTTCTGTATAATACAACAGGAATCGATACTGCACTTCTGTAAGCTGCAGCTGTTCGATTAACTCCTTTGACTGTCCCTTTCTGCCCTCTTCGATAAACCTCTGAATTTGATCATCTTGTGGGAGCTCACTTTCGATGAACTGAAGGGGCAAGGAAAGATCCTGCTCTGAGTATAGAACGACAGATACACTGCTTTCTCCATCTCGGCCTGCCCTTCCAATTTCCTGTAAAAATGCTTCGATGCTGGAGGGGAAATGAAAGTGAATGACGAATCGGATATTTTCCTTATTCACTCCCATCCCAAACGCTGAGGTTGCACAGATCATTCTTAGTTTTCCCGAAAGGAATTGCTGCTGAATCAAGATCCGGTCCTCCTGCTCCATCCCCCCGTGGTAATGGGCAACTCCTGACACACCGTTCTCTGACAGCCAGAGAGCAACATCTTCAGCCATACGTTTACTTGAGAAATATACTATCCCCGGACCGTCCCACGCTCTCACACATTCTAACAACGTGTTAAGCTTTTCATTTTGTCCGGACACCCTCTTAACAAATAATCCAATATTCCCGCGGTCGACTGAATAGACCATTTCAACAGCATGATCCATTTGAAGCACCTGCTTGATGTCTTCCCTGACTTCCTCCGTCGCCGTTGCCGTCAATGCCAGGGTGGTCGGGTTGTGGAGCAGCTTCTTCAGTTCCCCGAGCTTTAGATAATCCGGCCTGAAATCAGGTCCCCACTGAGATATACAGTGCGCTTCATCGATTACATACAAGGAAATATCCAAAGATTGCAGGGAGGATATGACCCCTCGATTCATTAGCATTTCAGGGGAAATGAAGATGAACTTATACAGATGTAATCGTTCCAAAGCCTCTCTTCTTTCCATATAGGGCAAAAAAGAATTCAATGCGATGACCCGCTTTTCCCCCATCATTTTCATCTGCTCCACTTGATCCTGCATTAAAGAGAGCAGGGGAGAAATGATCAACACGTGCCCATTCATCAGATAACCAGGCAGCTGATAACAAAGTGACTTCCCTGTTCCTGTCGGGAGCATAGCAACCGTACCCCTTTGATTCAGCACGGAATGAATGATTTCTTCCTGCCCTTCCCTAAAGGAGGAGTAGCCGAATCTTTCTTTAAGTTCTTGTTGCAGATTCACGTGGTTCACCTGCCTTTGCGATTGCCACCCGGATTTGAAAATAGCTCAAATGAGGGAGCTTTTCTTTAATGTGCTTAAGTCTTTTCGTTTGTGCTTCCTTCATCACTTTCAATACGTTTACGAAGTCTTCCCTCGTAATGAAGGGATCAATGCTTAAACCTTCTTCTGTTAAAATCAACTCGATGACATGGTCCTCAATGGTGTTGAGTTTCAATTTACGGATACGGGCGATCTCTTCAAGGGAATGCCCCTTCTTATACAAGTCGTAGGTCTTACTGGTCGATATGGTCAGGTTCTGTCGGTGATCACTTTTCAAGCCCAAGGAATATAATAATGGATAGCCTTTAGGATCCTTTTCTATTTCTGTCAACATACCGTGTAGCAAATTCAGGAATCGGAAGCGGCACTCTTCAAGATCCATGTCCAATTTCTCTGCCACCTGAAATTCCGTCCAGCCGTAGTCCTTATATCCGGTTAATCGATACACCAATAAGGATGGATCACTTCCCTGGATATTCAGCAGGGTGGTCAGCTCTTTGAACAGCAGGGACGAGAGATTGTCACTGTTAGGATTGGTTCTGATACAATTCTTGACCCATTCCTGTATTTGTCTGTTTCGCTGAACAGGGTAATAGAGGAATTCCTGACGTTTGGCATTGGAGAGGACTTGAACCAGGAGGCTTAATCTCATCCAGAATAAACGGGCTTGATCACCATGGATGAGACCGTTCATTTCTGAAGGAAAAGCTTTATCAAGAAAATACTGTTTCACGACTAAGGGTCCCTCGGATGACACTCTGGCATTATCATTTTCACCAACGGTTATCCATCCGGCTTTCTCTAATTCCCTTACCTTTTGATTGAAATATGGCCGCTTCAACTTAGGCAAAGAAAGGAAAAACGGTTGCAGATGAAAGATATGTGCATCCTGAATCGATTGGGAAGATTTCTTCCCTTTTAAAATATGAAATACCGAGTAAACGGAGCGCTCTCCATTAATTTGCAAAAAACAATATAGGATCACATAATTAAGATAGGTCAATGCTCTCCTCCTTAATATGTAGGTTATTGTCAAATATTGTACCATGAAATTGGCTTTTCACCATGTTTTGTTTTTCATATATAGGATAAAAATAAAAAGAAAGCACCTAACTATTGAAAAGTCATCCATTCCTCTATAAAATAAACATTAAGTGATTTTTCACAAATTGACATTGTGTATAATGATGAATTATATAGAATTATTTACTCGGGAGGTTTTTTCTTTGCCAAAATATACGATCGTTGACAAGGATACATGCATTGCATGTGGAGCATGCGGGGCTGCCGCTCCAGATATTTACGATTATGACGATGAAGGTATTGCATTTGTAACATTAGATGATAACCAGGGGACGGTTGAAGTTCCTGACGTATTGGAAGATGATATGATCGATGCATTCGAAGGTTGCCCGACAGATTCCATTAAAGTATCTGACGAGCCATTCGACGGAGATGCACTGAAATTTGAATAGTAAGGATGAGGGCTAAGAAGATCTATCTTCTTAGCCCTTTTTTATGGAATGAAATGCAATAGAAAAACCCCTCAATATGGTTGAGGGGTTCATTTTATAACATCACTATGCCGCTTTGTTTAAGGCCACCTGTCTTGATAGCCAGCCTTGAAGGCGGACAAACAGTAAAGTAAATACGGATGTCACCAAAATCCCTTTCAGGATGTTGAATGGAACGATTCCGGTAATGATAATTTCAGCAGGAAGCTCAAAGTTCATGAAGACTTTATAAGCAGGAAGGAATACAAAATAATTCAGAATCCCCATGCTGATACTCATGACGACAGTTCCTGTGATCAGTCCGACCAAGAGACCTTTTTTCGATTGAAAACGCGAATAGATGTAGTACGTCGGAAGAATCAAAAGGACTCCCGCGATAAAATTGGCCGCATGACCAATCGGAACACCTGTGTCGCTTCCGGTCATGGCATAATCGATCACGTTTTTAAACAGTTCGACCAATATTCCTGCAAGCGGTCCCAGTGTGACCGTTGCAATCAATGCAGGTACATCACTGAAATCAACCATGAGAAACTTTGGAAATGGTGGAATTGGGAAGTTGAATAACATTAGTACATACGATATGGCACTTAGCATACCAACTGTGACAAACATTCTCGTATTCATTTTTTTCATAATTCTCTCTCCTTTAGGAGATTCATCTCAAATCGAAGACGGTTTAAGCCAAAGATAGCATTAAAAAACTCCCGGATAAACAAACATATCCCGGAGAATGAAAGGCATACCCTAATAAACGTTTAGCTTCCCATTTTCTAAACGTTGTGGCCATCACCTTCATCTTCTCCCATCCAGACTATACTGTCGGCTTTGGAATTGCACCAAATCCTGCCCCAAAAGGCTCGCGGGCTTAGAAACACGTGGTTTCATCACCGCCGGTAGGGAATTTCACCCTGCCCCGAAGACGAATCTTTATTTTTTTATACATTCTCATTATACATAAAGTTGAGTGTTATGTGAAGAAAAACAGTTCGAATTCGAACTAATTATGTGTTTCCATTTTCTATGACGCCATCAATACACCTTCAGCACCTGCTGGGGATATATTGCCGACGCCGGGTTCAAGTCATTCCTCGACACCAGTTCGTCCATATCGATCCCCTGCGCCTTAGAGATCGAATACAGAGTATCCCCTTGCTTCACTACGTATTGCCCTTTAGGGGAGGATCCCGGAATCATCAATCTCTGATTGACCTTTAACCCGGAGCTCTTCAATGCATTTTTCTGCATTATTTCTTCAACTGACAAACCGTATTGTCTGGAAATCCCCCAAAGGGTCTCACCTTTATGGACGATGTGCACCCCTTCTGCTACACTTTCATCAGGAAGTGATTCAGGAGTCCCAGTGACCCCTACTGTCTGGAATGGGTCCTTCTCTTTGGCAAATACAAGCTGGCCGACTTCCCCTTGACCGAAAACACGATAGGGATCGACTGCATTTTCCTTATCAATCGTCCACTTCCCCCTGTGTACTTCAAAATGGAGATGAGCCCCCGTTGATCTTCCAGTGTTTCCTAATTGTCCAAGTTGCTGCCCTTGTGCCACTTCCTGATTTTCATCCACAAGCCTGCTTTGAAGATGCGCATAGACGGTTTCATATCCATTTTCATGCCTGATGAATACAACATGACCGTAGCTATCTGAAAGATAAGATTTGATCACTTTTCCTTTAGCGACAGAATACACAGGTGACCCTATTTCCCCTCCGATATCCATACCTTTATGAGAACCCGACCTTGTACCATATGAATCTGTTATCATACCTTCTACGGGAAATGTCCAGGACGAAGTGTCCCCTGACACCTTATCCCCCTCTGCTTTAGCCACATTTCCGGTTAAGAACATCATGAATACAGATAACGTTAAAAGAAAAACGATGAAAAGCCTTCTTGCATAATCGAAAATCATGCTTGTCCTCCTTCGGTCTTATTGACTACGTACCTAGACTTCTATATGTATTACACCATTCTAACCGTTTCCCCCTCATTACATGCACCAGCATTCCTTTTTGAGATATTTTTCCTTTGTGTAGTTTGTCTGTGCAGGGGGTAAATATTCGTTTTTATAGCGTAAAAATAAAAAAAACCAGATTTGGAGCTCAACTCCGCTTCTGGTTTTATCCATGATATTTAATGTACAACGCTTTTTTTATTCGGGCTGATTGGTGTCTCGATGGGTTCTGTGAAATCAAAGCCGTTCCAGCTTTCCTGTTTGATATTTTCAAACCGGGCACTTTCAAATCCAGAGCTCCTGCTTGTCAGCAATATTCCTTCGATCATCTCCTGTGCGGTTTGTTCTTCTAAAGTGGTTAAATCCAATTCGTTTAAAAAGCTGATGGTTACCACCTCATCTGCTTCTGTCACGTTAAAATTAATGTCTTTCGGTATAACGCTTTGAAAAAGGCCCGTCTCTGCACTTTTCATTGCCTGGATCGACTCCTTGATCCCGCCTCTGTTTATATTATCCGGTACAAGGAAGCGGTCCGTCCCATTGGGTGAGTAGAGATAGTATGCACTATATGTCTTTTCATTTAAACCAACGCTTGAGAATTCTCCCGTCGAGCTGAATTGAGGAACCGAACCGTCCTGATTTTTCAGTACAACCTTTTCTAGTCCTTTATGCTGGAATGAATATTGAAGAGAGTGATAAAAAGCGTATTCGACTGCACTGCTGCCACTGTAAGAATGATCGGGAGCGAGGGTGAAGATGACCTTATTCTTGTCAAGAGACACATCTCCATCTAAAGGCAGATAGTCTTCAAGTCCCCAATCGGTTTCCGGCAGTTCCTCGCCAATTTGCTCATGTCTTGTCAACCAGTCTTCCTGTCTCTGTTCTTCCACAATCGTTACAGGTATGGGTACTGCTTCAGGTGAAACAAGTCCAAAGGAATAGAATTCCTTTCCCTCTAGATCTTCTTCATAAAGAGAAAGCTTTTTTGGGGATTCTTTTAGATCCTCCGACATCGCCAGCTTGCTGTTTTCTTTTGGATGAGCCTCCGTCACAGCGATTTTCCCTTCTTTACTGGATTGGGGAGGACGTTCACTTTCTTTCTGGAGAGATGCGATTTCCCCTTTATTTTCTGAGCTGCCTCGTTCCGCACCTGATCCGGATTTCTCCATACTGGTATCCGTTAGTTGATTTAGAACGGTAGGAGCGAGTAAGACCATGATGAATATGGCGGCAAGTGCCGCTACTGCAGGTATGAATCGTTTAAATGGGGTTTGACTTTTCTTTGTTTTCTTTTCCATTTCTGCATGGAAATAGTGAGAAGTTCGATCATCTTTGATTTGAGGAAGCTTTTTGATGAGGTCCTCGATATCACGATCTTTCCATTCTGACTGGTTCAATGTCTCTTTCCTCCTTTGGGAGCCGCTGATTCATTTCAATCCTCAACCATTTGATGGCCCTATGCTGGGTCGTTTTCACTTTACTTTCTGACCAGCCAAGCACCTCAGAGGTTTCAGAGATTGAAAGTTCCTGTAAGTAACGCATGATGATGACCATTCGAAAGTCCGTGGTGCAGTGTTTCAAGCATTCATACAACACCTGGATTTCTTCATTGGCAACGGTGATCTCTTCAGGAAGTGCCCCTTCGTCTGTTACTTCATTGCGACTCCAATCGAATTTTTCCAGAATACGGTTCTTCCAGTTTTTTTGCCTTCTGAAATGATCGATGGCAACATTTTTCGCAATGGAAAAAAGCCATGTCTTTTCGGAGCTTTTCCATTCGAAGTTTTCATGAGATTTAAGCACCCGGATATAGACTTCCTGGGCCAAATCTTCTGCCTGTTGTTTATTTTGTACCATGTATATGAGGAATTGAAATACATCCTGATGATAAGCAGAGTATAATTTCTCAAAAACGGAGTTCACTTTATTCCCTCCCCGTCAAATTATTAGTCGTTTACTATGTAAAAAAGTTACACACTATCAATATAGTATTATTCTGGTAAAAAGGAAAGACCCATATTGACCGGGAAACCGCATGAAAAAAGCCAACAGGGAAATCACCTGCTGGCTCATATTCTCTTTTTCAACATCCTTTTTGAAATAGAACAAAAAATAAAGAATGTTTCCCATGTAACAAGAAAAATCGTCATGTTTCTATGGAGATGATCGATAATTGGCTAAATAGGAAGAAAGAACGTGAAGGTTGTCCCTTGATCGACCTTGCTTTGCACCTGAATATGCCCCTTATGGGACTCAATGATATTCTTGGCGATGGCTAGGCCGAGACCTGTTCCTGACTTCCCTCTAGTTCTGGCTTTATCTGCCTTGTAAAAACGCTCGAATACGAAAGGAAGGTCTTCTTCAGGTATGCCGGATCCCGTGTCCCTGACATGAAACAAGAATCCGCCTTTCTTTTCCGTCAGGGAAACCGTCACTTCCCCACCCGTCGGCGTATGCCTCACTGCATTATCGATGAGATTCGTTAACACTTGTTCAATTCGATCGGGGTCTATGAAAATCTCTTTATTCAATTCCACATCACTTTCAAAGTAGATGGAAACCTTTTTTTCCTTGGCCAATCCGATGAACTTGTTTGTCACTCTTTCCGTGAAAGGCATCACTCCGATCACATCCTTGTTCAGGGTGATATGCCCGGCTTCCATGCGGGCAAGATCCAGGAGATCATTGACGAGCCTTCCCATTCGAAGCGATTCATCATAGATGATGCGGGCAATCTCTTTCTTCTCTTCTTCGGATCCCGCAATATCATCCACTATCGCTTCACTATACCCTTGCAGCATGGAAATGGGGGTGCGAAGTTCGTGGGAGACGTTGGCGATGAAGTCCTTCCGAAGCTTATCCAATCTCCGTTCTTCTGTCATGTCACGAACCACCGCGACCGCTCCCCTGATAGTGTTATTATTATATAGGGGACTCACGATCACTACATAGGAACGCCCTTGCAGACTCAATTCATCAGTCTGTTCCATTTCGGTTACGACCACACTCTGCAATAACTCCCTTACTGTGGTCGGGATTGCTTCTTCCCCCTCTTCACTTTGCTCGTAGTACCAGTGTTGAAGGAAACGATCAGCAGGGGGGTTCGTGATCAGGATGGTCCCGTCCCGATTAAAGGTGATGACACCATCAGCCATACTGCTGAGAATGGATGAAAGCTGTTCTTTTTCCTGACTGAGTGCATTGATATGGAACTTCAGCTGCCTTCCCATCTGATTGAAGCCTGTAGCAAGTTCACCGATTTCATCCTTCGTCAGGATCGGTACCTTTGTATCGAACTTTCCCTTTGCCACTTCGAAAGCCGCTTCCCTCATTTTCCGGAGCGGTGCAGTGATACGTGTGGAAAGGAAGAAGGCAAAGATCGTCGTAAGGATGATGGCAATCCCCGCTGCAAGCAGAATCAGCTTGGTGGTTTGTCGTGTCGTATCTTTGATCACCCCGAGGGACTGATAGAGATAAACGGCACCATCTTCCCCATCAATATGAAGGGGAGTCCCGACTACGATGACATTCTCATATCGATTAGAAGACTCCTTGGACAGTTCAACCTCTTTTTTTACGGTGATTTCTTTTGATTTGACCGACTGAAGCTTATTATCCTTCGAGATATACTGGTGGATCTTCTTTTGAAAGACCGTCGAGTCCTGAGAATATAACGATTGGTTTTGATCCAGGGAAATGATGATATTCACAGGTTCATCGATGATTTCTTTCCCCAGTTCCATACCGAGCGTCAGATCATTATGATTCTCGATGACCCTGGCTACTTTTTCAGCCGTATGGGTCAGCTCTTTCTCTACTACACCCACATGGTAATTTTGAAAAAATTCAAGCAATAAGATGGTAAGGATAAATAATACAAAGGAAACCAGAAGCAGGATGGTTACCCACAGTTTCCCTACTACACTACGCCAAAGCCTCATTCATTTGTTACCTCGAATTTATAGCCTACTCCCCATACGGTCACGATCATTTTAGCTGCCATTTCAGACACTTTGTTCAGCTTTTCCCGTAATCGTTTCACATGGGTATCCACCGTACGCAAATCGCCGAAGAATTCGTAATGCCATACTTCCTTCAGAAGGTGCTCACGATCAAATACTTTATCAGGAGCTTTCGCAAGGAAATAGAGGAGTTCATACTCTTTAGGAGTCAGATTGACATCGATTCCATCCGCCGACACCCGGTGGGCATCATTATCGATTGTCAGATGGGGATAAACGATCAGGTCCTTTGCTTTTGCATCCGTCTGAATGAAGCTTGACTTCGTGGAGCGTCGTAATAATGCCTTCACTCTGAGAACCACTTCACGGGGAGAGAAAGGCTTCACGATATAGTCGTCGGTCCCGACCTCGAAACCTTGTACCCTATTCACTTCTTCACCCTTGGCAGTAAGCATGATGACGGGGGTCGCCTTGCTTTCCCGAAGGTGCTGACACACTTCGATTCCATCCATTCCAGGCATCATGATATCCAATAGAATGCAATCATAGTTTTGTTCAAGGGCCATCTCTAACGCCTGTTCTCCATTTTCCGCTTCATCGATTTCATAGTTTTCCCTTTCTAAATACATTTTTAAGAGTCTTCTGATTCGATCTTCATCATCAACAACCAGAATGCGAATATTTTCCTCCATGGGTACATCCCCCTTTGTATATTTACACTATATTATCCTATATTTTGTATAAAAAAAGAAGCTGACAGGAAAGAGAATTGGATTCTCATGGTTGTCAGCTCCTTCCTTTCGTTACGATTGATTAAGCATATGAGTGTAACCCAGCAATGATAAGATTAACCGCTATAAGGTTGAATAGAATGATTGCAACCCCTACTACAGCAAGCCATGCCGATTTCTCGCCATGCCAGCCTTTGGACAGGCGGAGGTGGAGAAAGGCTGCATAGAATAAGAATGTAACCAATGCCCAAACCTCTTTCGGGTCCCATCCCCAAAAACGGGTCCAGGCGATCTGTGCCCAGATCATGGCAAAGATGAGTCCTCCAAGAGTGAATACCGGGAAACCGATCAACACGGAACGGTAACCGATTTCGTCCATCAGGTCGAGGTTCACATTCTTTACGAGCGGCTGCATCTTAGCAGCAATCCGCTTTCTGAAGATCAAGCGGAGAAGAAGATAAATGACTGTCCCGACCATAAATGACCAAATCACGGTATTTAATTTCTTCGCATTGATGAGAGCAGGCATTTCAACAAGCGGCTCCATCACATCTTTGCTTAATAGATCACCTTTATTCGGTCCTACCAGGGCAGGGAGGGTGTATTCTGAAATTGCCTCTTCACCCTGTTGATTCACATATTGAAAGTTTGCTTCATAATGCCCAAGGGTGAAGGCCGTCGATGCGACAACAAACCCCAGTACGACAACCAGTGAATACATTACGGTCTCGAGCCAGAATGACTGCCTGCTCCCTTTTGTATGCTGAACTGATTTCAGTAAGTAGATCAGTCCTGCCACGAAGCTGATGGAAAGAATCGCTTCCCCTGCCGAAACGGTTGTGACGTGGATCTTCAACCAATCACTTTGAAGGGCGGGGATGAGTGGACTGATGTCCTTTGGAAACATGCTGGCGTATGCAATCACCAAAAGGGCGAATGGCAGTGCAATGACACCAAGAATCGTCGTCTTATACATAAAGTAAAGAATGATGAAGGCTCCGACAAGCATCATACCGAAAAAGGTTGTAAATTCGAATAAATTACTTACAGGTGCATGTCCCGAAGCGCCCCACCTAAGAAAGAAATACCCCAATTGAGAGGCAAATCCGACAAGGGTTAAAGCAATCCCGATAAAGCCCCATTTCTTCTGGTTTGTTTCCGTTGTATTCTTTTGACGGATACTCCCGCCAAAAAACAGAGTCGCAATCAAATACATGATGAAGGATACGTAAAGTAAATTACTGCTCCACTCTGCCATTGTTGTCGTTGACATCCTCATTCCTCCTTACATCGTCCTTTTGTTGTTGATCGACAGGCTCATTGATCCCAGTGCCTTCCAATACAAGACTGATTTCATTTTTCAAACCATGCCAGTTTTTGTTCGTATGACCGGCTACGATGAGTCCATCCCCATCATCACTCCGCCTGATCCAGATCCTTCTGTGATGCCAGTAGGCACCCTGTATGACACCGATCATGAAGATGGCTCCTCCAAGGGCCAGAATCCAGAGGGTAAGATCTTTATGTACGGTCAAGGCCGATACATCTCTCGTCTCGACACCGGCAAATGACAATTTGTAGTCATTTTCACCTAAGGGCTCAAGGTTTTTCCGGATTCCTACAAAACTGATTTCACCTTCGGGCTTTTCAGGTGAGAACAATTTAAACAGGAATGCCGGGTTATTCGGCAGGGGAGATTTGGTTTGCGGTTCCCCCTGTTCGTTGAACCCGGAGAAATCCGGATAATATCCCATAAGTTCTGCTTTATACCCATCTTCAAACGTATAGGCATTTTGCGGATCGAATAAATCAACTGTGAATTTACCGAAGCTTTTCCCTGACTTTTTATTATCCAGGGTAAAGGACATGGATTTGAATTCATCCAGTTTATAACTTGTTTGATAGACAGCAAAATTCCCGAATTTAAGAGGATGGTTCACTTTAATGGAATCCTCCTGCTCTTTCGTGCGTTCTGCCTTTTGACCCGGAACGCGATCTCCTGATTCCTTATAGAGGATCACATCCGATTGGAAATTCTTCGCGATGGTCCCGTTTTTGTCAATCGCTTCACCGAATACTTCTTTATCCTTGTTCTTGTCGTATGTCTCCAGGGTGAATCCTTTGTTTTCCAAGTAATATTCCTGGTCCGTACCCGGAACGGCTCTCGTTTCTCCTTCACGGATCCACACCGTTTCGTCGATGTACATCCCCGGGACGAATCGAAGCATGCCGCCGAATAGGAAGATGATAAGGCCGATATGATTTACATAGGGACCCCATCTTGAGAAACGGTTCTTCTCTGCAAGGATATTTCCATCCTCTTCCCGGATCTTATATTTTTTTCGGGTCAGCTTTTCTTTTATTTTGCCGAGGGACTCATGATATTCGGTCGTGTCCGTTTTCCCATATATCCTTTGACGTTTCAAGAAGCCTTCATGCCTTGAGACACGTTGGTTCTTCAAGGCGCGATAGAGGGGGATCACCCGGTCCAGGCTGCATATGACGAGGGAAACACCAATGGATGCAATAAGGAGCAAGTACCACCATGAGCTATATAGATCATGGAAACCTACCGTATAGTACAGTTCTCCGAAGAAACCATAGACATCTTTATAGTATTCATCTGCAGGCTGACCATTCGGAATATACTGCTCCTGGGGAAGTATCGTCCCCACTGCTGAAGCAATAAGCGTGATGACGATTAACCATACGCCCACTTTCACAGAAGAGAAGAAATTCCAAATCTTATCTATAATCGATTTATTATACGTTTGGGAACGTCTTGCACTCCCCTCGTAACGCATGTCATGGAGCTTTTCATTCTTTGCTTCCTCCGTTAAAGCCCGTCCACAGGATTCACAGAGAACGGTACCATTTGGATTCACATGACCGCATACACATTTAATCTCTTTCATGCTAAAACTCCTTATTTCAAGTTAAGCTGCCTTACGGCTTGATGCTCTCTAAATCTTCAATGATATCGTTTTCTGTCATCGTACCCGTTATGATCTTTTCTATTTCTCCCTGAGGGTTGATCAGGAACGTCGTAGGAAGTGGATCGATCCCGTATGCATTCTGCACTTCCTCTTCCTTGTCTACTAATATAGGGAATCCTAACCCATGTTTTGAAACGAATCGGTTAATGAGGAAATCGGATTCCCCTACATTTACCGCTAAAATCTGTACACCCTGGTCCTGATACTTCTTAAATTGATTGTTCATGTAAGGCATTTCCCTTTCACACGGTTTGCACCATGTTCCCCAAAAGTTCAGGAAGACCCCTTTTCCTTCATAATCGGAAAGGCGGTGTGTATTCCCATCCATATCCGTAAGGACAAAATCCGGTGCCTTATCGCCCGCCTTTAACATCCCTCTTTCATCCTTTGTGAAGTTTGCATAAAGGGTATATGCAACTGCAGAAGTCAGCACAATGAGAATAATGGTCCGGATGAGCAATCTGCGTTTTTTCTTATTCATTTACGTGTGCCTCCCAAATTGAAATCGTTCTCAAGAATGGAGAAGTTTTTCTCTCTTTACAGTAGCAAAGGGCCTGAAGTCATAAGAGTTCACTTATGAGATCAGTCCCTGCCATAATGTACGGTTTCATATCCTCATAATGAGCAGAGAAATATCCCATGATTTCAGGGTAAAATTCCTTTCTCATTATACCATTTATCACTTTAAAGTTAATGTAAATTATATGAAGGATATGTGACACTTTCCATAGTGGACCTTAGTGGATGCTGCCTGTTTCAGCAAGCGTCCTCAATTGTTTCACTTCATGTGGTGTCAGTTCTCTTCCCTCTCCCGCATTCAAGCCGTGGAGCGAGAGGAATGCATATCTTTCTCTTTTCAACTTTTGAACAGGATAACCCAGGGCTTCGAACATCCGGCGGACCTGACGATTTCTTCCTTCATGAATCGTGATTTCCACGATTGATTTCCCCTGCTTTTTATCGATGCTCAGGACTTTCACTTTAGCCGGTGCGGTCATTCCGTCTTCCAGCTTAATTCCTTTTTCAAGCTCACGGATCTTGAATTTAGGCGGAATCCCCTTTAATCTTGCCACATACGTCTTTTCAATCTCATTGCTTGGATGCATCAGGGAATTGGCAAAGTCGCCATCATTGGTTAACAAGAGGATCCCTGAAGTTTCATAATCAAGTCTGCCGACTGGATAAATTCTTTCCTCGATTTCAGGGAAGAAATCCGTTACCACCTGACGATCTTTATCATCGGTTACAGCCGAGATGACACCCCTTGGTTTATAGAGCATATAATATACTTTGTTTTCTCTTTCGATCTGAATGCCCGTTACTTCAACGCGATCGGAGTGTGATACCTTCGTTCCAAGTTCCTTTACGACTTTCCCATTGACCTTTACTTTACCTTCTATAATTAATTGCTCTGCTTTACGGCGTGACGCCACACCACTGTGAGCAATTACCTTTTGTAATCGTTCCACGGTCTTTCACCTCATTTAATTTTCAATACATTTACCTTCATGAATTATTACACAATCCAGGCAAAATAGAAAGGCATAAAGGAAAATCGACCAATTCAGTCGATCCCTTTATGCCTTTTTTATTCCTGTTATTTTTACAATCAAATGATTTTATCAAAGATATTTAAAACATGATGGTGACGATGAAGATGGCGGCTGCTATTCCTACTAGATCGGCGAGGAGACCCACTTTCAGGGCATCCCCCATTTTCCGGATGCCGACTGCACCGAAATATACGGTCAGTACATACAGGGTTGTATCTGTGCTTCCCTGCAAGGTGGAAGCGAGTCTTCCGATGAACGAATCGGGTCCGTTGGTGGCGATGATATCACTCATCATGCCGAGGGCAGCGGTTCCGGAAATCGGCCGGATGATGGCCAGAGGGACGATTTCCGGCGGGATGCCCAGTGCGAGCAATGCTGGGCGGATCAGACCAACAAAGAATTCAAGTGCACCCGATTCCCGAAAGATGGTGATGGCCACAAGCATTCCTATCAGAAAGGGAATGATCGATACCGCTATTTTGATCCCTTCCTTTCCTCCGTCAACAAATGTTTCATACGTAGGGACCTTTTTGATGGTTCCATAGATTAATATAAATCCGATCATGATCGGTATCAGCCATAGGGAAATGGTGGATATCCATTGCATTTACTTCACCTCTCGACGGGTTCGCCTGTAATGGAAATAACGGTCGATCAGAATTGCACCAATGGTGGACAGCATCGTGGCGATCAGAGTCGGTCCTACTATTTCAGTTGGCGACGCAGAGTCATATTTCATACGGATCGCGATCACCGTTGTCGGAATGATCGTGATGCTTGAGGTATTGATCGCCAAGAATGTGATCATCGACCTGCTGGCAACATCCTTTCCACCGTTTAAGCTTTTCAACTGCTCCATGGCTTTGATCCCGAGTGGGGTAGCAGCATTTCCGAGGCCAAACATATTGGCCATCATGTTGGAAAGGATATACCCCATTGCCGGATGATTATCGGGTACTTCCGGGAAAAGCCTCTTCACGAATGGCCTGAACAACTTAGCCAGTTTATCAAGTAATCCCGCTTCCTGGGCGATCCTCATGATCCCAAGCCAAAACACCAATACACTGATCAATCCTATGCATAAGGTAACAGCTTCATTGGCTGAGGTGAAAATGGCTTCATTCACCTCTGCCATTTTTCCGTTAATGATTGCGAATATCAACCCGATGATGGTCATCCCCACCCATATCAAGTTAACCATGATCCCGTACCCCTATGATGGATTCAAAGGAATAAGCCCAAAATTTCCACCAGCTTTTTTCTTCTTTCTTTTCACCTGATGCCTTATAAAAAACGGGAAGGGTATCCACTTCCTTATCCCCTAAATAAACCACTGCCTTCCCGACTACCCCAGGCACGTGCTGACCCTTTAACCATTCCTGTTTTGGCTTCAGCATCTTATACTCCACCTTGACCTTATCCACTTCAGCATCTGTCAAGGTTAGTACAGATTCCCGTTTAAGATAGGCATGGTCTTTATAGATTTTATCATCCATTTTTTTAATACTGCCTTTGTCCAGGACGATTTTGTAATCATAGTGCTTAAATCCGTATTCAAACATCCCGATATGATCATTCCAGTCATCAGGACCGTTCAGGGTCACGGCAATCAGATTCTCCCCATCCTTTGAAGCTGTGGAAACGAGTGTTCTTTTGGCCAGTTTTGTATAACCCGTTTTCCCTCCTGTACTATATTTATATAATTCAGTCAGCAGTCTATTTTTGTTTTTCCACTTGCGGTCCCACTTTTCATCAGGATTCGGAGCGGTGTGGACTTTAGTGCCTGCAATTTCCTTATATCTATCATTTCCCATTGAATATCTCGCGAGAACGGCCATATCATACGCTGTCGAATAGTGATCTTCATGGTCATCCAGACCGTGTGGATTGGAGAAATGAGTATTTTCCATCCCTATTCCCTTTGCCTTTTCATTCATCATATAGACAAAACCGTCCAGGCTTCCCCCTACAAATTCCGCAATGGCGACTGCCCCATCATTCCCTGACCTGAGCATCAATCCGTACACGAGATCCTCAAGCTTTATCTTCTCTCCTGCCTTCAAGTAAAGGGAGGAGCCTTCCGTACCGGCTGCGTTCGATGATACGGTTACTTCCTGATCCAACTTTCCGGACTCGACGGCAAGGATCGCAGTCATGATCTTCGTGATGCTGGCAATGCGACTTTGAGTATGGGCATCCTTTTCATATAGAATGCGCCCTGTTTCCTGATCCATTAAGATTGCTTTTTGTGCGCTGACTGAAGGTGCAGCCAGAACCTTTCCGGAAACAGAGACAAACAGAAAAGCAAATAGTAGAAAATAGTATATGTAAAATCTCGCTCTCTTTCGATTCACACCCATCTACTCCTTTAAATCTAACGTGTTTGTACAAGTTTATGAAAGGACAAGGGGTTATATGAGTGAAATCTCGAAAGCGGAAGAGGCAGATTGTACAGGTGAAACGTTTATCACGATGGACCGTCGCAAAACAAAAAAACGCAGGACTGTGTATGCAACTTCACAGTCCTGCGTTTTCATATACGATTTTCTATTTGTTCGTTTCCATCGTCTCCTGAAATTTCTCAAAGAACAGGTCCGCTTCGTCCTGGGCGAATTCGTCTTCAATGTTTTCAGGCAGAGGTGGAAGCTCCTCGATGCTCTTCAGGCCGAAGTAGTCCAGAAATTCTTTCGTTGTACCAAATAAAAAGGCACGTCCGGTCCCTTCCGCCCTGCCCACTTCCTTGACGAGCCCTTTTGATGTAAGGGTCTGAATGGGACGCTCGGTCTTGACACCCCTGATCTGTTCGATTTCCATGCGCGTGATTGGCTGTTTATACGCGATAATCGCAAGGGTTTCAAGGGCTGCCTGGGACAGGAAGCTTACATGTGGGGATTCTACCAGTTTCTTCAAGTAGTCTGCATTCCTTTTTTTGGTCACTAATTGAAAGGTTCCTGCTATTTCAATGATGTATATGCCTCGATTGGAATCATTCTCATAATCATTCTTCAAGTCTTCAAGGACATCCTTTGCTTTCTGTTCTTCGATTTCAAGTACAGAACAGACCTGTTTCAGTGATAGACCTTCGTCCCCCGCTGCAAACAATAAGCTTTCAAGGATCCCTTTCCAATTAATACTGCTCAACCATTCCAGCCTCCTCTCCTGCTTCTACAAATATTTCCGTAAAGTTATTCTCCTGGTTGACGATGATTTGTTTACGCTTCATTAATTCAAGCACAGCAAGGAACGTCACCACGAGATGCTCTTTGCTGTCAGAGGGGAAAAGACTTGTAAAGGATGTTCGTCTTTTTAGATTCTGTAAGTTTTCCAGAATATCGGTCATTCTTTTCTCAATGGATATTTCCTGCCTTGTAATTCTCGTTTGAACAGGGCGCTGAAGTTTTTTCCTTCTCAATAATTTATGAAAAGCTCCAAGCATATCATATAACGATACCTGAACTTCAGTATTCTTTAAATCGACCTCTTCACTGAATTCAGAAAGGTCACTTGGAGGCTTGGTATACACTTGCCCCCGCTCTTCCTCACGATGCTTCAGCTCATTCGCCGCTTCTTTAAATTTACGATACTCAATCAACCGCTCCACCAGTTCGTCCCGGGGATCTTCTTCTTCAAATTCGATTTCATCGCCCATCATGCCCTCATCATGCTTAGGAAGGAGCATTTTACTTTTAATGGCGAGTAACGTAGCTGCCATCACCAGATATTCACTTGCGACATCCAGTTGCAAATCCTTCATCGTATGTACATATAACATATATTGCTCCGTGATCTGAGCCATAGGAATATCATATATATCAATTTCTAACGAGTTAATCAGATGCAAAAGAAGATCCAGGGGACCCTCAAAAGCGTCAATCTTTACATTGTATTCCACTTTATCACCAAATTTCTCATAACAATCTTGCTGGAACGCTACTTAATAGTATAGTAGAAAGACCACTATTCTCCAATAGAAAGTTTTGTATTTACAGGCTTTCCTGTCGTATCAGCAGGGGTTTATGCTACAATTTAACTACTTTGCGTCATATGGAGGGATCGTATGGTTTATCCGGAAGCCTACATCGAATACTTAATGTATTTCCACGGTAATCGAGATTATTTTGAATGCCATGAAGTATTAGAAGAATATTGGAAAGAAGTCGATCCGGGAAACAGGACTTCCCACTGGGTGGGTCTCATCCAGGTCGCAGTCGGCTTTTATCATTATAGAAGAGGCAATCTGACAGGTGCGGTCAGAACATTCAATAAAGCTAAGAAGAATATTGAGGGGAATCACAAATCATTGACCGGGTTGGGGATTCATTCCAGAAAGCTTCAAGCAATGATTGAGGAAACCATTCACCAAATCGGTGAAAATCAACCTTATCACAGTATCATCCTGCCTTTGACGGATGCTTCACTATCAGATCAGGTTCAACTGCGGTGCAGGAAAAATGGCTATTTGTGGTGCTCAGAGAGTGACCTGACGAATTCAGCACTCATTCACCGTCATTCCCTCAGGGACCGCACCGATGTGATAACCGAGCGGAGAAATGCCTTACGAAAAAAAAGAGGCGGACCACCAGAATAGGCGGTCTGCCTCTTTATTGTTCCTCGCTGTCTACATCCATTTCATCACATCTCTCGAAAAATGACGCGGTGTCTGAATTGGGTTTCACTTCAAACTCCGAGTGCATTTCCCTTAGATGTTTCACCATGGATTTCCCGATTCCTTCGTGACGATGTGATGGATTGACTGATATATGTTGAATCTCTAATGTACCTTCTGTTTTGTAAACTCCGATCAAACCTACTATGTCCTCTTCTTTCCATAAAAAGAGCTGCCAATTTTCTTCAGTTTCGTATTGCTTCATCGTTTGTTGAAGCTTCTTCAAATCCTTTTCATTTGGCATGAAAGATAATAATCCCATGGCAATCTTTTCAAACGCCTTTTTATACCGAATTAACATATTTACCCCTCGTCATGTTTTATGTCTAATCTATTTATTTCCTATTATAGACAAAAACTAGAAATTTAATTGATATGAATGTTTATTTATCTTACTAAATTTACTTTTATTAAGCAAATCCCAATCAATCAGTTTCCAGCGATGAACATCCAGTAGATGACTCCCCACACCAGACCGGCAACGATTAATAACAAGAACAATGCTTTATTACTGATCTTCATGACTGACTCCTTTGACTTCAATCTATGTGTTTATGTCATTGTTATTGTATAGTAAAATCGAAATTTGTTAAAGTATGTAATTCAGACTACAAAAAAAGTAGTCTTTAAGTACGATATACTTAAAGACTATATGATCGTTCGTTAAAACCTTACATCATTGGTAATCAAATCCTCATATGTCTCCCTTCGGACAGCTAACCTCGCTTCTCCGTCCTCGACAAATACGACGGCGGGCCGTGGAATTCGATTGTAGTTATTCGCCATCGAATATCCGTATGCACCTGTACAGAACACAGCGAGAATATCCCCGTCTTCCGCGACAGGCAGTGGCAGGTCCCATATCAGCATGTCTCCTGACTCACAGCATTTCCCTGCAACGGAAACCATATCTTCACACATCCGGTCGGCTTTATTCGCGATGATCGCTTCATATTTCGCCTTGTATAGGGCAGGTCTGATATTATCGCTCATTCCCCCATCAACCGCTACATATTTTCTGACACCTGGAACATCTTTCTGTGATCCCAAAGTATAAAGACTTGTACCTGCATCTCCTACAAGTGACCGACCCGGCTCAATCCAGATCTCAGGCATCTCTAAATTGTATTTCTCTACTTCCTCTTTCACTGCAGCAATCATTTCTTCCACATATTGACGAGGAGGAATGGGATCATCATCTTTCGTGTATCGGATACCAAATCCTCCACCCAGATTAATGACTTTTGGATGAAAGCTGTATTGAGAACGCCACAGGGCGACCTTTTCGATGATTTTCCTGGAGGCGAGAATGAAGCCCGTCGTTTCAAAAATCTGTGAACCAATATGGCAGTGGAGACCCAACAATTCAATTGCTTCTGAGTCCATCGCTGATTTCATCGCTTTCTCGGCCTGACCGTTCTCTAAATCAAATCCGAATTTTGAATCTTCCTGTCCCGTCAGGATATAATCATGGGTATGAGCTTCGATCCCCGGTGTTACTCTTAACAGCACCCTTGTGGCTTCTTCAAGAGATCGTGACAATTCACTCACAAGCTTCAGTTCATGAAAGTTATCGACGACGATACAGCCGATTTTATGTTCAATGGCCATCGTCAGTTCTTCCCTTGACTTGTTATTCCCATTAAAATGGATCCGTCCTGGAGGAAACCCTGCCTTCAGGGCCGTAAATAGCTCTCCTCCAGAAACGACATCCAGGGACAATCCTTCTTCATCCATTATCTGAAAGATCCCGATACAGGAGAATGCTTTGCTGGCATAAGCTACTTCCGCCTTCACCCCGAGGGATTCAAAGGTTTCTTTAAATCCTCTCGCACGCTCTCTGACAAGTTTCGTGTCATATACATAAAGGGGCGTACCATATTGAGCGGCCAGGTCTCCGGTACTGACCCCGCCTATCATTAAGCCCCCGTTTTTTATTTCTGCTGATCCATGAAGATGCATGAAACGTTTCATTCCCCTCTATAGTCCACTACTAATTAAACGTAATTTACCACAGAATAGGAATTGTTGCAATATTCTAAGATTTAGCAGGCTGTTTGTATTTATTTCTCGGCTGGACGATACTTGGTCGAATTTTAGACCCCGGTACCGACTTCCTGACGAGAATCTGCATAAACGCCTTCGGACTGAAAGGCAGCAGCGGCCATAGGTACGGGGTATTGAGGGATTTGATATTCGCTACGTACAGAATAAACAGGGTACTTCCAATCATCAAACCTGGAATATGGAAGAACGCAACCATCACCAGGAGAAGAAGCCTTGCTATCTTATTCGCTACACTCAATTCATAACTCGGAGTGGCAAACGTACCGATCGAAGCGACAGCTACATACAAGATGACTTCAGGCTGGAATAGCCCAACATCGATGGCAATCTGACCGATCAGGACGGCGGCGATCAAACCCATGGCCGTCGAGAGAGGGGTCGGGGTATGAATGGCGGCGATCCTGAACATCTCCACCCCAAGGTCAGCGATGAATAATTGAACAATCACGGGAATATTGGTTTGTTCCTGAGGTCCGACATATTTAATCACATCCGGCAGCAGTGATGGATCAAGTACAAACAGATACCATAACGGAAGAAGGAAAAGGGAAGCAAGCACACCCATGAATCTTGTCCATCTTACAAATGTCCCTACAGCAGGTGATTGTCTATACTCCTCCGCATGCTGCAGATGATGAAAGAACGTGGTAGGTGTGATGATGACACTCGGCGATGTATCGACAAAGATCAGTACATGCCCTTCTAGCAGGTGTGTCGCAGCCACATCCGCTCTTTCTGTATATCTGACCAGCGGATATGGATTATACCCTTGTTTCACCAGAAACTCTTCTATTGTTTTATCCGCCATCGTCAATCCATCAATTTTTATACTTTTTAATTCTTTCTTGATCACTTCAATCAAGCACGGGTTGGCCACGTCATCAATATACGCAATCGAAATATCCGTCTTGGAACGCTCCCCGATACGGAATATTTCAAACCTCAGCCTGGGATCTCTTATTCTTCTTCTTGTTAAAGCTGTATTGACGATGATATTCTCGACATAACCGTCACGGGACCCGCGGACAACCTTCTCCGTATCGGGTTCTGACGGTTGTCTTCCCGGATAACTCCGGACATCCACGATCAGCGCCTCTTCATATCCTTCAACAAATACGGCAATCAAACCGGAAAGCACTTCATCGACTGCTTCTTCAATCGTTTTTACAGGTTCGACGGATTGATGCACAAGTCGATTATGTACAATATCGTATAATCTGCTTGTAGCCCGCTCATGATCATTGATTTCCACTAGTTCTTCTACAATTTCAATGATATAGGATGCATCGGTGAGCCCATTTATATAATAAAAATGAACACCTTTTTTCAAGACCATCAATTTACGGACACCGATGTCAAAGCTTGTGTTCAACCCTACGTGCTCTTTCATATAATCTTCAATGACTTTTAGATCTTTAGGTATCGGTGTTTCCTTCGTCTTTTGAGGCATGATACCCGCTCCTTTCTAAGATGATCTCCACTGCTTTTTTCGTAATGGGGGCGCCTTGGGAGTAATGATCCCGCTTGGCCATTTTCCCTATGTCACCAATTCCGACAATCACCGGCACATCCAGTTCATCAAGGCAGTAAACAGTATCCCCCGTCAATCTGCCCACATCCATTTCAGGTACACCGAATTTATCGACACCGTATGGAGTCAACTCCCCGAATTTATCAATGCAGACATCCACCCTGGTCCATTCCGCCTGCCTGGTTTTACTTGCTACCGCAATAATTCCGAGCACGTCTATTTCCGGATGATTCGCAACATACTTAAGCGCCCTTTCACCTGCGCCTTCCCCAATGAATCCACTATCATCAAACATCACAAAGACAGGGTCGTTTTTGGCTCTTTGAATCAGCTTTACAATTTCAGGTCCCGATAACACAGAGGGATTGCCTTTAGAGCTTGAGATACATCTTCCCCCATACCCTTTCGCCACACATTCGATGGCGCGCTTGGCGTATTCATCCCCATCTGTTATCAGGATCACTTTCCTTTTATTGTCCATACGAAACCCCTGCCTCTTGCAAATTATTGATGAACCAAGTAGAGCCAATGAAATAGAGAACCAAAAATCTTTCCGAACACGATCGCCATGATCAGTATCACAATCTGTCCATCAATCCCGATTCGTTTGGCCAGGATGGGAAACACATTCAATACTTCCGTCAAGGCGGCAGCCAACAGTCCGATGAACACCCCACTCATGAGGCCGATTGGGATAAGGACCAATGGTGAAAAATGGAGAGTGTAATCATTCAGGCTGATGAATCCTCCCGCAAGTGCTCCAGTAATGACGGCCATCTCGTAGTAATGAATCATTTTCATTGTTTTGGTCAATTGAGTTAACCGGGGAATGATACCCAATACGGTTAAAAATGCAACGAATCCCGAGCCTACAGCGAGCCCCCCGGCAAAACCGATAAATACGGTGATCAATACATTAATGGTCATCCAGTTTCTTCTGACTTTCTTTATTTTCGTGCATGATCACGTATTGATCTAAATCCTGCTGGTAGTTAAACATTTCAACTTCAAGAGGGCTCGGCTCTTCATTGAGTCTTTTTCGAAACACATGATTGAAAAATAAAATCATTCCAAGACCTAAACCAAACGAGTAAGGAACCTGGAATAATAAAGGGTGGGGATCCACCCCTCCCGTCACAAAATGATACAGCCTTTGATGAACTTCTCTCATACTTACATCTTCATGGAAATTCATTATCGCCAGGGCCGCACCGATGAATAATAGTAACCAAACGCCAATGAATAAAGGGAGAGAGACTTTCTTTTTCTCATAGATCACTTCTATAATGCTTTGAGTAGGCCCGATCGTTTGAATATCCAGGTCTGGGTATACTTTGCATACCTCACTGATGACCTTCATGACATCCACTACGACAATGTTCTTATCTGAAGGGGTCACTTGATGAATCGGGATTTCCTTTATATCTTCCACAATCGTTTCAGATGCTATGATTTGCGCCAGCTGAGAAAGCTTGACCATGCTCTCTTCCCTTACCTGCACTCGATGGCGTAAGCGTATATACAAAATACCTTCCATGCAGTTCACTTCCTGAAAACATGATTTTCCCTTCGTACCAATAGTATGGATTAACGTGATTTATTTATGTAATGTCCTCGGGGACGATGGGACAAATGGGTGAACGAAACGTCGGGCTGGAATTGATGGGAAGGACTGTAGCGGGAGATTGACGGAAAAAATCCCAAGCAAAAAATAACCTTGTGGATTCCATTTACTGGATCCACAAGGTTATTTTGTCTAAGGTTCTGAATGCATATGTTCTTTCATCGTTTGTAAGATTTTCTTCTCAAGTCTTGACACCTGAACCTGGGAAATCCCCAGCCGATCCGCTACTTCCGATTGGGTCTGATCTTTGTAATACCTTAAATACACGATCAGCCGCTCCCGATCCTCCAATTCCCGGATGGCTTCCTTCAGGGCAATCTTATCAAACCACTTATTATCCGTATTATCGGCAATCTGATCCAAAAGCGTGATGGGATCACCATCATTTTCATAAACCGTTTCATGGATCGAAGAAGGGGCACGACTCGCTTCCTGGGCCATGATCACCTCTTCAACGGAATACTCTAGATGGTCGGCAAGCTCACTGACAGTCGGGACCCTCCCGAACTTTTTGGAAAGTTCATCCTTCGCTTTCCTGATTTTATTCCCCATTTCCTTCAGGGAACGACTCACCTTCACTGTCCCATCATCACGAATGAAACGCTGGATCTCTCCGATAATCATCGGAACCGCATACGTCGAAAACTTGACATCGTAGCTTAAATCAAACTTATCCACTGATTTCAGCAACCCGATACTGCCTATTTGAAAGAGATCATCAGGCTCATAACCCCGATTGAGAAAGCGTTGGACGACGGACCATACAAGGCGCATATTCTTCTGGACGATCAAATCCCGGGCGCTCTGGTCACCTTCCTGACTTTTCTTGATCAGGTCTTTCACCTCGTGATCTTTCAAAAAGGTCTGTTCCTTTTCATTTTTCACTTCGACATCCATGGGCACGACTCCTTAATTGCATAGCGCTTTACTATTGGTCAAGTGCTTCTTCAGCCTTACCGTGGTGCCTGTACCTGGGTGTGATGACACTTCTATTTCATCCATGAAATTCTCCATGATCGTAAATCCCATACCGGAACGCTCAAGCTCCGGCTTGGAGGTGAAGAGTGGTTGACGGGCTTCTTCCACATCCCCTATCCCGATTCCTTCATCACGGATGGTCATATCAATGAACCCATCCTCTTCCATGATCACGGAAATATAAACCGTCCCATTCGGTCTGTTATCATACCCGTGAATGATGGCATTGGTCACAGCTTCTGAGACGACGGTCTTGATTTCAGTCAACTCATCCATTGTCGGATCGAGCTGGGCAATAAATGACGCAACAGTCACGCGGGCAAAGGATTCATTTTGGCTTAAAGAACTGAATTGAATGTTCATTTCATTTCTCATATTATGCGACCCCCAATCTTTGTAATGCATTTTCTTCAGATGGCTCAAGACGAATGATCTTAAACAACCCTGACATTTCAAATAATCGGTTTACAGAAGGGGAAATCGCACATACCACCATTTCTCCATGCTTTTGCTTGATCTGCTTGTATCGACCCAAAATGACACCCAACCCGGAACTATCCATAAAGCTTAATTCCTCTAAATTCAAAATGATATGCTTTACATTCTCACTTTCAATCAGGCTTGAAGCTTTTTCCCTGAGTTCATCGGCAGTGTGATGATCCAACTCACCACTTAAACGGACACACAGTACATCTTTTTTGACTTCTAAGTTAATAGCAAGACTCACTATCAGAAAGCCTCCTTCTCTGTCGTATAGTGAGTCATTTCGCTATTCTTTTAGTAAATTCCTTCTCCATGACAAAACTAGAAGGAATTCGTCATAATTAGAGGTTATTTTCTGAAGCTCATTACTTTCCTACCTTCGTAAAAAGCCCAAAGGATTTTTTATATAATTCCCACCAGCTTGCATCGTTTACATTTTTCTTGGCAACGAGGGTGCTTTCCACTACTTTTTTCCCTTTATTCATCACCACGAGCGTCCCGACTTTGTCTCCTTTTTTAATCGGAGCTTTCAAGTCTTTCGATAAGGTGATCTTCTGCTGGATTCCATCTAATTTTTCACCTTTTTGGGTAAGGAGTGAAATCGGCTCTTCCGTTACGGCATCCACCTTATTCTCCTTCCCTTTTGAAACTTTCACCTTAGCCAGAGAATCCCCTTTTTTGAAGAGAGGTTTGGTCGAATACTGATTGAAGGCATAATCGAGCATTTTACTGACCTCATTGTTCCGTTCCTTTGGTGTAGGGGCACCGAACACGACCGCAATCACTCTCATGTTGTCTTTCTTTGCCGTCGCCGTCAGGCAATATTTCGCCTCATTCGTGAAGCCTGTTTTCAAACCATCCACACCGTCATAAAAACGGACCAATTTATTCGTATTCACAAGCCAGAATTTTTTATCCGACCCTTCACGCAGGTAAGATTCATAGCTGCCTGTGAATTTTGTTATTCCATCATATTTTAGAAGTTCCTTCGCCATCATCGACATATCATGGGCCGAACTGTAATGATCTTTGGACGGTAATCCTGTCGGGTTTTTGAAGTGAGTTTCCTTTAACCCGAGCTCTTTCACCTTTTTGTTCATTTTTTCAACAAATGCTTCTTCACTTCCTGCAATATGCTCTGCCATCGCGACTGAGGCGTCATTGGCCGAGCCAATGGCAATCCCCTTCAGCATTTCTTCTACCGACATGCTTTCACCCGGCTCCAGGAAAATCTGTGATCCGCCCATCGAGGCAGCATATTCACTTGCACGCACTTTATCATCCCACTTGATTTGACCTTTTTCGAGGGCTTCCATGATCAGAGTCATGGTCATGATCTTGGTCATGGACGCAGGTGCCAGCTTTTCATGGCTGTTCTTCTCATAAAGCACCGATCCAGTATCACGCTCGATCAATATGGCTGATTTCGCCACGTCGGCGAGCTCCGATTTCTTCTCCTGGGCAAATCCCATAGAGGGAAATAGAAAAGCTGTCAAAACAAATGTCACCACTATATACGCAAAACGTTTCATCCAACTGTCCTCCAATCAAAATCTCGTTAATATTCAATACTCATAAATCCATTTTTTCCATCCTCATCATTTTTATACAAACATTGGTAAAAAAGTAGGGGGGATTGAAAGCTTGTGATGGCAGAGGGGGAGGAGAGTGTAGAAGGGTGGTTTGTTGAAGAAATGGGAAGCGGTTATTTAAAACTCAACAAAAAAAGCCCCTGCCGAAGAGTGATAATCCCTTCGGCAAAGGCTTCGTTAAAAACTAAAGATCAACCCGTGATTTCAGTATGAATCAACGTTGGTGCATCAACATGCTCAGAAGTCACTTTAATGCTCTCATAAAGCTTCTCTTTCACATTGTCGATATTTTCTTCATTGCTGTAAATGGTGGCAAGGGAATCTCCCGCTTTCACCTCATCACCAATTTTCTTGCGAAGCTCTAGACCGACAGCTAAGTCGATCACAGAATCTTTCGTTGCACGGCCTGCTCCAAGCCACATGGCAGCCGTTCCGACTGCGTCGGCCACGATTTCAGACACATACCCGTCCTGTTTCGCTTCAAGCTCGATCTTATACTTAGCTTGAGGCAGCTTGGATGGTTCATCCACAACGGAGGGATCTCCACCTTGTGATTCAAGGAATACCTTGAAATTCTCAAGAGCCGATCCGTCCTCAATCGCTCCTTGTAATAACGCTCTTGCTTCTTCTAACGTTGATGCTTTCTCTGCTAAGAATACCATGTGGCTTCCAAGAGTCAGGCAAAGTTCCGTTAAATCTTCAGGACCTTCACCTTTCAACGTATCGATCGCTTCCTTCACTTCAAGGGCGTTCCCAATGGCATAACCAAGGGGCTGACTCATGTCTGAAATGACCGCCATCGTTTTTCGTCCGACGTTATTCCCGATGTTCACCATGGCTTTCGCAAGGTCCTTAGAATCGTCCAGCGTCTTCATGAAGGCACCGGCTCCGGTTTTCACATCAAGTACGATGGCATCGGCTCCCGCTGCGATCTTTTTACTCATAATCGAGCTTGCAATCAGAGGGATGCTGTTGACCGTTGCCGTCACATCACGCAGTGAATACAACTTTTTATCTGCAGGTGTCAAGTTACCGCTTTGACCGATGACAGCAAGTTTATTCTTATTCACCAGACGGATGAACTCGTCGTTTTCGATTTCCACATGGAAGCCTTCTACGGATTCAAGCTTATCGATGGTTCCCCCGGTATGACCAAGACCCCTTCCACTCATCTTCGCTACAGGGACACCTACTGATGCCACAAGCGGCCCTAGAACAAGTGTCGTTGTATCACCGACTCCTCCGGTGGAGTGCTTATCCACTTTGATTCCTTCAATGGCGGACAAATCGATCTGATCGCCTGATTCCACCATGGCCATCGTTAGATCCGCTCTTTCTCTATCACTCATATCTTTAAAGAAAATCGCCATCGTCAGGGCGCTTACCTGATAATCCGGGATGCTTCCGTCTGTATACCCCTCTACGATGAATTTGATTTCTTCCGTAGATAATTCTTTTCCTTCTCGTTTTTTCTCTATTAAGTCAACCATTCTCATTGCCTTCACCCACTCTTCTAGTATTAATCAGCGTTTATAATGATTTCACGATCTCTTTTACATATGAAAGGAAATTGGCACGGACCATTTCCGTCGTTTCCATGACTTCATCATGGGAAAGAGGCTGATCCAGAATCCCTGCAGCCATGTTTGAAATACATGAAATCCCCAGTACCTTGATTCCTGCATGACGGGCCACGATGACTTCAGGTACCGTTGACATTCCGACTGCGTCCCCACCCAACGTACGGGCAAGGCGAACTTCAGCAGGCGTTTCATACGTAGGGCCGGTATTGCCCACATAGACCCCTTCCTGCACTTCAATCGATAGTTTCCCAGCGATTTCTTTCGCTTTTTGACGAAGTTCTTTACAATACGCTTCTGACATATCAGGGAATCTTGGCCCTAATCGGGAGTCATTCGCTCCAATAAGAGGATTGCCGCCCATATTGTTGATATGATCGGAAATCAGCATCAGATCCCCCGCCTGGAAGCTTTCGTTCACGCCACCGGCTGCATTGGTCACAATCAATACTTCGACGCCCAGTTCTTTCATGACACGAACAGGGAATGTCACTTTATCGAAACCATACCCTTCATAGTAATGGAAACGCCCTTGCATAGCGACGACTTCCTGTCCGGCTAGTTGGCCGAATACCAGCTGTCCTGCATGACCGGCTACTGTTGAAACTGGGAAATCCGGAATTTCTTTATATGGGATCTTCACTGAGTTTTGTATTTCATCTGCCAGTACACCAAGTCCTGATCCAAGGATCAATCCTACCTTAGGCTGCCCTGTATATTGATTTTTCAAATGATTTGCTGCATTTTGGATGTTTTCGTAATTCATCTTATTACTCCTTTTCAACGTAAAGAGGAGGAAATGAGCTTTTCGCTTCATCCCTCTCCCGCTCGTATATTTTCTTTCTATTTTTTATTTCAATTGTGTCAGGAAGCTTTGGCCGAACTTCGGCATCTTCACATTAAAGTTATCAGCAACCGTTGCCCCGATATCTGCGAATGTTTCAGAGATCGGCAGTTCCTTTCCTTCTTTAAATCGCTTTGAATAAACAAGAAGTGGAACATACTCACGGGTATGGTCTGTCCCTGGGGCAGTAGGATCATTTCCATGATCGGCCGTGATGATGAGAAGATCATCTTCCTTCATTTTATCGAACACTTCCGGCAGTCGCGCATCGAATTCTTCCAACGCTTCCCCGTAGCCTTTGGGATCCCGACGATGTCCATACAACGCATCAAAGTCCACAAGGTTCAGGAAACTGAGACCCGTGAATGACTGATCGAAGGTTTTGATGAAACTGTCCATTCCGTCCATATTATGCTTCGTGCGGATCGAATCCGTCACACCTTCACCATTGTAGATATCTGAAATCTTTCCGATGGCGATCACGTCCAGCCCTGAATCTTTCATTTCATTCATGACCGTACGCTCAAACGGCTTCAGCGCATAGTCGTGGCGATTAGATGTGCGTTTAAACGCTCCCGGCTCACCCACGAACGGACGGGCGATTACACGTCCAACGAGGTATTCCTCTTCTTTCGTGATTTCACGGGCAATCTCACAGATTTTGTACTGCTCTTCAATCGGGATGATGTCTTCATGAGCTGCAATTTGAAGAACGGGGTCTGCAGATGTATACACAATGAGTGCCCCTGTTTCCATATGCTCTTTTCCTAATTCTTCAATGATTTCAGTACCACTGGCAGGCTTATTTCCAATGATCGTCCTGCCTGTTTCCGCTTCCAGTCTCTGGATCAATTTTTCTGGAAATCCATCCGGATACGTCTTGAACGGCTTATCGATATTCAGCCCCATAATTTCCCAGTGACCGGTCATCGTGTCTTTCCCGACTGACGCTTCCTGCATTTTTGTGTAGTATGCAAGTGGTTTCCCTGCCTTCTCAATACCCTTCACTTCTTTAATATTGGAAAGGCCGAGCTTAGCGATATTCGGCATATTCAGTCCATTCATGTGTTCAGCAATATGACCAAGCGTATCTGATCCCTTGTCGTTGAACAGTTCTGCATCAGGCGCTTCGCCGATACCGACCGAATCCATTACGATCAAGTGAACCCGTTTGTATGTATAGTTGCTCATTATAGTAAACCTCCTATATATTAATCCTTTTTAAAAAAGCGGTTACATTTTCGACCTTCAAACGTATCATACCCTTATCTGCTTTGAAGCAATCGACAGGATTTAACGTCAGAAGTCTGACATCTATATTCTACTTTTCCCTCCCCAAAAAAACAAGAGAGATCCCTTAAAGAATCGTAATTTCTTTAGTGGGATCTCTCTTCATTCTTTTAAGCTCTGGGATGGAATTGTGAATAGACATCTTTTAAGCGTGTTTTCGTCACATGTGTATAGATTTGGGTCGTGGAAATGTCTGCATGACCCAGCATTTCCTGAACCGCCCTGAGATCTGCCCCATTCTCCAACAAATGAGTGGCAAATGAATGGCGAAGCGTATGAGGTGTCAAATCCTTCTCGATATTGGCTTTCTTCGCAAGGGCCTTTAAATTCTTCCAGAAGCCTTGTCTTGTCAGCCCTTTCCCATGGTGATTCAGAAATAAATGATCATCACGGTGCTTCTTGCTCCGTAATTTCAGACGTGCATCACCTAAGTATTTCTCGAGGACATCCATGGCCGTCTGCCCGATCGGGATGATCCGCTCTTTGTTCCCTTTTCCGATGCACCGGACAAATCCCATGGTCAAATGGACGTCTTCCAATTGAAGCTGGATGAGCTCGCTTACCCGTATCCCCGTCGCATAAAGAAGCTCAAGCATCGCCTTGTCCCTCATCCCTAAGGGTGTCGATTCTTCAGGGGCTTCGAGTAGGGCCTCCACTTCAGCGATGCTCAAGATCCTCGGGAGTGTCCTTTCGGTCTTTGGTGTCTCGATATGCACAGTCGGATCCTGTTCCGTCGCCTTTTCCCTCAATAGGAATTGATGAAAGGACCGGATTGATGCCACATGGCGGGCAACGGTCTTTGAAGATTTCCCCTGATTTTTCAAATGCCCGAGAAATTGAAGGATATTCACCCTTGAAACGGCGTTCAATTCCGCCACTTCTTCAACCTTTGATAAATATAAGGCATAATTCTTCAAATCGCGTTGATACGACTCGATCGTATTCTTTGCAAGCCCTTTTTCTACTATTAAAAAGTGCATGAAATCTTGAATATGGTCTTCCACACTGCATTACTCCCCGTTCATATAAAAAAATAATAATCGGTCATACCAATGGCTTTCTTCCTCTGTCACGGAAGAATAAACCTTTACCGCTGCACCCTCTGGCTCATCATATTTGTGATAACCTTCGTATTCTTCGCTTATCCACATGATACCATAGTAAAACAAAATCGTTGAACCCGTAAATAAAATAAACACCTTAATGGTCTGCCACACCAATTGAATCCCTTTTATCATCCTGTCGTCCTCCATATTCGCTTGCTTATTAATACAAGCTATGACGATTTTGAACTGATTTATACCTTATGGAGTCAGAAACCGTGAAAAATTCCGGGAGAGTATGAAAAAAGCCTTAAAGAGTATGTATGGGATGTTTCCAATTCTAGAAACAACACAGGGGTCTTTAAGGCTTTCCGGCATCATTTTATTCTTCTGGATCCTCTTCTTTATCCTGACATCTGGAACAAATGCCATGAAAGGTGAGGCGGTGGTCTTTTATTTTAAACTTCCAGTCTCGTTCGACAATCGTTTCCACGTCTTCTAAAAGATCATCTTGAATTTCATCGACAGCTCCACATTCAATGCATACTAAATGGTGATGGAAGTGGGCTGCCCCTTCTTGCCTGAGGTCATATCGCGATACACCATCGCCAAAATTGATTTTATCTACAATTTTCAGTTCAGACAGCAATTCCAATGTACGATATACGGTCGCCAGTCCAATTTCCGGAGATTTTTCCTTAACGAGGAGGTATACATCTTCGGCGCTGAGGTGATCTTCTTCATGTTCCAATAACACGCGTACCGTAGCTTCGCGCTGTGGCGTAAGCTTGTAGCTGGCAGAATGAAGCTGTTTTTTTATTCGTTCAATGCGGCTTTCCATAGTCCTCTCCTCCCTCGTCAATGTCTTTACTATTATATCAAAAAGGGAGGAATAAGCAAAATAAAATAATTATAATCAAACAAATAAAATGATTCTTATATAAGAATCATTTTATTTGATTTTCCCTATGACCGCTTCCATTAAAGCAGGTGAAAGATAGGCTTCAATACTTGCGGCGACGGTGACGATTCCGATGGCCACCACCATGAAGATGACGTATCTGGACAGAAACGGGATCATCTGGAACTGCATGGACGACGTCTGCCTCATAAAGATCTTCCGGATCAACGTCAGGGAGAAGTTCGCGCTGATCGCACCTATGAAAATAAATGCCGGAATGATGATGATATTTTGTGGCAGGACGCTCACAAAAGACAATAAAAATCCGCTCCAGCCCATTTGATTCACAAGAAAGCCGACAGAAAAGCCAACGACGACTCCCTTCATAAATAATAGGACGAAGATGAGGGGCAGCCCGATAATCGAAATCCCAAGGAGCCACATCAATCCAAGATACTTTACATTATGGAGGAAACTCTGACGGAAAAGCTCTTCCGCTGACGTCATACTTCCATCCTCCATCTCACTAAAGAACTTACTTAAATAGAAATAAAGGTCTTCCTTTTGGGCAAATGATAAAGAATTCACGACAATCGCACCAAAAATGATCCCCATTAAAAACAATGTAATGATAAATAAATAGATCGAGGAATGTGCTTGTACATGTTGGACGAGTGGATTTGAATTTGATATTTTTTTGCGCATCACAGTGCTCCTCCTAGATATCGATTACTAATCTATATGTAAGGCGGGAGAGGTTTATTCTACTCTATTGAACTTCCATTAGGATAAACGTATAATCATATAAACCCCAATGGGAGGAATATAACATGACCAAGCCAAGCTTAATCGAATTTCCCGATCGGATCGAAACGCCACGCCTTTATATCCGGCCGTGCATGCCTGGTGACGGTTCAGCCGTGTTTCGTGCCATTGCGGATTCGCGAAATGAGTTAAAACCATGGCTCCCCTTCGCCCGGAAAGAACAGACCATTGAAGAGGTGGAGGCCGGCGTGCGGGAATCCTATGCAGATTTCATTAAGAAGACCGATATCCGACTGCATATCTATCTGAAAGAAACGAATGAATTCATCGGGTCCACAGGACTTCACCGAATCGATTGGGATGTACCTAAAGTGGAAATCGGGTATTGGCTCAACTCACGGCATACCAAAAAGGGGTATATCGTGGAAGCCGTGAAGGCGTTGACCCATTTCGCCCTGCACGACCTTTCCTGTAAGCGTGTGGAAATCCGCTGTGATGTGAGAAACACTGCCTCTCGGAGGGTGCCTGAGAGGCTTGGGTTCAAGCTTGAGGGGGTCATAAGGAATGATCATCTTGATGAAAATGGGACGGATGCACGTGATACATGTGTGTATTCCCTGATTCCAGGGGACCTCGATTAAACATTTCCATCCAAAAAAGCTGGCCCCCCTCTCAACGGGAGTCCAGCTTTCTTCACATCATCTGTTATTTCCCCAACTTCTCTAGCTGCAGATATTGAACCGCATAAGCCGTTTTCGCATCATAAATCCGCTGTTCTTTAATGAGCTGCAGTGCCTCTTCTACTGTCACTTCAATCAACTCGACAAATTCATCTTCATCCGTTTCTTTCGACTCCAGGATTGGATGGATATCGTGAGCGATATACAAGTGAACGAGCTCATCCGCAAATCCAGGTGAAGTATAAAATGAGATGAGATGCTCCAGATTTTCACATCCGTACCCTGTTTCTTCTTCCAATTCACGCAGAGCCGTTTTATCCGGCTCTTCACCCGGCTCAAGCTTTCCAGCGGGTATTTCGATGATGGATTTCTCCAACGCTTTGCGGTACTGCTCCACCATCACTATTTTCCCTTCCAGTGTCAATGCGATGACCGCTACTGCTCCGGGGTGCTTAATCAGTTCCCGCTTGGATGTCTTGCCGTTTGGAAGCTCGACTTCATCCACTTGAAGATCAATGATTTTCCCTTGATAGATCGTTTCTGTTTTAATGGTCTTTTCTTCGAATTTTTTCATCATTCAACTCTCCTTGTTCTGTCATCGACCTTGTCCTCATACATTTTACCATATCCCATTGGAGGATCGAGGTGAAAACCCTTGAAGGTGATTGCTGAAAAGGACCGGATCATCCTGGTAGGGAAAGCATGGGAAATCAAGGCGAAGCTGAAGGAATATCATCAGACCTACGTTACTGTCAAGGAATGGATCGACGCCAATCGTTGAAGGCAGCCGTTTTCTTTGTTTATTCGTCCCCACTTTCGTTAATATAATAGAGAGTGCTAATGTTGAAAGGACGGATACCATGGAAAAAAGACAAATAGGTCATTCCGATTTACATGTATCAAAAATGGGGCTCGGCTGTATGTCCCTAGGAACAGAAGAGAGCGCCGCGAAGGAAATTGTGCAGCACGCTTTAGAAAATGGAATCAATTATCTTGATACTGCTGATTTATATGACTTTGGGCAAAATGAAGAAATCGTCGGCAACGCCATTCGTGATGTCCGGGACGACATCATCCTGGCCACAAAAGTGGGTAACCGCTGGGATGACGTGGAGGACGGCTGGCGCTGGGATCCTTCCAAATCCTATCTCAAGTCTGCGGTGAAGGACAGCCTATCACGCTTGAAAGTGGACTATATCGACCTTTACCAGCTTCACGGAGGGACGATCGAAGACAATTTTGAAGAAACGATCGAAGCATTTGAAGAGTTGAAGAAGGAAGGCTTGATTCGCCATTACGGAATCTCTTCCATCCGGCCGAATGTCATCAAGCGATTTCTAAGTTCTTCTTCCATTGATAGCGTCATGATGCAGTACAGCTTGCTGGATCGCCGTCCGGAAGAATGGATGGACCTGTTGGATGAAAATAAGGTGAGCATCGTGGCCCGTGGACCTTTGGCAAAAGGGCTTCTTTCCGAAAAGATGCTGTCTAAAGCTTCTGCGAAAATGAAGGAAGATGGCTATCTGGACTACTCTTATCAAGAGCTTGAAGAAACACTGAAGTCCATTCATGGGAAACTGGGGGAAAACCGTTCAATGAACGAACTTGCCCTTCAATATATTCTCGCTCATGAGTCGGTGGGTGCTGTCATCCCGGGCGCAAGCTCCGTTCAACAGCTTCAGGAGAATATCGACGCAGTGAATGCGGGACCTTTATCTACCGAAGAGCTCGATGTGTTAAAACAGTTAACCAAATTATCACGATACGAGCAACATAGGGACTGAGTGAACACAAAAATAAGCGGGTCAGGGTTTAGTGGTTCCCTGCCCGCTTATTTTTTTCATTCCAGCTTAACGCCTTCTTCTCAAGGTTCTTCACAAATTGATCCTTCCCTTGAATGTAGCCCTCCATATCGTGGGGGAACTTCTTTGCAAGCATTGATTTCAGGTCACCATACCGTTTGGCTTCCCCGTCAAATTCCCTCAAATAATCACGAAACGCCAAGTGCCTGACTACATGATCGATTCCATAAGGGAAAATATGAAGATGTACCGCTCTTTCATTCCCTTCTCCTTTATAGAAGTAGCGGCGGTTCGGGATACCATTCTCACCTTTTCCGACATACCCCAATTGATTGAATTGTTGTCTACGTTCATCAACGCTCTCTAAACCTGGTACCTCTATCATTATGTCTATGATCGGTTTAGCAGCCAATCCCGGTACGGAGGTTGAACCGATATGATGAATGGTTGCTTCAGGAAGGACCTTATTCAGATTGCGTTTTTCACTTTCAAATTTCTCCTGCCAGTCTGCTTGATGAGGCACCACTCTTACCTCCCGCATCAATCCTTGTAGTTCTTCCAATTCATATTGCTTTCATTCAACAGCTCTTCGAAACTTTTATTCTTCTCACGCTGTTTTTTCTCTTCGATTTTCCGGAGGCGCTCTTCTTCCTTCTTCACAGACTCTACTTTTTCAAGCTCAGCCTTCTTCTGTTTCAGCTGTTCGAAGATGTCCCCGTTGATGGAATTCTTTAACGTCAATTCGGCTTCCTGTTTCTTTTTCTTGGACATGTTCTGATTCCCCCTATCTGTCATAGTTATAAATCTTTTTTCCTCTTTAGTCAAAAGGCAGGCTCAAAAAAAAGCCGGTCAGAAGGGGTACCCTCCCCCTTCTAACCGGCTCTCTCCATCAAAACGCTTCCAGTACCACGTCATCCCCTACGATCAACTTCGCATCCGTGGATGATTGGATATCCTCCACAGAGAAGCCGTTCGCCACTTCCCGAAGCAGTAGGCCTTCCTCCGTTACATCCATTACGGCGCGATCCGTGATGATGCGGTCAACGACGCCTTTTCCTGTCAGAGGCAGGGTGCATTCTTTCAGGATCTTGCTTTCACCAGCCTTATTGACATGTTCCATGATGACGATGATGCGCCTGGCTCCGTGAACGAGGTCCATCGCTCCGCCCATCCCTTTGATCATTTTACCCGGGATCATCCAGTTGGCAAGGTCCCCGTTTTCGGCTACTTCCATTCCACCAAGGATGGCGATATTGATATGCCCTCCACGGATCATTCCGAATGACTCCGAGCTATCAAAGTAAGAGGAGCCCGGAATCGCCGTAACAGTCTCTTTACCGGCGTTGATGAGGTCGGCGTCGACTTCATTTTCACCCGGATATGGTCCGATTCCTAGTAATCCATTTTCAGATTGAAGGACAACCTGTTTGTTTTCTGTAATGTAGTTGGCTACCAGCGTAGGCATCCCGATTCCTAAGTTGACATAGAAACCATCTTCTATTTCCTTTTCCGCTCTTCTTGCGATTCTTTCACGCATTTTGGCACGATCCATCCCGTTCCACTCTCCCTTCTATGCTTGTCTCACTGTTCTTCTTTCAATCCGTTTTTCCTGCTCGGCCTGTATCAGACGCTGCACGTAGATGCTCGGTGTGTGCACTTCATTCGGGTTGATGTCCCCGATCTCAACCAGTTCTTCCACCTCAGCGATCGTCACTTTCCCCGCCGCTGCAATCATCGGATTAAAGTTCTGCGCCGTCTTGTTGTAAATCAGATTCCCCATCTTATCGGCCTTCCACGCCCGAACAAGGGAGAAATCGGCTGTATAGGCTTCTTCCAACAAGTATTCTTTCCCATTAAATGTACGGGTTTCTTTTCCTTCCGCTACCGGTGTCCCGACTCCTGCAGGCGTGTAGAATGCAGGGATCCCTGCACCACCTGCGCGGATCTTCTCGGCAAGCGTCCCTTGGGGAACCAATTCCACTTCAAGCTCACCTGACAATACCTGTCTTTCAAATTCTTTGTTTTCTCCAACATAAGAGCCTATCATCTTATCAATCTGCTTATTTTTCAATAATAAACCCAGGCCCCAATCGTCTACCCCGCAGTTATTTGAAATGACGGTCAGGTTTTTCACTCCTTTTTCCACAAGGGCAAGAATGAGTTTTTCAGGGATCCCGCACAGACCGAATCCTCCAACCATCAATGTTGCTCCATCGTGAATATCTGCCACCGCTTCGTCATATGAAGTGTATACTTCTTTCATTGTATTCCCTCCTCCAGTCTTTATTTATGAAGTTCAACGACTGTTGCCACTCCCTGTCCTCCACCGATACAAAGGGTAGCGAGTCCGTTTTGGACTCCTCTCTTCTTCATTTCATGAATCAGTGTCACAAGGATTCGTGTACCGCTGGCTCCAATCGGGTGACCAAGTGCAATGGCTCCCCCGTTTACATTAAGGGCATCCTTTTTGAATTGAAGCTCTTTATCCACCGCCAATGATTGAGCGGCAAATGCTTCATTGGCTTCAATCAATTCCATATCCTCAATGGTCATCTTTGATTTTTCCAATACTTTTTTCACTGCGGCAACAGGTCCGATTCCCATGACGCTCGGATCTACACCCGCATTGGCATTTCCTTTGATCGTTACGAGTGGCGTGATGCCAAGTTCGTCTGCTTTCTTCCTGGACATGACGACAACAGCAGCGGCCCCATCATTGATGCCCGATGCATTACCGGCTGTCACTGAGCCATCTTTTTTGAAGGCCGCCCGAAGACCCGATAACTTCTCAGCCGTTGATCCTTTGCGTGGGAACTCATCCTGTTTGAACACAACCGGATCTCCTTTTCGCTGCGGGATGGAAACCGGGACGATTTCATCATCAAACCGGCCGGATTCAATGGCTGCAGCAGCTTTTTGCTGACTCCATGCAGCGAATTCGTCCTGTTCTTCCCGTGTGAGAGAGTAACGGTCACATAGATTTTCTGCCGTCACGCCCATATGGTAATCATTAAAGGCACACCATAAACCGTCTGATATCATGCTGTCGACGACTTTCTGGTCCCCCATCTTGTATCCTTCTCTTGCTCCCTGTAGCAAATATGGAGCCTGACTCATATTTTCCATTCCACCTGCAACGATGATATCTGCATCCCCGGAAAGGATTGCCTGCGTTGCGAGGTGAACCGTTTTTAATCCTGATCCACACACTTTATTAATCGTCATGGCCGGTACCTGCTCAGGCAGTCCCGCTTTGATGGATGCTTGACGGGCGGGATTCTGTCCTAATCCTGCCTGCAACACATTCCCCATGATCACTTCATCCACATCATTCCCGCTTAAACCAGCCTTCTCCAGGGCATCTTTAATGACAATCGCTCCAAGTTCCGGAGCTGAAATACCTTTTAAAGATCCGTTAAAGCTTCCGATGGCCGTGCGTACTGCACTCACAATGACAACTTCATTCGACATCGTTCTTCCTCCCTTTCTCTTCTGACTGATGTGCTTGCGTATTCATTACCTATAAAACAGTTCCACTTTAACTCATTCTATGTAAGCGGTTAAATTCCTCTAAATTCGCCAAAAAATATTTATATTGATTTATATGTCGAAATTTTCTTAAAATGGAGGGGGAGGAGTGAAATGATGAACTTACCTAAAAAAGCCACAATCATTGAAGTAGGTCCGAGAGACGGCTTGCAAAATGAAAAGAACTTTGTCCCGACGGACGTTAAAAAAGAATTTATTCTTCGGTTGAAACAATCAGGTGTGAACGAAATGGAGCTGACTTCGTTTGTTTCCCCTAAATGGGTTCCACAAATGCAGGATGCAGGTGAGATTGTCGATGCCTGCATGACCATGGATTCACGCGATATCGTTCTTGCACCAAATAAAAGGGGGATTGAGCGGGTATATGAAACAGGATGCCGTTCTGTAGCCGTCTTTGTCGGTGTCAGCGATTCCTTCAATCAAAAAAACATTAATAAAAAGACTGAGGAAGCAATGAAAGGACTGGCTCCTCTCATTGCGGAGCTGAAAGAAAAGGGCTATTTCGTGAGAGCCTGCATTTCGACCGCTTTCTACTGCCCATATGAAGGGAAGATCTTGCCTGAGGCTACTCTTTCCCTTTGTAAGGAATTCGTTTCATTAGGTGTGGATGAATTGAGTGTCGCCGATACGGTGGGACGGGCCAATCCGTCTGAAGCCTATCATCTCTTTTCATTACTGAAACAAGAATTACCCCACACACTTCTTACGGCTCATTTTCATGACACCCGTAAGATGGCGCTCGCTAATATACTTGCGTCGCTCGAAGCGGGAGTCGACCGCTTTGACACAAGTGCAGGCGGACTCGGAGGCTGCCCTTTCGCCCCAGGTGCAACAGGGAATGTCGCGACGGAGGATGTCGTATATATGCTTGAGGAAATGGGGGTTTCCACAGGGGTTGACCTTGAGAAGCTCGCCCTTGCCATCGACGTCGTGAAACCTCATATCAGCCGTCCTGTGGAAAGCGGATATTACCGACTTTATGAATTGAATCAGTAGTGCATATGTCCTCTCTCCTCCGAGCATTCTAAAGGGGATAACCTTTAAGGAGATGAGTCACATGAGCCAAAAACGCGACAAAGGATTCAGTCAAAAAGGCAAACCGAATGCAGATACGGTTTCTAACACCATGGCGAAAGAAGAGCTGGATAAAGCCATTCACCCTGCTAAAGGGCAAAATGCCAAGTCATAACTGTCAGATCTCATTCACCGTGAAAAAAAGTGTCTCTTTCTGTAACGGGTTCGGTTTTCGAGTACAAACTTGATTCGCCCGTAAATGAGCAGTCCAATTCGCAACTGAATTGGACTGCTTCTTTTTGTTGATATATCAATGTATTAACTAACGGAGCAGTTCTTTTAATCAGTATGTTTTTAGTTGGGGGAAATGTTGTTTGTTAAAGTAAACCAGCAATGAAGCATACTGCTTAGATGATCCCATTTTGGCGGTAGATTTATAAGCGGAGAAATTCCGGCTAAGGCAGCTGGAGGAATGTTAAAACGCTGAAATAAGCGGAGAAGTTCCGCTTAACTGCTTAATATGGAACAATATCTAACGAATATTTTACTATAAGCGGAAAAACTCCGGCTATTATTCGTGAAATAGCGGCATTTTCCGATTTAAACGGAATTCTCCCGCTAATTTTCAAACGCCAGGTAACCTGCTCTCCTTGTTCAACATAAGGGTTGCTAACCTTTAATAAAGAATGATGATAAATAAGGTTCGAATCTTAATGGCTCCGAGCTTTTCACTAACTTCACTGTTGAAGTGTCTACTAATCCAACTGAAAATTACCGCGCGAAAAACATTGCTAATTCAAATTTTGCACTTCAAAACAGAACTCGTTACTCTTTCTGAGGTACTTTTTATTATGCGAATAAAATTCCTCTTTTTTCCTCCTTTTGCTACAATATGAGTAAACGATATTCCTTGAGGTGACGACATGCGAAAAAAACTTGCGATTCTGGGCGGGACCCTTTCTTCCATCGGTCTGCTTGGGGTTTATATAACCAATCGATTTATGTATTTACCGAAAAAAGGGGATGACTTCATCCGGGCACGTGAAACGGAATCAACCCGGCTGATCGAAGAGGAATATGATTCCCTCCCTAAAGAAGAGGTAGTGATCCCTTCCCGGTACGGATACGACATAAAGGCGGTTTTCGTGAACCCTCACCCTCATAAAAAATTCATGATTTTTTCCCATGGGGTGACGGAGAATAAGTTGAATTCCATTAAATATATGAACCTTTTCATCAAACAGGGGTTCAATGCCGTGATTTACGACCACAGGCGTCACGGGGAATCCGGAGGTAAGACGACAAGCTACGGTTATTTTGAAAAATTCGATCTGAAGTCTGTTGTGGATGAACTGATCCGCCGGGAAGGGGATGATGTATTCTTCGGGATCCACGGTGAATCGATGGGAGCTGCGACTCTGCTTCTTTATGCCGGAAGTGTGGAGGACCGAGCTGATTTTTATATTGCCGATTGCCCCTTCTCCGACTTCGGTGAACAGCTTGCCTACCGTATGAGTGAGGAAGTGAAGATGCCGGCAAAGTTCCTCCTTCCCCTCGTGGACGGTACGCTGAAGCTGCGACAGGGATACACACTAAAGGATTTATCTCCCATTTCGGTTATTCAAAACATCCGGAAACCTGTGTTATTTATCCATAGCCAAAATGATGATTTCATCCTGCCTCAAATGACAAAGGATCTTTTCGAAAAAAAGCAGGGACCAAAGGAGTTGTTCCTCGACTTCAGCGGGACCCATGCCCAGTCATATAATGACAACCCTGAACAATATGAGGAAGTGATCCAACGTTTTCTGGAGCAGTTTGTACCAACCGACAAGGGAGAGGTCTCATGATTCCAACCGATTTCAAATTAAAAATGCAAACTATGTATGGCGATTCCGGTCGAGAGTGGTTATCCCACTTGGCAGGTCTACTGGACTCATTAAAAAAGCGATTCGATTTAACCTACAGTGAACCTTTTTCACTAAGCTATAATTTTGTAGTGCCGGTTCAGACCGGGGGTGAACAGAATGCCGTTTTAAAGATCGGGTATCCGAACAATGATTTCTCCAATGAGTTTCATGCCCTACAGGATTTTCAAGGAAAAGGGATGGTGAAGATGCTCGACTACAGTAAGGAAGAAGGCTGGATCCTTTTAGATCGACTCATGCCGGGACCTTCCCTTCACTCTATTGATGATGAAGAAGAGGTCCTCTCTATCTTCGCCCATACTGCCAAGGGACTTTGGCATAAACCTGTCAGCACCCACCCCTATCCCACGGTTCAATCCTGGTCAAAGGGCATCGGGAGGTTACGGGAACGATTTAACGGAGGAACCGGTCCCATTCCTCCGGAGCTCGTCGTGAAAGCTGAAGCGCTTTATCCGGAGTTACTGAATACGTCCACTGATCGCTATCTTCTTCACGGTGATCTTCATCACGGAAACATACTCTACTCCGCTTCTTCCGGTTGGACAGCCATCGATCCCAAAGGATTGATCGGCGAAAGGGAATATGACTGCATTCAGTTTATGTTGAATGAATGGGAGAAATGGGATGCCCCGTTAAAGCTGCTCCGATATAGGACAGAGACTATCGCTTCCCTCCTTTCCCTCTCTTATGAGCGGCTGATTCAATATGGATTTTGTCATTCCATTCTGTCTGCGTGCTGGTCTGTAGGGGATGGACATGATGGATGGAAAACCGGAGTTTCTTTGGCGGGGATGTTTGAAGAACTGTTGGGTGAGTAATGGATAATCTCCATTACTTACCCAATAAAATGGAATTATATGTTAATATTTATATAACTAGTTATACATGGGGTGGATTCTATGAGAGAGATTGCATTGGCCTTCGGGAATATCTTTGGAGGAATTGTGCTTATCGCCATCTTCGCTTCTTTGTGGGGAAGATTTGAGGACTATTTCATTGTCAAATTAACCGCCTTGCGTCAGCAGCTCTTTCTCTTCTTCCTTACCTTTTTCATTGAAATTCTTTTTCTTCTTACTGTCTATTTCTTTTTCCACCTGGCTTTTTTGGATGCCCTGTTCATTTCTTGCACCGTCTTCCTATTTTTCATCTGGGTGATCCCCTACCATGCTCACTTCAATATGAATACAGACTTGTTATTTTTGAAAAAATTCGGGCTTTCTTCTTCTATAAGGATTTTCAAGCCTGTCCGCTCCCCTTTTTTCACAGGGACTCTCCTCTTTTCGGTTTTCGGTTTCATTGTTTTATTTTGTGCGTATTTTTGGTTTTAAGAATACAAAAGCTCCGGCATGCACCGGAGCTTTTGCCCTCTATTCCTCAGGGTACATCAAAAAGTTCATTCTCCCATTAATGATCTGCCCGGGGCTTTTTAATTGGAATGTATTGCTTTGGGAAGAAAAATCGATTTTCAGCTCTTCATCCAGGAAGACCTGCTTTGATTTTTCTACGAGGATTGGATAACTGTTCGTGTCGATCTTGATGTCTTCACCTTCCACGGGATGATGGACAAACCACAGGGTAGGAATGCCGCTCACCACACAGCCGCAGCCTTCTGTATCATATTTTAGTTTCAGGTGTCCTTGTTTGTTTTCTATTTTACCCTTGATCTTTTGGGTTGCTTCGTTCGTTAGTTGGATTTTCATTCGACTCTCCTCCTCTGTCCTTTATCCTACCACATATCATTTGTTCCTTTTAGAATATTGCTTTTTTACTCTTTTCATCTTACTATCGATAGTGGGGATTCTTTTGTATTTTCTAGAAAGGGTGGGTTTTCATGACAAAAGCTCAAATTAAAGTGAATGATAACGGTTCTTTTCGCGTAAGCGGTGATGTGGAACTGATTGATGCTGACGGAAATGTATTTCCAACGAAACAAGTGTTCACGCTTTGCCGCTGCGGTCTATCAACCAACATGCCGTTTTGCGACGCTTCTCACAAAGGGAAATTTGAATCATGTGTGCGTGCAGAAAAGGTATTGGACGAAGAGTAAATGGAATGAAAAGAGAGACTTCACCCGAAGTCTCTCTTTTCATTTGGAGGTCAGTCGAAAAAACGAATGTCCACAACGCTTGCCAGTGGAATATAGTGTATGTCTTCGAACCTGTCTACGACGTGCAGTTTCCCGTCCAATGGGTCGACATGATGGACGGTTCCGATTGATAATTGATGACGGTGCTTCACATAATGGGTGATCGATACCATTCTGCCAAACTCCATTGCCTCTGCCACGACTTCATTCATCCTGTCAAGCTCCTGCTCATCCAGTTCGATCCTCTTTTCGTGTGTATCTTCCTTTGCCCAATCCCTCAGGAGCTTCACGTGCTCGGGGAGCATCATGGATGTCCACTTGATTCTTCCTCGATCCCGGATCAATTCTCTTCACCTCCTGTCATTCGTTATGATTTGTGTCCGCCGAGCAGACGGGCACGATGCCTCGCTGTTCCCGCTTCAGTGTAGGAGACGGCGCGGAGAAGGGCGCCTGAACCATATTTATTCCGGATGTGGTCCACTACATACCCGAGCTCGCGTTTTTCCCAGCGGTCAGGTTCGAACAGGGAAACCTGCAGCGCTCCATCCTCTACAATATTTGAAAGAGCGATATTGATTTTCCGTACGGTTTTCCCATTGTAGTTCTCTTCGAATAGTTCCAGGCACACCCGGTACAGATCCATGGTGATATTGGTCGGTTCCTCTATCGTTCGCGACCGGTGGAATCCCCCTCCGAATTCTTCGTGGCTGTAGCCGATTCCGAAGCTCACGGTCCGCCCGGCCTTGCGATGGGTCCGGGCACGCCTCGCGACCTCTTCGCACATTTCTAAGATGACGCGTTTGATTTCCTTTCTCTCCTTATAATCCCTGAGCAGAATCTGACCCTTGCCGAAGCTGACCTGCCCATCCATGATCGGTGCCCCTATTTCGGAAAGGTCCACCCCCCATGCATGGTAATAAAGCTGGTTCCCCATCACACCGAACTTCGCCTCAAGCTTCTCCAGGTCATACTTCGCCAATTGCCCGATGGAGAAGATACCCATGCGGTTAAGGGTCTTCTCAAGACGACCTCCAATCCCCCACATTTCGTGCAGCGGAGAGAGCGGCCACAGCTTTTCCGGGACGTCTTCATAGGTCCACTCGGCAATCCCCTTTTTCTTAGCGTCAAGATCCAGGCACAGCTTGGACAAGAGCATATTAGGGCCGATTCCGATGGCGCAGGGAAGTTGAAATTCCCTTTCCATATCGTCTTTGATTTTCCCGGCGACGGTGGTCGCGTCCCCCCAGAGACCCGTCGCTCCATCAATCTTGATGAAGCTTTCATCCACGCTGTACGTGTGGATGGCATCCTTCGGCACATAACGATGAAACAGGCGGGTCAGCTCCGTGGAGATCCGGACGTATGTCGCCATTTTCGGCTCTACAAGCTGGATTCGAGGGTCGTTTGGAATTTCAAACATCCTCGAACCTGTTTTGATTCCAAAGTCCTTCTTCATCCTGGGTGAGGCCGCCAGTACGATGCTCCCCTGCCGGCTTTTATCCCCCACTACAGCCAAGTGACATTCAAGGGGATCCAGCCCCTCCATGACAGCCGAACAGCTAGCATAAAAGCTCTTCATATCGATGCACAAAATCTTGTGGTGTGGCAGCACACTGTAATCGACAGTCATATCCTCATCCTCCATCTTACCAAAAATAGAACAAACGTTCCTATATAGTATATCTATGATTCTAACCGAATATACGTTCCCTTTCAACTTAAATAAATGGTAATAGAGAAAATAACAAGAAAAGCGGAAGGGGCTTGTTCTGGGGCGACAAGCATAAGACAAGTAACCCGGAAAGGTGTTCTTTGCCTTTTTGGGTTACTTGGCATATGACCTCGAGCCCCAAGCCCCTGGAGCTAGACAAAGAAAAGCGGAGGCGGCTTGGGCAGAGGCGACAAGCATACGATGATTGGCACAAGGGGTGACACACAGCAGGATCAGAACAAAAAAAATAAGTCCAAAATCATTTTTGTGATTTTGGACTTATTCTTTCATACATCAACCTTTTCCAGCTTGGAATCCCGGGTATTTCGTCATGCCCCCATCGGCGATGAGCGTCGTACCCGTGACGTAGCTTGCCTGATCGGAGGCTAGGAAAACAGCGCAGGAAGCGACCTGTTCAGGTTCTCCGATGTAGCCGAGGGGAATGAGTTTCTCCACTCCCTTTTTCTTTTCCGGATCGGAAAATTTCTCGGCATTGATGGGCGTATCGATGGCTCCCGGGGCTATATTATTTACCCGTATCCCGTCCGGAGCAAATTCCAGTGCAAGACTCTCCATCAAGAGCTTCACCCCGCCTTTACTTGCTGCGTAATGAGCAAAATGCGGCCATGGAATGATTTCATGAACGGACGATACGTTAATGATCGATCCTTTAATCTTATGATCGAGCATGTACTTTGCCGCTTCCCGGCAACCAAGAAAGGTACCCGTCAGATTCGTGTTGATGACTTTTTGCCAATCCTCGAGGGGAAGATTTTCAGATGGTACCTCATTTTCGATCCCCGCATTATTTACGTAGATATCCAGACGGCCATACGTCTCATGGGCAAATCGGACAAACCCCTGGACATCCTCTTCTTTTGACACATCCCCTTGAATGATTGAGGCTATCCCACCTGCTTCTTCGATTTCCTTTACAAGTCCTTCAGGGTTTTCTTCTTCTTTGAAATAATTAATGACCACTTTACAGCCTTCAGTGGCAAACCTCTTAGCAATTGCCTTTCCTATACCAGTGGCGGCACCCGTGATGATGACAACCTTATCCGTTAAATCTGTATACATGTCCAATTCCTCCTTAATCTTTCGTAAAGCCCAATAGAACCCCGCCGATGATGATCAGGACACACCCTGCAATGACGAGGAGGATCTGCTTTTTCGATTTTTTTTCCCCTAAGAAGAACAAACCACCGAGAGTGGAAATGACGATTCCCGTTTGGGACAGGGAGAAGCTTGTCGCCACACCGATCCGGGGCAGGGCAAGGAGCAATCCTAGATTCCCGGATGCCCACATAAGTCCGGTTAAGATATTTCGAACTGTATATTTGTTAAATGGCTTATGCCTGAATGTGATGACAACGGCTCCGATGAACATACCGATTGCCTGTGGTAAAATCGCTTGCCATCCGTCAATATCAAACCATCTTAATATGACGACATAGGCTATGTATCCAAAACTTGAAAGGAGCAGCGTCAACAGACCCTTTTTCAATTGAGAGCCTTCATCCCCTTCGGACTTCTGTGTGAATGAGGTGAGGACGACACCGATGATAAGGGCCAGAACGGCCCCGCTTCCAAGGAGGATCGTTTCAGTCGTTTTCCATTCTTTAAATACCAGAACACCAAAGAGCGTCGTTCCAATCAGCTGCATTCCCGTTGAAATCGGGACGGTTTTCGAAACGCCGATGAATTTTACACTGGCCAGCTGGTTCACTTGCCCGACAGCCCAAAAGACGCCGGAAATAAATCCGATGCCCCAGACAAATAACGTTAACTCAGGGGACTTGATGAAGAAGACGCCAATCGCAAACAACAGTGCACCAACCGTGATCCCAACCGTTTGACTGTAGGCATTCCCTCCAAGTTTTACACTTACAAACACAAGACTTCCCCACGCGACCGCGGGGATCAGGGCTAAAAGAATCCCTATCATACACCCACATCCTTTTTCCGACAATAATCATAGTTTTCCTCTGAAACAAAAATTCTAGCCATTTTGTATGAAAAAAGGTAAAATTTTTCTCACTCTCTCATGCATACCCATCTTCCCTAAGGTGTAACCTCAAAAAAAAAAAGAAAGCGTCGAGGTATATTCGACGCTTTCTTCTTTGTTATTTGGTAGAAGTATGAATCGGGACAATGACTCTTTCATTCTCGACATTCACCATCACATGGACATCACGGTCGAGGGAAAGGTCTTTGAATCGTAACGAATAAAGGCCGGTGGGATTTTTTTCAATGGATTCGATGACTACCTGTGAAAACCGGGGATCGCTCATGACTAATTTCACGACAGTCTCTTCGATCTTGCTTTCTTTGTCCGTCAGAAATACCATTCGATCCGCCGAAGCTCTCCTGGGATAGGATTCCTGCATCTTCCCATCAAAGGTCACATTCACTTTTTTGCCCATCCCTATATCTTCTTTATGAAGCTTTTTATCTTGATCTGTCAACATGACCGTTTGTTGATCGAAAGAAAACCAAACATCATTGATCAGCACCTGATTGTTTTCCAATTGGGTGACAAAGCCTATGAAATCTGTGCTGCCCTGAGAATTGACAGATGCTGATGGCCCACATCCGGTGAACAGTATACAGGAACAAAGTATCATAACAGTCAAACATTTCTTCATAGACTCCCCCCTTATTATATTAGACGATTGGCAGCACTATTTGGTTTCACTATTTTTTGAAAAAAAGGTTATTTCCTACTTTTTCTACAAAAGATGGGAATAATTGATAGAACTTGCTTCCTATATTCATCCATCGGGGCAGGTTGATTTCTCTTTTATTGGTAAAAAGTGAATCCACCACTGTTTCCGCGACGGATTCAGGGTCCAGCATGAACTTCTCCACATTCTTCACATATGTGCCGGTTTCATCGGCAATGGAGAAGAAGTCTGTGGCAATTGGTCCAGGGTTCACCGCCGTCACCTTCACCCCGTATCGTTTTGCTTCCATCCTTACACTGTTCGTATATCCGAGGACAGCATGCTTGGAAGCGGAATAGGCACTTGATTTCGGAGTGGCAAACTTCCCTGCCTGAGAAGCGATATTGATGATGTGACCAAATCCCTGTTCGCGCATATAAGGAAGGACTTCCCCTGTACATGCCATCAGTCCAAGAACATTCACATCCATCATCCCTTTTACATCTTGAAAGGAGGTAACGTGTGCTTCCTGGAAGATTCCATATCCTGCGTTATTTATCAGGGCATGGATGGATCCGAAGTCTTTCCGGATGGCAGTGAAAACACGGGGGATTTGATCATAATCCGTGACGTTTAAAGGATAGACTTCCACCTTGCAGTTGAATGTCGTTGTCAGCTTTTCCTTCAATGCCTGGAGCAGATGGACACGGCGTGCAATCAATGCAAGGTTCCCGCCATTTTCCGCAACCTTAATGGCCATTTGCTCCCCGATTCCTCCCGAAGCACCGGTAATGATTATCGTTTTTCCTTTGATTCTACTGTTCATGTAAAGTCACATCTTCCTAAGCAAAATAATAATAGATTCCTTCATGCTTTTCTTTCCGTAAAAATTGGATAGATTCCAAATAATCCAATTGCCCGATGGTCTCGGACAATGTCAAACCGAGCTCCTTCCGATACACCGAGGGAAACAACCTTTTGCATATCTCAAATACGGTCACGCGGTTTCCTTTGATCATATTGAATACATCTCTTGCTCTTTCTTCCTGTTTCCCTAATCTCCTCGGAATCAACCCATGAACATCCGTAACGTCGTCTCCATGTCCTGTGTAGGCAAGGGAAATCGGAAAATCGAAAAGTTTTTTCAATGAAGCGTTATACTGCAACAACGGCTTTGTACGCTCCATCTCCCCTTCAAATGGCGGTTCAATGAGGGGGTTGGGAGAAATCGTGGCGAGTATGTGGTCGCCCGCTATCAGAACGCCATCACGTTCCCTGTAAAAGGATAAGTGACTTTGGGCGTGACCAAGGGTTTCAATGACCGACCACCCTCTCATTCCGGGAACGCCATCCCCTTCTGCTATCGCCACGTCCAGCTTTCGGTTCCCCATGAATTTCAAAGGACTCTTGAACTTGTGGATGGCGGGGAGATATTCTTCAGGGAGCCCTGATTCAATGGCAAGCTCCGTGAAGAAACGGTCATACTCTTCATGAAAGCGGGCATCACGCTTGAGCCAGAATCGATTATACTTGTGACCATACACCTTGACGTCGGATGAGAACCGATCAAGCAGGCCTGCATGATCGGGGTGATGATGCGTCAAAACGATTTGTTCAATATCCTGAGGTGTGTATCCTAAAAGGGACAATTGCTCAGTCAGCTGCATCCAGGCCGTATCTGTAAGAGGGCCAGCATCCACCAGGGTCAAGGCATCCCCCTTGACTAAATAAACATTCACATCTCCCACGGCAAAAGGAGTGGAAAGTGTGATTTTTGCGATATCATTCACTAAAGTTGTCATAGTTTCACCACATTCTTCATAATAAAAAGGTACAGACAATCGGCACCTTTCCGTTCTGTCACTCATTTCCAGAAAATGAATGATCCTTCATTATCTAGTGTACATTTTTTTCAGCATGATGTCATTTTTAAAAAGTGTGAATATACTAAAAATAAACCCTTGACAGATAAGCTGTATTTCTACGATAATCACCTATAATATAGATTTAATCCATTCATCACCTATTACATAATGATATAGAATAAAGCGATGAGAAAGATTAGTAATGAATAGATGATGTCAGAGATCGGTGCCCACCGGCTGAAAGGTACCGTCGTCCTCTCTATTTGTGAACCTGCCTTTTGAGCGTCTTAAAGCAGAACGTCGTCCAGCGTTAATGGAAATGGAGTGTGTCCATCTTCTTCGTAGAAAATGGACAAAACAAGGTGGTACCACGGAAGCGAGACCCTTTCGTCCTTTATGGATGAAAGGGTCTGTTTTTTTTTCAAAAACAGAAGGGGGAATGAGCGAATGAAGACATTATTTATCGGAGCAGGGTCGATGGCTCATGCTTTAATGAGCGGTGCAATGAAAGCGGGAGTATTGAATAATGAAGAAGTATATGTAACCAATCGTGCCAATCAGGAGCGTTTAAATGAAATCATGCATGAATTCTGTATCCGGAAGGTAAACCGGGAGTCACGCTATGATGTCATCATCCTCGCCATGAAACCAAAGGACTTTCATGAAGCAGCAGATTCTGTCAGACCCTACCTTTCCGAGAATACGCTGATCATCTCTGTTCTGGCAGGCATCACCATGGAGCATATAAGCGACAGGCTCGCCTTTAAGGGAGCCATCGCGAGAGCCATGCCGAATACAAGTGCAGCCATGGGGAAGTCCGCAACCGCGGTGGCTTTCAATCAATATCTATCACCCTCACAGAAGGAATGGACGAAAACACTCTTTCAGTCTGTCGGCATAGCAGCGGAGGTAGAAGAAGAGAAATTGGACCTGATCACGGCTCTTTCAGGGAGCGGCCCGGCTTATATCTATTACGTAGCCGAAATACTGAAACATGCTGCAGTAGAATTGGGACTGGAAGATGAACTCGCTGAAAGCCTTGTTACCCAGACGATCGCCGGGGCAAGCGCCATGCTTTCTGAATCCGGGTTGGAAGCCCGGGAATTAAGAAGGAATGTGACCAGTGCAGGTGGAACGACCGAAGCGGGAATCGCTGCGCTGGAAGACCACCAAGTCAGGGATGCCTTTTTCCAGTGTATTTCTTCTGCAAATAACCGCTCTCAAACACTCGGCCATGAATTAAAGGAGAATTCTTTGAAAAAATAAACCTACAGCCGATCATCATTCGCAGGCGATCCCGTTTCAGTGATACAATCAAAGCAAAAAAGAAGGTCGACACAGATGAATCTACTCCTCATTTTACTATCTGCCGTCCTAGTCGTCTGGATCGTTCTCGCCGTGGAGGTGTGGAGGGGGTTAGATACGCTTTCTCCCCTTGAAGGATTGGGGGCCACGGCGAGCGGCCCCTTTCTCTCCATCATCGTGCCTGTCAGGAATGAAGAAGAAGCGATTACAGACAGCATTCTATCTCAACTGAAACAGGACTATAAACGGATTGAGTGGATTCTCGTCAATGATCGTTCAACGGACCGCACACCGGAAAAAATTGAAGCACTGGCAAAAATGGACAAGCGGATCCGCGTCCTCCATATCGATACACTGAAAAAAGGGTGGCTAGGAAAGAATCAGGCATTATATAAAGGATACCTCATCTCAAAAGGAACACTCATTCTGTTCACCGATGCAGATGTCCTGTACAAAGACCCTGCCACCCTGTCCCGGGCTGTCGCGGCCTTTCAATCTCAGAAGCTCGATCATCTCACCCTTGCCCCCAACATCAAATCAAAGACATTCTGGTTGAAGAGCTTTGTGTCCTTCTTTTTATTCGGTTTCTCTTTTTATAAACGGCCATGGAAAGCGAATGACCCTTCCTCGGCGACAGGGGTGGGGATCGGTGCCTTCAATCTGATTACACGTTCTGCTTATGAGGAAATCGGTACACACGAAAAGATCAAGCACATGCCGGATGACGATCTTCAGCTAGGTATCCATATCAAAAAAAGCGGGAAGAGCCAGGCATTCCTCACGGCCCTTCACTCGCTGGAGGTGGAGTGGTATCACTCCTTGAAAGGAGCCTTTCAGGGCCTTGAGAAGAACACATTTGCCGGGCTCCATTACTCCATCCTTCTTGTCGTATTTGCCATGACGGGGGTGTTCTGCTCCACGGTCCTTCCTTTCTTGACGATCTTTTCGGGGCACACCCTGATCCGGACCGTGAGCCTGTTGATCATTCTGTTGATTTTCATCACCTATTTCAAAGTCATAAAGGAGATGACGAAGGAGTCTCCCCTTCTCATCCTCTTCCTCCCCTTCACTGCCTTGTTATTCATCTATTCCATCGCCCGGGCGACGTTCCTGACGTTTAAAAGAGGCGGGATCGAATGGCGCGGGACGGTTTATCCATTGAAGGAGCTGAGGCAGAAAAGAAAATAGAGCACATTCCTTTTCCGGCAAAAGTGTTGTTGTTATACTCATGATGAATCACTGTTTAGAAACCCGAAATAAATTCCTCATGGAAAGGTGATTGGAAATGAACGCAAAGCTATTCGAACCATATACACTTAAAAATGTTGAACTGAAGAACCGAATCGTCATGGCACCAATGTGCATGTACTCTTCCCACCATGAAGATGGAAAAGTCGAAAACTGGCATCGCACCCACTATACGAGCCGTGCTGTCGGCGGAGTCGGACTCATCATCCTGGAAGCGACATCGGTTACACCACAGGGAAGAATCTCCCCACAGGATCTGGGGATCTGGGGTGACGGTCATATTGAAGGCTTAACAGAGTTGGTGGATCTGATGAAAGAGCAGGGGGCAAAGACGGGAATCCAACTTGCCCATGCCGGAAGAAAAGCAGTACTTGAAGGAGACATCCTCGCTCCATCTGCCATTCCATTTAATGATGAAATGAAAACGCCTGTTGAAATGACAGCAGATGATGTGAAAGAAACCGTCACCGCATTCATCAAGGGGGCCGAAAGAGCGAAGAAAGCGGGCTTTGATGTGATTGAAATTCACGGGGCCCACGGATATCTCATCAACGAGTTCCTCTCTCCCCTGTCCAATAAACGGACCGATGAATATGGGGGATCGGCAGAAAACCGCTACCGCTTCCTACGTGAAATCATTGACGGGATTCAACAAGTATGGGACGGACCACTCCTTGTGAGGGTTTCTGCCAAAGACTATAACGATGAAGGTCTGGACGTCGAAGACTATGTCGTATTCGCACAATGGATGAAAGAACAAGGCGTCGATTTGATTGATGTCAGCTCAGGCGCCCTTGTACCTGCACGGATCCCGGTATTCCCCGGCTATCAGGTGAAGCTTGCCGAGACGATCAAGAACGGGGCGGGCATCGACACGGGTGCGGTTGGACTGATTACAACAGGCATCCAGGCGGAAGAAATCCTGCAAAATGACCGGGCGGACCTCGTTCTCCTTGCACGGGAATTGCTTCGGGACCCTTACTGGCCGAGAACGGCGGCCAAAGAGCTCGGTGTTGAAATCGAAGCACCTAAACAGTATGAGCGCGGCTGGAAATAAAAAATACGCAAACAAGAGGGTGGACAGAAGTCCACCCTCTTGTTTTATTTATTCATACACCTTCTGTACTTCATATCTGAACCCTAGACAACGGTAATTCTGCTTTTGGTACATCTGTCTTGGCGTGTCTTCCCCGTCAGCCACCAGGATGATAAACTTGTCACGGAACCGTTCCATGACATACCGCTGCAGCCTGGTTCCGATCCCTTTCTTTTGAAACGACTCGTGAACCATCAATCCGTCTACTTCCGCTGAATCTTCTTCGATGATCACATCCACGGATCCGGCCGGCGTCCCTTTATAGAAAGCCAGAAGCTGCATTATTCGGGGATTTTCAAAATTCCGCTTATGCATATCCACCTTTTGGTCGGCAAAATCCGGACCATAGTCCATATCCTGCTCGTACTGAAAAGAAAGATAATCCTGAAGCTCTTCCTTCCCCACTTCCTTGACTTCTATATCAGGATTCAATTCCGCCGATGGGAATTGATCGGGATCAATCGAATAAAGCTCATTGAATCCAACGTCATATCCCTCTTGTTTAAAATAATCCATCAGTTCTTCAGAAGGTTTATCATCTTGAGGAAAAAGGAACTTTACATGTTTCTGGCCTTTTGCACGATGGAATTCCCGTAAAAAACGGGCGGCTTCCATAAATTCTTCAAGAGTCGGCTCTTTCTTAAATGCAAGAAAATTACTATCATACCGCGTCAGCATTTCCGGATAATGAGTATGTCGATAAAGAGTGTTTTCGTCTATAATATGACCCGGATTATAAATATGTTCAAATGTAAATGAATTCATCTCGATTCCCCTTTTTCTGTTTAAACGGCCTTTCCTACTCCCAAACACGCTGTACAGAAGCACGGTGCCCCTCAAGCCTGACGATGTAGACGTCGGGATTGGATAGAGCGAACAGTTCATTGTATCCATAGCTTTCATCAAATAACCTGAGGATGAGCGTCGTTAAATTACCATGACTCACACAGACAATGTGTTCCTCCTCTTTCCCCGTCACTTCATCGACAAAGGACCTTGCCCGTTCCATCGCCATTTGATTGGATTCCCCACCAGGTAATGAGAGAGAAAAATCCTCAAAGCTCATCTTCAACTTTTCCATCCAATCAGGAAGATCCCGATCGCTCAGCACCCTTTCTCCCAGCCTGTCGTCCTCCTGGACCCGGAGGCCTGAACGTTCAGCAAAAGGAGCGATGGTGTCCACTGCCCTTATGAAGGGGCTTGAATAAATCGCTTGAATGGACCGGTTTTCCAAGAAGGACGCTAATTGACGGGCCTGACGTTCCCCTTCCTCCGTTAACGGTGCATGAAAGGGCTGTCCTTCCGCTTTTGCATGACGGACGATATAGATCTCCTTCATGATTCCCCTCCTATTTCTTTAAAGGTATGGCGTACTCCATGAAATCCCTTGCCATATAGCTTTCCGGGAAGACGTCCCTTGCTTCCTTCTCAAGTTCTTCCCATGATTCCTTTGCATACCGGGAAGAAATATGGGTCAGGAAAAGGCATCGTGCCCCGGCTAGAAGAGCGGTCTCTCCAGCCTGTTTTGTCGTAGAATGGTAATACTCCCGGGCCATCTCTTCTTGATCCCGGTTGAAGGTCGCTTCATGAACCAGGACATCTGCATCCTTAGAAAGCTCCACCGCATTGGAACAAAATCTTGTATCTCCTAGGATCGTGACCACCCGTCCAGGAATCGAAGGTCCGAGAAAATCTTTGCCATCAATTTCCCTCCCGTCTTCCAGCCGCACCGTTTCACCACATTTTAATTTCTTATAGAGAGGCCCCGGTTGAACGCCCCTATCACGTAATTGATCCACTTGAAGGACACCGGGCTTATCTTTTTCCATCACTCGATAGCCGAAAGTGGGAAGAGCATGGTCGAGTCCCATTGCTTCTACACTGAACCCTTCATCTTGAAAGATGACCCCTTCCTCGATTTCCACCACTTCAAGGGGATATTGAAGGTGGGTCCTGCTGATTGAGAGGGAAACTTCGATAAACTCCTTGATCCCCTTAGGGCCGTATACCGTCAGTTTTGTTTCCCCTCCTTGGAAGGACCGGCTCCCGAGTAACCCCGGCAGCCCGTATATGTGATCACCATGCAGGTGGGTAATGAAAATCTTTTCGATTCTTCTTGGTTTCAAGCTTGTATGTAAAATTTGATGCTGGGTCGCTTCCCCACAATCAAATAGCCAAACCGCACCGCGTTCCTCCAGTAATTTCAAAGCGATACTGGTCACATTGCGGAGCTTGGCCGGTACCCCTGCACCCGTACCCAGAAATAATAATTCCACTGTCACCACTCCTCAGATGTGCTATTCTGTCTCCATTTTAACATAATCGCCCATATTTTACCCTTTCCCGCAAAATGAGTCATAAGAATGAAAATTAAAGCCAATATAATGACGAAGATGTTTGCAAAAAAGATAAAACGTTTTCATGCATATACGCAAAAAAAGTCCTCAGCATATAATTTGCTAAATGAAACAGAAGTCTTTAAAATTAAGTAATTGTATAGGATATTAAATAAGAAGAAACGCATAAATAAGGGTTACAACAAGATAAAGTGAGGTCATGACATTGAATAATTCAACTACACCAACATCTCTGATTACCATTTTCGGAGCGACAGGTGATCTAGCGAAAAGAAAACTATATCCATCCCTTTATCATTTGTTCCGTAAAGGAAAAATCTCAAAGCGTTTTGCCGTTGTAGGTGTGGCACGACGCGAATGGTCAAATGAAGAATTCCAGGAACACGTAAAGACATCGGTACATAAAGCGTTAGGCAGCGATGAGAACATCGATGAGTTTGTGTCACATTTCTATTATCAGCCGAATGATGTATCCAACAGTGATTCATACAAAGCATTGAAGAACTTATCCGATAAGCTCGATGAAACATATGAATTAGAAGGCAACCGCGTTTTCTACTTGGCGATGGCTCCTGAATTCTTCGGAACGATTACGGAGCAGTTGAAAAACCAAGGCTTAACCGATACAAAAGGCTTCCAGCGACTTGTGATTGAAAAACCATTCGGTCACGACCTGCCTTCAGCCGAAAAATTGAACAGCCAGATCCGTGAATCATTCTCCGAGGATCAAATTTATCGTATCGATCACTATCTTGGTAAAGAAATGGTGCAAAACATCGAAGTCATCCGTTTCTCCAACGCCATGTTCGAACCACTCTGGAACAACCGTTATATTTCCAATATCCAGGTCACTTCATCCGAAGAGCTTGGTGTGGAAGACCGCGGCCGTTATTACGAAAAAAGCGGGGCCCTTCGCGATATGGTTCAAAACCATCTGCTTCAAATGGTTGCATTACTTGCCATGGAGCCCCCGATCAAATTGACGACGGACGAAATCCGCAGTGAAAAAGTACGCGTGTTGCGATCCCTTCGTCCATTCCAACAGGATGAAGTCAAGGACTACTTCGTCAGAGGCCAATACGGTCCTGGAAAAGCCAGAAATGAAGAACTTCCCGGTTACCGCGAAGCTGAAAACGTCGATGATCAGTCCAATACGGAAACCTATGTTGCAGGTAAATTGATGATCGATAACTTCCGCTGGGCAGGTGTCCCGTTCTATATCCGTACCGGAAAAAGAATGGAAACCAAGTCAACGAAGATCGTCATCCAGTTCAAAGACATCCCAATGAACCTGTATTACAATCCGGACAAGCCACTGGCACCGAACCTGCTGGTCATTCACATTCAGCCGGAAGAAGGGATCACCCTGCACTTGAACGTGAAAAAATCCGGACAGAATATCGAAACGACTCCAGTGAAACTGAACTTTGCCAACAACAGCGTGGATGGAATGAACACACCTGAGGCATATGAAAAGCTTCTATTCGATTGTCTTCGCGGAGATGCCACGAACTTCACCCATTGGGATGAAGTGAAATTATCCTGGGCATTCGTCGACAAAATCTCTGAAGTATGGGAACATACACGTGATGGAGAATTCCCGAACTACGAAGCAGGTTCGATGGGACCAAAAGCCGCTGACAATCTGCTTGCAAAAGACGGCTTCTCCTGGTGGCCGATTGCCAACCTCGATGTAGACCAATGCTAAGAAAGGTGTGGAACCAATGAAAATTTATGACGTAACAGCCCCGATCTTTAACGGGATGCCCGTGTACAAGAACAAACCTGAAAAACAACCGACTATCGAAACAAATACGAACGGCCATGTGACGGAGTCAAGGCTCTCAATGGATGTTCATACAGGAACGCATGTCGACGCTCCCCTTCACATGATCAACGACGGCGAGACGATTGAAACGATCGATATCGAGAAGCTCGTCCGCCCTGTCAAAGTATTTGATGTAACGGAAGCCGATGAAAAAATCAGCCTGAAGGATATTGAAGGATTAGAGATTGAAGAGAATGACTTCATTCTCTTCAAAACGAAGAATTCATGGGATACTGAATTCAACTTTGACTTCATCTATGTAGCAGAAGATGCTGCCGCATACCTTGCTGAGAAAAAGATTGCAGGCGTCGGAATCGATGCCCTTGGAATCGAGCGGGCCCAGGAAGGTCACCCGACTCACCGCAGCCTGATGGGAAGCGGCGTCATCATCATGGAAGGCCTTCAGTTGAAAGACATCAAAGCCGGCCAATACTTCATGGTGGCGGCACCACTAAAAATTCAAAACACCGATGCATCACCGGCACGCGTTCTGTTGTTTGATGAAATGATCGGATAAACGTTAAATAGGACTCTCTGGCTAATTGCCGGAGAGTCCTTTTATTGTAAACACAAAAAAAGGTGCCTCATTCAAAGAGACACCCAGTACTACCTTAATACAATTTTTTCAGTGCTTCCTTATCAAACGGCAGCAGGTCATCCGCCTCGCCTTCTTCCACTTTCCTCACCCATTCAGGGTCCTGAAGGAGTGAGCGTCCAATTGCGACCAGGTCGAATTCACCGCGGTCCAGCCTCTCGATCAGACCATCCAGGCTAGTCGTACCCGCACCTGAGAAGCTCGTGAATTCTCCATCCAGTCCAACCGATCCCACAGATATAACCGGTTTACCTGTCAGCTTCTTTGTCCAGCCGGCGAGATTCAAGTCAGATCCTTCGAATTCAGGCTCCCAGAAACGGCGTGTCGAGCAATGAAAAATATCCACGCCTGCTTTTACAAGAGGCTCCAGGAACCGCTCCAGCTCATCTGACGTCGTAGCAAGCTTTGCGTTGAAATCATTCATTTTCCATTGTGAAAAACGGAAAATGATCGGGAAATCAGGGCCCACTTCACGCCTACAGGCCTCGATTACCTCAACGGCAAACCGAGTTCTGCCTACCAGATCTCCACCATAGCGATCAGTACGTCGGTTTGTATTCTCCCAGAAAAACTGATCGATTAAATACCCGTGTGCCCCGTGCAGTTCTATGCCGTCGAAGCCTATGCGTTTCGCATCTGCAGCGGCTTGGGCGTACGCTTCCACCATCAGGACGACTTCCTCTTCCGACATAGGCTCCGTGATTTCTTTACCTGAAAGACTTAGTCCTGATGGTCCAACAGGAAACGCTTCTTCATTTGGAAGCTCCCCCTTTTTACGGGTCATCCCCACATGCCAAAGCTGTGGAACAATCTTTCCACCTGCTTGATGGACTTCTTTCACGACGTTTGCCCATCCATTCAGTGATTCTTCACCGTGGAACAGAGGGATACTCGCTCCTGAAACTGAAGAGGGGTGATTGATTCCGGTTCCTTCCGTGACGATCAACCCTACACCATTTTCAGCTCTGCGACGATAGTAAGCGGCAACATCTTTACCGGGAACTCCATTGGGTGAAAAGCCCCTTGTCATCGGTGCCATCACTGTACGGTTGGATAGCTGCAGATTCTCACTATGGAATGGTCTAAATAATGGTTCTGTAGATGTATTGGTTTGACTCATTGAAATGCCTCCTCTTTTCTTGATGCAGTTTCATTATTTCAAACCAGTAGTGAAAATTAAAGACATCTGTTTGGGGAATGGCTATTCACATCCTGATGGGCATGTAAATGTTCCGTTTGATAATGTGATTTGTTTCATGCGATCTCCATTTCCGATTCATGATAATTGTTTTGTTTAAATCATTCTACTGCAAAAAATTCACTAATCGCTACATTACGATCACTCACCATGATATTATTAAAAGCCCCTTTCTTCATCAGAAAGGGGCTTGAATCATTCAATTATTTCATCCACTCTGTATGGAAAATGCCTTCTTTGTCCACACGTTCGTAGGTATGAGCACCGAAGTAGTCGCGCTGAGCCTGGATCAAATTCGCAGGAAGCGTTTCTGTACGGTAGCTGTCATAATAAGATAGGGCTGCCGAGAAGCCGGGAACCGGTACGCCATTCTGGACGGCTACACTGATGACTTCACGGAGTGCGTATTGATAGCTTTCGACGATCTCTTTGAAGTATGGATCGAGTAAAAGGTTAGTGAGATTGGATTCACGGTCATATGCTTCTTTAATCTTCTGCAGGAACTGTGCACGGATGATACAGCCTCCGCGGAAGATCATGGCGATATCCCCGTACTCGAGATCCCATTTGTACTCATCAGACGCAGAACGCATTTGGGCGAAGCCTTGCGCATACGAACAGATCTTACTCATGTAAAGAGCTTTCCGAATCGATTCGACCAATGCTTTCTTATCACCATCGAATGGTTTCGTGTCTGGACCTTTCAGCATCTTGCTCGCCTTTACTCGTTCATCTTTAATCGCTGAAATGAAACGGGCGAAGACAGACTCCGTGATGATAGGTAAGGATACACCGAGATCCAATGCACTTTGACTTGTCCATTTACCCGTCCCCTTTTGACCTGCTTTATCGAGGATGACATCCACCATCGGCTTGCCGGTTTCTTCATCTTTCTTCGTAAAGATATCTGCTGTGATTTCGATGAGATAGCTGTCAAGCTCGCCTTCATTCCAATCTGCAAACACTTCATGAAGTTCTTCTGCACTTAAGCCAAGTACATTTTTCATTAGGAAGTAGGATTCCGCGATCAGCTGCATATCTCCGTATTCAATGCCGTTGTGCACCATTTTCACATAGTGACCCGCGCCGTCGGGACCGATATACGTCGTACAAGGATCTCCGTCGACCTTCGCTGCGATATCTTTCAGAATAGGGGCCACGAGATCATATGCTTCCTTCTGTCCTCCAGGCATGATGGAAGGACCTGTCAGGGCGCCTTCCTCTCCACCGGACACACCCGTCCCGATAAAATGAATGCCAAGTTCGCTTAGTTCCTGATTGCGTCGACGGGTATCCTCGAAGAACGTATTTCCCCCATCAATCAGGATGTCACCTTTTTCAAGGTAAGGTTTTAATTGTTCGATGGTGGCATCTGTCGGATTTCCCGCTTTGACCATCAAAAGAATCTTGCGGGGGCTTTCCAACGAGTTGACGAATTCCTCGATTGTATATGTAGGATTGACATTCTTGCCCTTCGATTCGTTCATCATTTCTTCCGTTTTCTCACTGGAACGATTGTATACAGAAACAGAGTATCCCCTGCTTTCAATATTCCATGCCAAGTTTTTACCCATAACGGCTAATCCGATAACACCAATTTCCTGAGCCATAACATCAACGCCCTTTCATCTATAGAATCATGATTTCATAACTTCTTCAGTTATATCAAATGAATGACCGGAGTCTACTTCAATCTAACAAGAATAGGTCACTGATGCAAATAATCCGATTGAGAAGTCCGTCACTGTTATAAGGTGTCCCCATTTTTACAACTGTCATTCCCTTAAAAAATCTTTGTTGAAGCTTGTGTCCTGTTTCTGGTCATAAGACTTTTTCTTATTCTTGGCTTTAATCCCTTGAGAGATGGAATCTTTCCCAAACTTGTCATGGAGCTTGGATAATACGTTGTAGAGTGGTTCCTTTTCGGCGACTTTCTTATAAGAAAATAAGTCCAGCTGTTCCGTTGCTTCGCTTTTCTCCACAACATCCTGTGCCGTGACCCCCAGGAGCCGGACAGGATCCCCATCCCAATGCTTCAAGAATAAGTCTTTCGCATGGTGAAATAAGTCTTCTTTTTTATAGATGGGGTTTGAAACCTTTTTGCTTCTGGTGATGGTCTTCCTGAATTTATCCCGGATCATCAGCTGGATCGTCGTACCAAGTACATCTTTTTGTTGAAGTCGTGACGATACCTTCGCACACAGCTTTTCGACAACGATTAAAAGCTCTTGTTGATTCGTCGTATCTTTTGGTAAGGTAGTGGAATTGCCCACGCTCTTATAATCATAAATCGACTCGGGGTCCACATTCCTTCTGTCGATTCCATTGGCTCGCTCTTTAAGGCGGAGGCCGTTGATCCCGAGCAATGACTTCAACTGGATATCGTTGGCATGGGCAAGGTCGCTGCACGTATGGATACCGATTAAATTCAGCTTCTCGGCAGTCTTCTGACCGATCCCATGCATTTCTATGACGGGAAGCGGCCACAGCTTATTCGGGATATCCCTTTTACGCAACACGGTGATTCCCATAGGCTTCTTCATATCTGAAGCCGTTTTCGCCAGGAATTTATTGGGCGCCACACCTATACTGCAAGGAAGATCTAACTGACCCTTGATCTGGGCCTGAATGTCCGAGGCAATTTGTAATGGAGTTCCTTTCTCGAAGGAATCCGTTATATCGAGATACCCTTCATCAATCGACACGGGTTCCACTAATTCTGTATATTGTCTGAGGATATCGAATATTCCTTTGGAGGCGGCACGGTAACGGTCGAAGTTAGGAGTCATGATCACCAGATCCGGACATAGTTTTTTTGCCTCCCAAAGAGGCATCGTCGTTTTCACGCCAAAGCCCCTGGCTTCGTAGCTGCATGTCACGATGATGCCCCGTCTTTCCTGGGGGTTCCCGGCTATAGCCAGGGGTTTCCCCCGCAAAGTAGGATCATAGGCCATCTCAACAGAGGCATAAAAACTGTTCATATCCACATGAAGGATCACTCGTCCAATTTTGGGATAGTGTGAGTTCATTTCAATCGCGGCTTTCTTTGTCAGTTTTGATGTGTTTTTTGCTCGTTCACATAATCCTTTATTTCTTTTATACCTTCTAAGCTTTCTATTAAAACATCGGGATCGATTTGGGTTATAAGGGAATCTTCGAGATTGATGATACCTGAAAAATAGGTTGTTTTCGAGTAAGCAAGTAAACCGACATTTTTAATCGATTCCTCTGGCACTTCAAGGATTTCCTTTGCTTCCATCACAACGAGACCGACCTGCATCGTTTTCGTCTGGACGACAAGGAGAAACATTCCTTTTTCAGCAATCGCAGGGGTGTCATAAAGGATGTTCCCTAAATCAAGGACCGGAATCAGGTCTCCCCTGACCTTTACAAGTCCCAGGACAAATGGGGGTAAGTGAGGGATCGCCCTGATCTCCTCCACCTTTTCAATGGATACTACGTTCTCAATCGGCAGAGCATATTCTTCTTTTCCGGCATGAAATACAACTACTTTCGGCAATGTATAACGTCCCCTCTCGCATTTCTATATGTATACTACTAATGTACCATATTTTTGAATTGGGCGCAGATTTGAAGGAAGAAAAAAAGTCCACGTGCAAAAGAGTTATCTTTTGCACGTGGACTTCTGGATGCTCTTACTATTCCCCAGCCACCTCTTTGATGATCGCTACGACCATTTCAGAGAGTTTGTTTAGTTCTTCTACTGGCATTCTTTCGCTCTTTGTGTGGATTTCTTCGTAGCCTACTGCGAGATTCACGGTCGGTACTCCGAATCCTGCGATGACGTTGGCGTCACTTCCGCCTCCGCTGGTGAGAAGTTCGCTCGGACGACCGATTTTCTTCGCCGCACGTTTTGCCACTTCGACTACTTCGTCACCGTCTTTGAACTTGAAGCCTGGGTACATGACTTGAACTTCGACTTCTGCTTTCCCGCCCATTTCCTCGGCAACGGAAGTGAAGGCAGCTTTCATTTTTTCTACCTGTGCTTCCATTTTTTCAGGAACCAGTGAACGGGCTTCAGCAAGGATATCGGCTTGTTCGCATACGATATTCGTTGCTTTTCCGCCTTCAAAGCGGCCGATGTTCGCAGTCGTTTCTTCATCGATACGGCCAAGTGGCATTTTAGAGATGGCTTTTGCGGCAATCGTGATGGCAGAAACGCCTTTTTCTGGCGCTACGCCTGCGTGTGCCGTTTTGCCGTAGATCGTCGCCTTCACTTTAGCCTGTGTCGGTGCTGCTACAATGATGTTTCCGACTTTCCCGTCACTATCAAGGGCGAAACCGTATTTCGCTTTAACAAGAGAGGAATCAAGGGCTTTTGCTCCAACGAGACCCGACTCTTCCCCTACTGTGATGATGAACTGGATGTCACCGTGGGAAATATTGTTTTCCTGAAGGACACGCACGGATTCAAGCATAGTGGCAAGACCCGCTTTGTCATCGGCTCCGAGTATGGTTGTCCCATCGGAATAAATGTAGCCATCTTCTTTAAGAGTAGGCTTTACCCCTTTGGCAGGGACGACTGTATCCATATGGGAAGTGAAATAAATGGTATCTACTCCATCCTTATTCCCTTTTAATGTACAGATCAGGTTGCCGGCACCGTGGCCCGTTTCACCCATCGTGTCGTCTTCGAATACCTCCACTCCAAGATCGGAGAATTTTTTTGTTAATACTTTCGCGATTTCCGCTTCTTCCTTCGTTTCAGAATCGATCTGCACCAATTCCAGGAATTCATTTAATAAACGCTCTTCATTAATCATTTAGTAGACCTCCACCAATATGTATTCACTTCTATAGTATAGCGTGAATAGTTCTGTTCAACAAATGGTACACCTTTTACAATGGGATATTCCCGTGCTTTTTCTTCGGACGTTCTTCCCGTTTGTTTCTCATCATTTCCAGTCCTTGAATCAATTTGATCCGGGTTTCACGGGGATCGATGACATCATCCACCATTCCACGGGACGCGGCGACGTATGGATTCGCGAACTTTTCACGATATTCTTCAATCTTCTGTTCCCTTACCTCTTCAGGGTTATCGCTCGATGCAATTTCCCTGGCAAAAATGATGTTCGCTGCGCCTTGTGGCCCCATGACGGCGATCTCCGCATTCGGCCAGGCAAAGACAAGATCCGCACCGATCGATTTACTGTTCAGTGCCACATACGCCCCACCATACGCTTTCCTTAGAATCACGGTCATTTTAGGGACTGTCGCTTCGGAATATGCATATAGAATCTTGGCTCCGTGACGGATGATCCCTCCATGCTCCTGCTTGATCCCCGGGAAGAATCCCGTAACATCCTCAAATGTAATGAGAGGAATATTGAATGAATCACAGAACCTGATGAAACGGGACGCTTTGTCGGAAGAATCGATATCAAGGCCACCCGCCATGAACTTCGGCTGGTTGCATACAAGTCCGACGACTTCGCCTTTTATGCGGGCCAATCCCACAACGATGTTTTTGGCGAATTCCTTCTGAACCTCCAAGAAGCTTCCTTCGTCGACGATTTCATTGATGACGGTCCGGACGTCGTAAGGACGAATCGCATCAAATGGAATCAGATCCGTTAAGTTGGCACGGTAATCATCTTCTTCATCCGCGTCGAGGCGAGGGGGCTTCTCTTCATTATTTTGAGGCAGGTATGTTAATAATCTTCGAACCTCTTGTAACACCTCTTCTTCCTTTTTCCCACGGAAATGGGCATTGCCGCTGATGGAGTTATGAACCTTTGCCCCACCGAGATCCTCGGAGCTGATTTTTTCCCCTGTCACAGTTTCAATGACTTTAGGTCCTGTGATGAACATTTGGCTCGTCTCATCCACCATAAAGACAAAATCCGTGATGGCAGGCGAGTAAACCGCTCCACCGGCACAAGGGCCCATGATGACGGAAATTTGCGGAATCACACCTGAATAGACGGCGTTTCGATAGAAGATATGTCCATAGCCATCCAAAGAAACGACACCTTCCTGAATTCTGGCGCCGCCGGAATCGTTCAGTCCGATGAACGGAGCACCATTTTTGACGGCAAGATCCATTACATGGGAAATCTTCTTCGCGTGCATTTCTCCAAGCGCACCGCCGAACACAGTGAAATCCTGGGAAAATAAGTAAATCGATTTCCCGTTCACCTTTCCGTACCCTGTCACGACCCCGTCACCAGGCCCCTGTACCCCTTCAAGTCCAAAGTCTGTACATCTGTGCTCGATGAATGGATTCAACTCCACAAAGCTACCCGGGTCGACCAGGATATCGATCCGTTCCCTTGCAGTCAGCTTTCCTTTTTCATGCTGCTTGTCTATTTTTTCATCTCCGCCGCCAAGCTCCACTTCTCTTCTGCGGTCGTACAATTCATTGATTTTTTCATAGATATCCATTATGATTACTCCCCTTTGATGTTGGATTTATCACAAAGCTCGTATAAAACGCCGTGGGCTGATTTCGGATGCATGAAGGCGACAGAGGCCCCGCCGGCACCAGGCTTCGGCGTTTCGTTGATCATCCGTACCCCTTTGGTCTGGAGCTCATTGATGCGCTCCTCGATTCCTTCTACACCGAAGGCTATATGGTGAATCCCTTCACCCTTTTTTTCTATGAATGCCGCAATCGGACTTTCTTTATGTAGTGGCTCCAGTAACTCGAGCTTAAGATTTCCGCCATCCAAGAATGCTACCTTGACACCTTGATTCTCTACTTCTTCGATCTTCAGTAGTGAGAGACCGAGAGTATCTTCATAAAATGCGAGAACATTGTCTATTGATGAAACTGCTATTCCGATATGATCTACCTTTTTCATCCCTATCATCCCCCTGTTGTTTGCATGCTCCACCCATATAGTATTCCATACTTGTTGTCGAATTTCCTCCTAAAGAGACGAATAATTAAAGCGTTTTCTTTTATTGGGGTGGTTGTCTTCTCTCATTATTCACGTTAAAATAGAGATGAAAATGATCTCACGCTTATGTGGAAGAATGGGGCGATACGATGGGTAATAAAAAAATGCAAAAGATCATTGTATTTGTGATGCTGTTTGCGATGATTGCATCCACGATCATGGCAGGACTGTCATTCTTATTATAAAAATAGTAACTAAAAGGAGCTGCTGTTCGAATCCATCGATCAGCAGCTCCTCTTTTATAGCGCCCCGTATTCTTTCCCCAACTCATTAAAGCTTTTCTTCGTTTTTACGACGAGTACCTTGGTGCCGACGGGTGCTTTGTCAAACAGATATTCAACATTCTTATTCTGCATCCGGATGCATCCATTGGAGATGTATCTCCCTATGCTCGATGGCCGGTTCGTCCCGTGGATTCCATAGATCCTGCCATCCGTCCCTTCTGCATCGAATCCGATCCATCGGGTTCCGAGGGGGTTTCTCGGGTCCCCGCCAGGGATGTTCTTCTTACGATAATAGGGGTCCTTGGCTTTCACCGTAACATTAAACAAGCCTTCCGGGGTGAGCTCAGTCGTTTTTCCTGTAGCGACGGGAAAGGTAGCCTGCATTTTCCCGTTGTCTATATACGCCAATTGATTGTTTTCCTTGTTCACGATGATAAACGGATCTCCCGGGATCGGGTTCCTCCCCAATGGCCATATGGGAGAAGCGAACAATATGATGGCAAGAAGTAAGCGCATCCTATCACCTTCTTCATGTTTTAGGTGTAGTTTGCTTCACTTTCCTCCTTTTTTATTCCTTTGAACGAGCTTTTCAGGAGAAGATACTGTTCCATTTCCTGAACAAATTGATAAAGAGCGGCACGTGTTTCAAACTCTTCCCTCGTTTTCGGCAGCTCCATCTGCTCGAATTCCACTTTCATATCGTACAGTTTTTTTAAGTAAAAGAGCGCCGTATTTCCAGGGTGGATATGATCGCTCAGTTCTTCCAGGAAATCTGCGATGCGATGACCCTGCTCGACGGTTAACGAAATATTTGTGGCAATCGGAAGGATACGCTGAAGGATTTCAAACTGTTTCTCTCTCATTTTGAAATATAAATAGTATAAGTTCTCATCCCTTAAAAAATGATTCTCTACATCTTTAAAGGCTATCGTCTTCGCCTCTTTGAGCAGCTGCTCCGTTTCCGTGATCTCCCTGCCGTCCCAATCGCTGTCATTTGTCTTTAAATAGTTGATCATTTCACAGAAAACCTTGTAAAAGTTCGCTTCGATTTTTTCCTGATACTCGATCATCTTTTTATCGACGCTCGGCATATACAGGTTCATCAAGAGGGCAATCCCGATCCCGATTACGATGATTCCAAGCTCATTTTCAAAAAGGCCAAGGGTGACATGACCCGCTGAGTATACATGAAGGATGATGACGGAGCTTGTGACAATCCCTTCTTTGATATTCAAGGCAACTGTAATGGGAATGAACACAAGAAGCAGCAAACCGATGACCGCCGGGTGATAGGCAATAAATTCGAAAAAGGCAGCAGAAAAAACCATGGCGATCACACATGCCAAAAATCGGCTCCATGATGCATTCACCGATTTCTTCTTCGTATTCTGAATGCACAGGATCGTCAATATCCCGGCTGATACGAAGTTATCCAAGTGGAACCATTGTGCGATGCTGATGGCAGCCGCGGTGCCGATTCCTGTCTTAAGTGTCCGATATCCAATTCGAAACATTCAACTTTCTCCTAACTACTACGTTTTTTAGCTACTCTAGAATACCATAAACAGGGTTAAACATAAAAAAAGGGATTAACGATTTTTTCCGTTAACCCCTCACCATTATAATATTTTCTCTAGGAAACCTTTCCCTCTGTCACTTTGAGGGTTGGAGAAAAAGGCTTGCGGTTTTCCCTCTTCAATGATCTTACCATCATCCATGAAGAGGATCCTGTCCGCCACCTCTCTTGCAAAGCCCATTTCATGGGTCACGATGATCATCGTCATCCCTGTGTGAGCGAGTGATTTCATGACGTCCAGAACCTCTTTCACCATCTCGGGATCCAGGGCCGACGTCGGTTCATCGAATAACATGACTTTCGGTTCCATTGCAAGTGCCCTTGCAATGGCCACACGCTGCTTCTGCCCGCCTGATAAACGGTTCGGGTATTCGGTGCACTTTTCTTTCAGGCCCACTTTTGTCAGAAGGTCCGTCCCTAATTTCGCAGCTTCCGTTTTGTTCATGCCCTTCACTTTCATTGGAGCGTATATGACATTTTCCAATGCGGTCATATGTGGAAAGAGGTGAAAATGTTGAAACACCATCCCGACGTCCTGTCTTACCTTGTGGATGGCTTTTCCCTTCACAAGGGCTCCTTCAAAGTAAATCGATCCCGATGTTGGTTCTTCCAGGTGATTCAAACACCGCAATAAAGTGGATTTCCCTGAACCCGATGGACCGATCAATGCGACGACTTCCCCTTTCTCAACCGCGAAGTCGATTCCCTTTAATACCTGAAGCTTTCCAAACGACTTGGTAATCTGTTCTCCTTTAATCATTTCCACGCAGTCTCCCTTCCAGCACTTTCCCTAGTAAAGTCAGAATCATAACGAGCACATAATAGATCAGTCCTGCGAATAAAAGCGGTTCAAAGAAGGAATACAAGTCACTTCCAACCATGTATGAACGTCTCATCACATCTGCAGCACCGATCACGGTGACGATGGCGGATTCCTTTGTGAGCGTGATGAATTCGTTCATCAGCGCAGGGAGGATATTTTTGATCGCCTGAGGCAGGATCACGTCTTTCATCATCAATCGGTAAGGCACTCCAAGAGCCATCGCGGCTTCCGTTTGCCCTTTGTCCACTGCATTGATTCCGGCACGGATGATTTCGGATATATAGGCAGCTGAATTAAGGGAAAAAGCGAGGATCGCTGCGTAATACGGTTCAATCTGCGTCCCGAAAAGCTGAGGCGACCCATAGAAGATGATCATCAGCTGAAGGACGAGGGGAGTTCCCCTGAATATGGATGTATAAAGATCCGCAAGCAGGGTTAAAGGTTTGATGGAACTGATTTTGCAAAGGGCAAGAAGAATACCGAATAGGAACCCGAGCACCCCTGCTAACGCGACAATTTTAAGTGTGACCTTCAATCCTTCCAAAATAAAGGGGATCGAAGGAATCAGTTGTTCAAAATCTAGTGGCATAATGATCCCCTCCAACGTTGTAATCTGGCAATTTAACAGGAAGGGCTAACCGGATTAGAGGTTAGCCCTTCATCAATCTACTGTTCTCCGTCAAACCATTTTTCAGCGAGTTTATCCAATTCTCCACTGTCTTTAAGCTTCTTCAATGCATCATTGAATTTACCTGTCAGCTCGCTGTCCTTTGGAAGGGCAACCGCAGAACCTGCCTCTTCTTCATTTACATTCATCGTATTTCCTTGAAGCTCGTCATTCTTGTCCAAATAGCCGTTTGCTACTGTATTTTCGATTATGATGGCGTCAAAGCGTCCATTTTGAAGATCCTGGATCAGTTCAGGAATACGATCACGAGTGTCCACTTTCAGCTTGATGGATTTTGAAAGTTCTTCTGCCGCATCCTGCTGGATCGAGCCTAATTGAACTCCCACCGTTTTCCCATCAAGGTCCTTTTCACTTTGAATGCCGCTTTTCTTAGTCGAGATGATCATATCTTTAGCCGTGTAGTAGACATCACTGAAGTCGACATTCTTCTGTCGTTCCGGCGTAGGCGTCATGGCAGAAAGGACAAAATCCACCTGGCCTGTTTTCAGCGCAGAGATCAATCCGCTGAATTCCATATCCTTGATTTCGATTTCGTATCCCATTTCATCTGCAAGCATATTGGCAAGGTCGATGTCGTACCCGATGATCTTGTCGCTGTTGGCCGTGTCGACATATTCAAACGGTTTATAATCGGCCGACGTCCCCATGATCAGCTTCTTGGATTCTCCGGAAGCAGGCTTGTCTTCTCCTGTACCGCATGCTGCCAGAGTAATAGAAAGGATTAATACTAATACGAGAGATAATAGCTTTTTCATTGTGATTCCTCCTGAATTTCAATGTATAAATATAATATATAATGTATATTAATTACTATATTCGTATTGTAGCAGAGTTAAATATTTATGCAATACTTTTTATAAATATTGATAAATGATTATATTTTCTGAAAATTAATGTGTTGATATTTACTATTTCAGTTGATTATCGGTAGTGGTTGGTGTATTTTATGCATGATATATGCATAATACGTAATCCTTCAAAAATAAAAAAACGTCAAGCCTCTCACTCAAACAGTGAGAAACTTGACGAAATTTTTTATACCTCTTCGCAATACTCATCAAAGTACGATTGAAGTTTGTTCACAACGGACATTGGATCATGTCCTTCAATCTCGTGTCTTTCAACCATCGTCAGGAGCTTTCCGTCTTTCAATAGGGCGAATGACGGTGAGGATGGTGGATAACCAGTGAAATAGCTGCGTGCTTTCGCAGTCGCTTCTTTATCCTGACCGGCGAAAACCGTGACCAATTGATCCGGACGCTTATCGAAGTGAATGGAATGAGCGGCTGCGGGACGGGCAATTCCTCCTGCACAACCACAAACGGAATTGATCATGACCAGTGTTGTACCTTCTTTAGAAAAAGCCTGATCCACTTCTTCTTCTGTTGTCAATTGCGTATACCCTGCCGTCTCGATTTCTTGACGGGCCTGGCGGACAACGTCGTTCATAAATAAATTGAAATCTATATCCATGCTTGAACTCTCCTTTAATCGCTGACTTAATCATATCTCACAAAAAACAAGAGGATTTGATATACCCTTATCATAACAATTCCAAACCCTAACTTTCAATTAAAATGAACGATTCCCATCGAGTATAGCTTGTTTATATTGTGTCAACAATTCTTCCACCGCTTGAGAAGTTGTAAAATCCCCGGTTTTCACCCTGTCTTCCAGGCGAGGGAGGGATGACTTGATGCGCGGATGGTAAAAAAAGTCTGACAGTATTCTTTCTTTCAGCATCGTTTGGAACCATTCCTGTTTCTGGTGAAGCCTTCTTTTCTCGAATACACCCTGATCTTTCGTCTGTTCTTCGAATTGTTGGACCACATCCCATAGTTCCTTCAACCCTTCATTTTTCAACGCTGAACAGGTATATGCCTTTGAACTCCAGCCTTTTGTGGCAGGAACGAGGAAGTGAAGGATTTGATTGAGCTCCCTCCTCGTCTTTTCAGCGAGAGGCTTATTCTCTCCATCGGCTTTATTCACGAGCAGCACGTCTGCAAGCTCCATGATCCCTTTTTTCATTCCCTGAAGCTCATCTCCGGCTCCGGTGATGACGAGGAGAAGGAAGAAATCCACCATTTGTCTGACCATGACTTCACTCTGACCGACCCCTACGGTCTCTATGATGATGAGGTCATACCCCGCGGCCTCGCATAAAAGGAGGGTCTCATTGGTTTTCCTGTGAACCCCGCCAAGCGTCCCTGCCGTTGGGGAGGGCCTGACAAAGGCACGTGGATTCTTTGACAACTGTTCCATCCTTGTTTTATCGCCTAATATGCTGCCACCTGAAATGGAGGAGCTTGGATCGATGGCAAGGACGGCAACACTGTGCCCCCCGTTACACAACATCTCCCCGAATTGTTCGATAAACGTACTTTTCCCGGCTCCCGGAACACCCGTGATCCCAATTCGGAAACTATTGCCGGTATGTGGGAGGAGTTCCTGCAGAAGCTCCTGCCCCAACGCATAATGCTCTTCTGCGTTGCTCTCGATCAATGTGATGGCCTTCGCCAAGTGGCTGCGGTCACCGTTCAGGACCCCGGCCTTTAAGTCACTGATTGAAACAGGATCCTTTTTCTTTTTCACAAACCGCTTCTTTCGTTCCGGCTGATGCTCCGTCATTATTCAGCCACTTCCTCATAGCCGAGCACTTCATAAATTTCTTTGATCACCTTTTGTGCGGCTACAGGAATGATTGTTCCAGGGCCAAAGACGGCAGATGCCCCGTTAGATAATAAGAAGTCATAGTCACCCGCTGGAATCACCCCGCCGATGACGACAAGGATGTCTTCCCTTCCAAGTTTCTTCAGTTCCGCCACTAATTGAGGCAGAAGCGTTTTATGACCGGCGGCCAATGAACTGACTCCAATGACATGTACATCATTTTCAACGGCCTGCAGAGCCGTCTCTTCAGGGGTTTGGAACAACGGGCCGATGTCCACATCGAATCCAAGATCGGCAAATGCCGTACTGATCACTTTTGCCCCCCTGTCATGGCCGTCCTGCCCCATCTTGGCAATGAGGATACGGGGTCTTCTTCCTTCGTTCTCCAGAAATTCTTCCGTCATCTCTTTCACGACGTTGATTTCCTGTTCATTTGAGAAATTCGAACTGTACACCCCGCTTATACTCCGGATCGTCGCTTTATGCCTTCCGGAAACTTTTTCTATTGCATCGGAGATTTCTCCTAAAGTGGCACGTGCCCTTGCCGCATCGACGGCTTTTTCAAGGAGGTTCCCTTCGCCTGTTTCTGCAGTTCGCGTCAAAGCTTCCAGAGTTTCAGTGACTTTCTCTTCATTTCGTTCTTCTTTCAACTTCTGGATCCGTTCAATCTGCTTCTGTCTAACCACCGTATTATCGATGTCCAGTGTTTCAATCGGATCTTCTTTATCCAGACGGTATTTATTCACTCCGATGATGGACTCGTCCCCTGAATCGATCATTGCCTGCCTTCTTGCAGCGGCTTCCTCGATGCGCATCTTCGGCAGACCCGTTTCAATGGCCTTCGTCATGCCTCCGAGTTCTTCGATTTCTTCAATATGCTCCCATGCCTTTTCCATCAGCTGATGAGTCAGTGTCTCGACATAGTGGGAACCGGCCCATGGGTCGATCACTTTTGTAATACCGGTCTCTTCTTGAAGAAACAGCTGTGTATTACGGGCGATCCTGGCCGAAAAATCTGTTGGCAGGGCAATCGCTTCGTCGAGTGCATTGGTGTGAAGGGATTGCGTATGCCCCATGGCCGCTGCATGCGCTTCAAGTAACGTACGAACGACGTTATTATAAGGATCTTGCTCCGTCAAACTCCACCCGGATGTTTGGGAGTGGGTCCTTAGCGCCATCGACTTAGGATTCTGAGGATGGAATGTCTTCATCATCTTGGCCCAGATCCTTCGTGCCGCCCTCATCTTCGCCACTTCCATGAAATAGTTCATGCCGATCGCCCAGAAGAATGAGAGTCTGGGAGCGAAGGAATCGATATCAATTCCCGCTTTCAATCCGGTCCGGACGTATTCAAGGCCATCCGCCAGTGTATACGCAAGCTCAATATCAGCTGGTGCACCCGCCTCCTGCATGTGATACCCTGAAATACTGATGCTATTGAACTTCGGCATATGCTTCGATGTGTATTCAAAAATATCAGCAATGATCTTCATGGACGTCTCAGGTGGATAAATGTATGTGTTCCGTACCATATATTCTTTCAAAATATCATTTTGAATCGTACCGGACAGTTTATCCTGTGAAACACCCTGCTCTTCTGCCGTCACAATATAAAACGCAAGGATTGGAAGCACGGCACCGTTCATCGTCATGGAAACAGACATTTGATCAAGGGGAATTCCGTCAAACAGAATCTTCATATCCAGTATCGAATCAATGGCTACCCCCGCTTTCCCTACATCTCCTACAACCCTTGGATGATCGGAATCATAGCCGCGATGAGTGGCCAGGTCGAACGCCACCGACAAACCTTTCTGCCCCATGCTTAAGTTTCTCCGATAAAAAGCATTGCTCTCTTCTGCCGTTGAGAACCCTGCATATTGCCTGACCGTCCATGGACGGTTCACATACATCGTAGGGTACGGACCCCTCGTGTATGGAGCAAGACCTGGAAGATCTCCTTCATGAGTAATATTCTTTGTGTCCTCCCCTGAATAAAGTGGCTTTATAGAGATTTTTTCATTCGTCACATAGGTTTTGTCCGAAGGGGAAACCTTACTCGTTTCTCCCTCATTTGCATATGGGTTGATTAGTTGCCAATCAGGCTTCTTCACTGTACTTCCCCTCCTCCCAGATGATTAAAAGCTCATCCATTTTTTCAAGTATGTTCTGTTTATTGTAGATGGACCCGTTCAATCCCATGCGTTCCCACTTACTTCTCTCTTCATCAGGTATTTTCCCTGCTATGTCGATCATAACGTCTCCATCTATTTGATGGATCGATTCAACGATCATTGCTAATTGATCATGATATTCTTCATCTTTCCCACATACTACATAGTACGGATACCGGGTTTCTTCTACAAATTGAAGGAGATCTTCCTTTGACAAGCATTCTTTACTCTGATGTGCATGAATACCTCCCGTGGCTAAAAAACCTTTCACAAAGTCTGCACGGGGCTTATGGGCCTTCAACTCTCCTAAACCGATCAGACCAGCCACTGGCTTCCTTGTGAGCTTCTGTGCCCGACTCCTTAAATTTTCAAAAGGAAGGGACAACCGTTCTTCCGAAGTCGACTGTCTATCAGGCAGGCTTTCTTCCAGGTTTGCATAGATATTCGTCCCGATCATTGAATTCTTCCGAGTGGCTAAATCATGAATCCGGGCGTCTCTCACTCTTGTAATTTGACTTTCAATAGAACCATCTTTCAGGGAGACAAGCATCCCCCCTTTTTCATCAATGTGTTGAAATTCCTTCCACGCTAGCTTGCCGACTTCTTCTGATAGCCATTCCACATAGTAAGAGCCGCCTCCTGGGTCGATGACTTTATCCAGATGGGCTTCTTCCCCGAGGATAAGTTGAGTATTTCTTGCAATCCTTTCAGAAAATGGATTTACCTCTTCACTCACTTCATTGAACGGAGCCACAACCAAATAATCGACGCCTGCGAGAATGGCAGAAAAGGCTTCTCCACCACCGCGAAGCATATTCACATAGGAATCTAATGTAGATTTATTAAATCGGGACGTTTCTGCACTGATACTGATAGCACTGGAGATCACGCCCTCTGCCACCCCATAAGAAGACAAGACCTCTTGCCACAATTTCTTGAATGCCCTGATTTTCGCCATCTCCATAAAGAAATGACTGCCCACTGCAAAGTGAAAATGCATCTTTTCAGCTGCCTTCTCAAGGGTCCAGTTTTTTTCTTGAAGGGCCTCAATATAAGCGACACCCTCACTTAGTGCCAAGGCCAGCTCCTGGGTGGCACTTGCGCCTTTGTTATGATAGGGTGCAGAATTGACGATTATGGTCTTTACATCAGGAAGGTGCTTATCGGCTTCTTCTACAACCTTCAACCATTCTTCTAATCTATTTTCATCCGCCCATTCCCCTTCTGACAGGGGATCGAATCCAACAATTCCATACATCCCCTTCCATTCTCGTACCTCTTCCCTTCCAATGATGGATAACGATGTCTTTTTATCAATTGAAAAGATCGGAGTATCGAAACTTATCAATTCTTTCAAAAATCGATTGAGATGTTCTTCCTTCTGTAGATCCCCAATGGAAAATGAAAGACAGTTCTGCCCCCGTGATAAAGCATCCTTCACAGCCGTTGTCAGTTCTTCCCATGAATCCCTTTTGATTGACTGGGCGATAAACCACTTAGAAGCGCGCTCCAACCTTCCTTCTACATTTGGAATATAGTCTTTCACTCTATCCAGACTACGGACATCTTCTTTTGTATATAACGGTTTAAGATCAATATTTTCATATGTGCTTGTATGTAAGGAACTGATTCCCTTCCCCTTTAACGCTTTTTCAGCCGCTTCCTCCCATTGTGACAGCGTATGACGACTGAATGATTGGCTTTTCATATCACTAAGCTTCATAGTACCCCTCTTCCGTAAGCTTTTTTGTAATCGTTTACATAAATGTTCATTAAGATTCTTCTAAATAAGCCAGCATCCCTTTGAAAATTCAAAATGTTTATACTAATACTATTTTAGTATATAAAACTCCTTTCATCAATCTCTCAAGAAAATGAGTATAAAAAAGAAGAAGAGTTGGACGTTCCAACTCTTCTTCCCACCAAGCTTATTTTTTTGAATTGATATATAATTTACCTTCAGCACGCTGAGTCGTGACATTCCCATAATCATCGGAAACTTTCACTTCAATCACGGCTCCCGGCGCCTTCACATTCGAAGTAGCCGTATAGTACCCTTCATAATGACCATCTGATGTTTCCATCATTGGGAGTTCAGTGGCGTTTGTGACTTGGGACCTTGCATTTGTCAGAGGCATTTGAATGACAAATGTCGCGTCCAATCCAGGCTCACTGTCAAATTCGATCTTGACGGATTCACCCTTCTTCAGTTCTTTATCTTCTGCAGGAAGAAGATTCTCGATCTCAATGTCACCAAATTTCGCTAGTACCGTCACTTTTTGTTTCTTTTTATTTCCTGCTTTATCTTTCGCGACTACCGCAATGACATTTTCCCCTTCATTCAGCAGGATTCGATGACTGAACTCTCCGTCTTTGACAGAAGCTTTCTCACCATTCACTTTCACCCATGCAAGATTTTCATCCGCGATGGTTCCTTTAACCGTGATCGCTTCACGATTCGTTTTCATACCATCCTCCGGTGAGGTGATGGCAAGTTCCGGCTTCACTTGATCAAGTGTCACCGTCACAGCATCCGATGGCCCCGTCATGCCCTGTTCCGTCGCTGCCTTGGCGGTTAATACATTCTCACCCTCATGCAGGGAAACATCAGCAGAGAATGTTCCATCCTCACCGGTGTCTGCTGTCGCTACTTCTTCTTCTCCATTAAAGAGATGAACGGTCGTAGTCGGGGCAGAAGTCCCTTCAACCGTAACGGAATCCTTATTAGTGAAAGATCCATCCTTCGGTGAAGTAATGACCGGTGCCGTCACTTCGTAATTCACTGTTGCGCGAATCATGTAGTTCCCCTCATCTTCCGGTGCCTGCGACCAGGCTCCTCCAACGAACTGCCAGCTTCTTGCAGCATATTCGCCATCTTCATCTGTACCAAGTCCAGGTGCATTCGGATTCGGTGCAGACTGAATGTACACCATATAGAAGTCTCCTTCGACCATGATGCCGTGCTCACTAAGGTCCACATGCGTCCATTCACCGTTACGCAACGCGGTTCCATCGAATGGACCGGCGATTTTCTTACCAGGTGCCCCGTCAGGTCCAGTTGCATCATAGACGGCAACCTGGAACTCTGTCCCTCCTGGTACAGGCCATTCAGTATCCCAGAAGCGGAATAGTCCGCCTGTCACAAGTGCCGTATCATTTCCTTCTTCAAGGGACATCTTGACGGCCCAGCCGTTTCCAGCATCATAGAATGCCCGTGCATTTTCTGCTGTTCCATCATCGTACCCGATCTCACCTGGATACCCGATGAACGGTTCTAAAGATACATCGGCGGTTGTGACTTCCCCGCCTTCAACAGTGACGCTCACTTCCTTACTATAGTAGTAAGGCGCAACCACTTTCAGGGTGTAATCCCCTTCGTATGCTTCTAATTCATATTCTCCATTTGCATTTGTTTCAACCGGCTCTACTACGGCATCTTCAAGAACAAGGACCGTTGCTCCTTCAACCGGTTCTCCCGTTACTTCGTTCGTGACGGTTCCGGTAATATTCCCTTGAGGGATTTCTTCAAGGGTGAAGTTGGCAGTAGATGTTTGATCGGCTTCAATCGTCACACTTTGTGTTTCGGATCTGTAGCCGTATGTGGATGCCTGCAATGTGAATTCACCTGCTGCATGAGTCATTTCGTATGATCCATTTGCAGGATTTGTATAAACGGAACGACCCGTTTCCAATATACTTACCTCTGCTTGCAGCGGAAGAAGGACAGGGGCCGGACCTGATTCATCCGTCTTATCATCTTTCTTTACGTCATTTTTCACTGTAATCTTGGCTGGATTTACACTTGGCTTTTTCGATACAGATGATGATTTTTCATCCTTCGATTTCAGACCAAGATTCATTTTCTTGGCTGGAAGATTTGATTCCGCGCTAAGCTTCACATCATCAAGGTACCAGCCTTGTTTCGTGACACTTCCATCGGAGGTAACGTTGAACGCAATGTATACACGTTGACCTGCATACTGACTCAAATCCACTTCACCGTCTACCCATCCGTCGGTATTTCCATTCACGCGCAGTGCCTGCGTCCACTCTTCTCCATCAGTGGATACAAACACATGACCGTAGTCATAGTTGCGTTCCAGTTCATGCCACTGTTTAAATTGTAAGAAGCTCTCTCCATCAGGTAAATCGATCGGAGGCATCTGAAGTGACATATTCGCACTATTGTCATACGTTCCGTCTAAGTTGGTGGCATATACTTTTTCTCCTGAAGAAGCATTTCCCGGACCACTCGCCGGTACGCCCCATTCCCAGCTGTTCCCTGGACCGTACGATGTCCAACCAGTCGGGTCTGATTCGAAGTCCTGCTCATATCCAACTGTGATACCCGGTAGCAAGTTTACAGTGTACGTATCAGATTCGACTTCATTTCCACCGAAGTCCGTCGCAACCCACTTGTACGTGACCTGATCTCCTGTGAGATCCTCACCCGGGATGACCGCCTCATACGTTCCTGATGTGTAGTCGCCTGAAGTTCTGCTTGCTTCAACTTCTACCCATCCACCTTCCTGATTTTGATAATTCAGTGTTACATTCGTCACGCTGACATTATCACTTGCTTCTGCCTGTAATGGCAGATTCATTTCTTTGAATGCTTCTTGTGGTGCGTCATGACTGATGACAGGAGCTTCCGTGTCATCGCCTTCTTTTGAAACCTGTCCTTTTACTTTACCGATTCCGCTCATAACGGAGGATACTGCATCAAACGCATTGACCAAGCCGTGTCCATACCCGTTATTTGGAGATTCCGGGAATGTTCCGTCTGTTAAAGGGACAGCGGTGGACATAAGGATTTCTTCGATTTCATCTACCGTTAAGCTTGCATCCACTTGTCGCAACAGGGCAGCGACTGCCGTTACGTGTGGACCAGCCATCGATGTTCCATTCCAGCCTCCTTCATAATTGCCACCTGGGACGGAAGAGCGGATATTTACTCCCGGTGCGGCAATCTCAGGCTTGATTTCCTCATAAGGAGAAGGTCCCTGTAATGAGAAGCTTCCCAATTGATCGTTGATATCCGTTGCACCTGTTGCGAATGACTCAGGGTAGTTAGCCGGATTCGCAATCGATCCTGGTCCTCCCGGATTGAATAGCGTTGTGTTTCCTGCAGAGAACTCAGGGAATATTTCTGCCGCTCTCCACGCACTGACCATATCCCGGTACCATTCATCGAGGCCGGCTCCACCACCCCATGAGTTATTGACAACATCTGGAGCCATTTCAGGATGAGGATTTCCTTCAGCATCTTTAGGTGCCAGAATCCATTCTCCCGCTTCCAGTAAGTCTACATCGGTACCACCATCGGCCGTGAACGCTTTGACCGCGATCCACTTGGCACCCGGCGCTACACCGATTTGATTGCTGCCATCGGGTTCAGACCCGACCATTGTACCGACAGTGTGTGTTCCATGACCCTGATCGTCATATGGCGCACTCTGTCCTGCCGTTGCATCAAACCAGTTGAATTCGTTGTCCGGTGAATCCGGGTTCTGAGGGTCATACCCCCTATATTTTTCTTTTAATGCCGGGTGATTCCACTGTACCCCGGTGTCAATGGAGGCAATGACGGTTCCTGCTCCATCGATTCCCATTTCCCAGACCGCCGGTGCTCCAACCCGATCGATGTTCCACTCGATCGATGCCGGGGTGTTTGGGGCTTCTTTATCCAACACTGCGGATGAAGAGGCCTTTGCCTTTGCCGGCTGGATAATTTGTCTCGTTTCATTTGGCAGGATTTTTTCCACTTCAGCAAAGGTTGAAATCTTCTCCATGACTTTCTTTGTACTTGTAACGGCCATTCCGTTTACAACATAGAAGTCTTTGATTTCCTTCACTGCACCTGACTTCTTTTCTTTCGCTAAGTATTTCTTCACTTCTGCTTGAGATTCAAGGGCTTTAGCGCGGAGCTCTGAGACGACCATATTCCGTTTTAATAATTTCTTATTATTAGCAGACAGTTTCTGCTTTTTCGCTGTTTCAGCCGCCTTTTTAGATACAGCTTCCGTATCTACCTTATCCTTGAATTTCACTAAGTATGTGACCTGTTCCTTTTTCTTAAATTGTTCCTGTAATGTTGTTGTGATTTTTGATTGTGGACTTACTTTTGCTGATTCATTTGCTGATGTGGATGGCTTTTCTTTCGATATAGCCGCTTGTGAGGTATTCGCCGCCCCTGCATTGAATGGAAACATCAAGGGGACAAACATGACTAAGGTGAGTACAATGGATAACCATCTTGCCTTACGTTTTCTTCCAGACATCTAATTCCCTCCCAGTCTTTTTATAAATCCAACCACCCGTCACCTCCTTCGAACACCAACTTTGGAAAATAGTAGGTGTTAAACCAAAGATAACCAAGTCTAAATGTAAAATGTTGTAAGTTGATGTCGAAATAAATCTGAAAATTCAGTAATTGGTTGAAAAGTCACGAATCCCCTTATTTTTATAAGTATAAAGTCACTCATATAATATAACTTCAGGAATATTCCAGGGTGATCTTCAGATTTAGTAGGATGAAAGTGGAGGGTATGTCTCTTTTAAAAAATGAAGGAAAGAAAAAATGAGCGAGAAGATTCATAGTGGGAATTTCTTTGAGGAGGCATCAGAAATACGACCTGCATAGTAAACTGAAATGTCACATTAGAATATTCTTCCAGTTATATTAGGGTTGTTTTTCCCGGATTTTGGTGGGGACGAACCTTGTTTAATAAGTCATTCTATCTAAATTCATAAAAAAAATAAGGACCAACCACCCAGGGTCAGTCCTTATCATTATTAATAGACAGATGTATTTTCTTTCGAAGTGTTTTCTAAAATTTCTTTCACTCGCTGTAGGAATCTTCCGCATACCAAACCGTCAAGTACGCGGTGATCGAGTGACATACACAGGTTCACCATATCACGAACGGCAATCATTCCGTTGTTCATGACGACAGGACGTTTCACGATCGATTCTACTTGAAGGATCGCAGCCTGTGGATAATTGATGATACCCATCGATTGTACCGAGCCAAATGACCCTGTATTATTCACCGTAAATGTTCCACCCTGCATATCCTGAGAGGTCAATTTACCACTGCGGACTTTTCCTGCAAGCTCGGTGATTTCTCTTGCGATTCCTTTGATTGTTTTTTCGTCAGCATTCTTGATCACAGGAACATAAAGTGCATCATCTGTGGCCACTGCAATGGAAAGATTGACGTCCTTCTTCTGAACGATCTTATCTCCAGCCCACATGGAATTGATTTGTGGGTACTCTTTAAGAGCCTGAGCGACAGCTTTCACGAAAAATGCGAAGAATGTCAGATTGAATCCTTCACGCTGTTTGAATTCTGTCTTAAGTGAATTTCTGTAGTCAACAAGGTTGGTTACATCCACTTCCATCATCGTCCAAGCATGAGGCGCTTCATGTTTACTGCGTACCATGTTGGAGGCAATCGCTTTGCGGATGCCTGAAACCGGGATCTCTATATCACCAGGAACGATTGGGACATTCGCTGCAGGTGCTTGCTGTTTAGCCGGTTGTACTGGTGCAGATTCTTTTACCGGCGCTTGTTGTGGAGCCTGAGCTTCATTCTTAGGTGCAGGGGCATCTCCCGCTTTCGGGATTGAGCCTGATTCGATGATCTTCTTTAAATCTTTACGGGTGATCCGGCCGCCGCTTCCGGTGCCTTCCACTTGATTCAAATCAATATCGTGCTCTTGGGACAGCTTTAATACGGCTGGAGAATACCTTGCTTTATTTCCGCTGTCTCTCGTTGGAGCCTTAGGCTTAGAAGGTGCCGACCCTTTCGCTTCCTCTTTAGGCTCTTCTTTCGGAGTTTCTTCAGCAGGGGTTGCGCCTCCACCTTCAATTTCGATGGAGCAAATGATTTCCCCGACTTCAAGAGTGTCCCCTTCTTCGGCGATTAATTCTTTAATGGTACCCGAGAAGGAAGATGGCACTTCTGCATTTACTTTATCTGTTTGAACTTCTGCTATCGGATCGTATTTATTAACGGTATCACCAGGTGACACCAACCATTTACTAATTGTACCTTCTGTAACACTTTCCCCTAGCTGAGGCATTTTCATATTTTCAATACCCAATGAGGAACCCTCCCTACTGCTTTGGTTTAATTGGTGTGGATTGTGATTAAAATTCTGCAAGTTCTCGCATTGCTTTTTCTACTTTGTCCGGGTTGATCATGAAGTATTTTTCCATAGTCGGTGCATACGGCATAGCAGGAACGTCAGGACCTGCAAGGCGTTTTACCGGGGCATCAAGCTCGAACAAGCAATTTTCAGCGATGATCGCAGAAACTTCACCCATGATGCTTCCTTCTTTATTGTCTTCTGTCACAAGAAGGACTTTACCTGTTTTAGACGCTGCTTCAATGATTGCCTCTTTATCTAACGGGTAAATCGTCCGTAAATCCAGGATATGTGCTTCAATTCCGTCCTGGGCCAGTTTTTCAGCTGCTTGAAGGGCAAAGTGAACACATAAGCCGTATGTGATGACTGTGATATCTTCCCCTTCACGCTTCACGTCAGCTTTTCCGATCGGCAGCGTATAATCATCCTCAGGCACTTCACCTTTGATCAGACGATAAGCTCGTTTATGCTCGAAGAATAATACCGGATCTTCGTCGCGGATGGCCGCTTTCAATAAGCCTTTCACATCATATGGAGTCGAAGGCATCACGATTTTCAATCCGGGTTGATTGGCAAAGACGGCTTCAACGGATTGCGAGTGATACAGCGCTCCGTGCACTCCACCACCGTAAGGAGCACGAATGACCATCGGACAGCTCCAATCATTATTGGAACGATAACGAATTTTTGCTGCTTCAGAGATGATTTGGTTTACGGCAGGCATGATAAAATCAGCGAACTGCATTTCTGCGATCGGTCTCATACCATACATGGCAGCTCCGATCCCAACTCCGGCAATGGCTGATTCCGCAAGTGGCGTATCAATGACACGGTCCTCACCAAATTGATCATACAGGCCGTGAGTCGCTTTAAATACTCCACCTTTTTTCCCTACGTCCTCACCGAGAACGAACACTTTCTCATCACGTTCCATTTCTTCTCTTATTGCCATAGTTACGGCATCAATATATGAAATTACTGGCATGATTGAATTCCCCCTTACTTCTCTTCTGCGTAAACATACTTCATCGCTGATTCTGCTTCAGCATATGGAGCATTTTCTGCATAATCCGTTGCTTCGTTTACAAGCTTCATAATACGATCATTGATATCCTTCTCAATGTCATCATTCATGACGCCTGTCTCTTTCAGATAAGCACCAAATGTGATGATCGGATCGTTCGTTTTCGCTTTTGCCACTTCATCAGGTGAGCGGTAGCTTCTGTCATCATCATCAGAGGAGTGGGGAGTCAAACGATAAGAAACCGTTTCAACAAGCGTTGGTCCTTCTCCGCGACGTCCACGATCAGCCGCTTCCTTCACAGCTTTGTATACTTCGATCGGGTCATTTCCATCGACTGTGATTCCAGGCATTCCGTACCCGATGGCGCGGTCTGATACTTTCTCACAAGCCAATTGCTTTTCAATCGGAACCGAGATCGCATATTTATTGTTTTCACACATGAAAATAACAGGAAGTTTATGTACACCTGCAAAGTTTGCCCCTTCATGGAAATCTCCCTGGTTGGAAGATCCTTCTCCGAACGTGACAAACGTTACAACATCTTTCTTCTCCATTTTGCCGGCAAGAGCAATACCAACGGCATGTGGCACTTGCGTCGTTACAGGAGATGAACCCGTTACGATATTATTTTTCTTTTGTCCAAAGTGACCAGGCATTTGACGACCGCCTGAGTTCGGGTCTTCTGCTTTTGCAAAACCTGATAGCATCAATTCCTGGGCCGTCATTCCGAATGTCAATACAACACCCATGTCACGGTAATACGGCAGTACATAATCCTTTTCACGGTCAAGGGCAAATGCAGCACCAACTTGAGCCGCTTCCTGACCCTGACATGAAATAACAAATGGGATTTTACCAGAACGGTTCAGTAACCACATGCGCTCATCGATTTTTCTGGCAAGCAGCATGGTTTCATACATTTCTAATACTTTCTCATTGGAAAGTCCTAACGCTTCATGACGATTCTCAGCCATTTTATTTACCTCCTACACAATCTAATGATTGGGAAGGCAGAGAAGATCTCTACCTTTCCTTAATTTTCTTATTATGAGTGAATTGCCTTTCCATCTACGGCAAGTGCGGCTTCACCGATTGCTTCCGACAGGGAAGGGTGAGGGTGGATGGTGTGCGCGATTTCCCACGGTGTTGCATCCAATACTTTAGCAAGTCCCGCTTCTGAAATCATGTCGGTTACATGTGGACCGATCATATGCACGCCAAGGATGTCTTCGGAATCTTTGTCTGCTATGATCTTCACAAAACCATCCGATTCCCCGTATACAAGTGCTTTTCCGATCGCTCTGAAGCTGAATTTACCGACCTTCAGATTGTATCCCTTTTCTTTCGCTTCCTGCTCTGTGATCCCTACGCTTGCAATCTCAGGATTACTGTAGATGCATTTTGAAATCAGGGAATAGTCGATCGGATGAGGGTTCTCATTGGCCAAATGTTCCACTGCCGTGATTCCTTCATGAGACGCAACATGAGCCAGTTGAAGTCCACCGATGACATCGCCGATCGCGTAAATATGGGATTCCTTCGTTTGGAAGAAATCATTCACCTCAATAAAGCCCTTTTCCACCTTAATATCTGTGTTCTCTAAGCCAATGCCCTCAACATTTGCTTGTCTTCCTACAGATACAAGGATCTTCTCGGCTGTAAAGGATTTTTCTTCCCCTTTATGCTCCGCGTTTATTGTCACTTCACCGTCCCCTTTATTTAAGGACTCAGGAAGCACCTTTGCACTTGTCACGATTTTAACGCCCTTTTTCTTCATGAGGCGCTGCATTTCTTTTGAGATTTCATGATCTTCCGTCGGTACGATTTTATCAGCGTATTCAACTACGGTTACATCGACATCAAAATCAGAAAGCATGGAAGCCCATTCGATACCGATGACACCGCCGCCAACGATGATGATCGATTTCGGAAGCGCTTCAAGTGAAAGCGCTTCATCAGAAGATAAAACATATTCACCATCAATATCAAGACCGGGCAGTGAACGTGGTCTTGAACCTGTTGCCACGATGACATTTTTCGGGATCAGCATCGCGTTATCTTCGCCGTTGTTCATTTCCACGGAAATGGTTCCAGGCATTGGTGAGAAAATGGATGGTCCGAGAATCCGGCCGAGTCCTTCGAAGACATCGATTTTACCCTGTTTCATCAGATGTTGAACGCCTTTATGCAGTTGATCGACGATTCCTTCTTTTCTTTCCTGGACCTTAGGGAAGTCAAGTTCCACTCCATTGATCTTCACACCGAAATTTTCACTGTGTTTCGCTGTGGCATATACTTCAGCACTGCGAAGAAGGGCTTTACTTGGAATACATCCCTTGTGAAGGCAAGTCCCTCCTAGCTTTCCTTTTTCAACGATTGCTGTTTTTAACCCAAGTTGAGAAGCACGGATGGCAGCAACATAACCACCTGTACCTCCACCGAGAATGACTAAATCATATTCTTCTGCCAATCTTAAGTCCCCCTTGCTCTTATACTCTCGCTTCTGTTTTTACATTTCCCGGGTATACTTTATAGTCTTCTTCATTCCGTAAGACTCTTAAAGCCCCTTCAGCAAGAGCTTGCAGTTCATTTTCTCCTGGTTGAATAACGACATCCGCTATCCAGTTGATTCGTTCACTTATCGCTTTGACAAAATCCTTGCCGTACGCAAGTCCCCCAGTTAACACGATGGCATCTACTTTACCATTCAGGACTGCGCTTGCCGAGCCGATTTCTTTCGCGATTTGATACGCCATGGCATCATAGACGGCTTTGGCTTTTTCGTCGCCATTTTCGATCATTTTCTCTACCTTTACGGCATCATTTGTATCAAGATAACCGACCAGGCCTCCCTGACCGACAAGTTTCTTCATGATTTCATCACGGTAATAGTCCCCTGAGAAGCAAAGGTCAACCAGATCACCTGCCGGAACGGTTCCTGCTCTTTCAGGGCTGAATGGTCCGTCTCCGTGGAGGCCATTATTCACATCTACGACTTTCCCATTTCGGTGGGCACCTACAGTGATACCTCCACCCATATGAGTGATGATCAGATTAAGGTCTTCATATTTCTTCCCGATTTGTTTCGCTACTCTTCTTGCGACTGCTTTCTGATTCAACGCATGGAAAATACTCTTTCTTTCAATGAGTGAGAAGCCAGAAACCCGGGCAAGGGGCTGCAGCTCGTCCACGACAACGGGATCGACGATATAAGATGGAATATTTAATCCTGAGGCGATTTCAAATGCCAGGATACCCCCAAGGTTAGATGCATGCTGACCAGAGAATCCTTCTTTCAGATCCTTCAGCATGTCATCATTCACTAAATAGGTTCCGCCTTCTATCGGTCTTAGAAGTCCCCCGCGACCGCATACGGCACTCAGCTTTGATATATTGATCCCTTCTTCATCCAATGTCTGAAGAATGGTATTCTTCCTGAATTCATATTGATCGATAATCGTTGCAAATTCATTAATCTTTTCTGAATCATGACGGATCGTTTTTTCAAAAATAGAGCGATCATCGTCAAAGACACCAATTTTGGTGGATGTCGATCCAGGATTAATGACAAGTATTCGATGTTTATTTTCCTGCACTGTTGTTACCTCCATTTGGGCAGCTGTATTGTAATGTTTGCATGAAAGAATTTCCCCCTATGATAGATAACCCCTTACTCTGTCCGTTGTTCCCCTAAACCGGGAAGAAACGCTTCACTTTTTTCACAAAGTAAAGCGTTCTTTCTTCTATTTATCCACGTCTGCTAAGAATGTGGTGTCCATTCTGCAGGAACTGACTTCTTGAACGGTGCATTTTTTCGATGCGTTCTTCTGCCATACGGTCAGCAGCAACGTACGTTGGGATGTTGTCACGCTTCGCGATTTCGATCACGCGTTCTACGTTGTTGTATACCTGCTCCACTTTCTTCATGGCTCTTTCGCTGTTGTAGCCGTATAATTCATCTGCTACGTTGATGACTCCACCTGCGTTGATCACATAGTCAGGTGCATAAACGATACCCATTTCGTGGATAGCATCACCGTGACGGGTTTCTTTCAACTGGTTATTTGCAGCTCCTGCAATGACTTTCGCCTTAAGCTGTGGAATCGTTTCATCATTGATGATCGCACCCAGTGCACATGGTGCAAAGATGTCACAATCCACTCCGTAGATATCATTGATGTCCACTGCTTTCGCACCAAATTCATCAACGGCACGTTGAACGGCTTCTTTGTTGATATCAGTCACGATCAGGTTTGCTCCTTCTTCATGAAGGTGGCGGCACATGTTGTACGCGACATTACCGACTCCCTGGACGGCAATTGTTTTCCCTTCAAGTGAATCTGTACCGAAAGCTTCTTTTGCCGCTGCCTTAATTCCGCGGTATACACCATAAGCCGTTACAGGAGACGGGTTACCTGAAGAACCGAAAGCTGGTGAAATCCCCGTTACATAATCCGTTTCTTCGTGGATCAAGTCCATATCGGCAACCGTCGTACCCACGTCTTCAGCAGTGATATAGCGTCCATTTAATCCTTGGATATAACGACCGAAGGCACGGAACATTTCTTCGTTCTTATCTTTACGGGGGTCACCGATGATAACCGTCTTCCCTCCACCAAGATTCAGACCTGCAGCTGCATTCTTATAAGTCATCCCTTTTGCAAGGCGCAGTGCATCTTCAATTGCCGCTTCTTCTGATTCATATGTCCACATACGGGTACCGCCAAGGGCCGGTCCAAGTGTTGTATCATGAATGGCGATGATTGCTTTTAATCCTGAAGCTTCGTCTTGACAGAATACCAATTGCTCATAGTCATATTGTTCCATATAGCTGAAAATTTTCATTATTATTTCCCCCTGTAGGTTTATATTTTTAGGAATGGGTGATTATTTATTAGAAGCAGAGCATATAGCCAGTGCCAATGAATATAATTTACTTTCTGCACTGTCTGCTCTGGATGTTAATACGATTGGTGCTTTTGCTCCGGATATCACAGCCCCTACTTTTGCCTTCGCAAAGTAGATCAAGGATTTGTATAAGGCATTCCCAGTTTCGATGGTGGGTACCAGCAGGATATCCGCTTGTCCCGCAACCTCACTTTCGATTCCTTTATGTTCGGCTGCGTGATGGGAAACAGCATTATCGAGGGCTAACGGACCATCGACGGTACAATTCCGTATCTGCCCCCGTTGATTCATCATGGTAAGAGAAGCAGCATCGACTGTAGCAGGCATCGCCGGATTCACCACTTCCACGGCGGCAACCGCAGCTACTTTCGGCATATCCACACCGATCGATCGGGCAATCCCGACGGCATTTTCTATGATTTGCGCTTTTTGCTGCAGGTCAGGAGAGATATTCATTGCTGCATCCGTAATGAAAGTAAGCCTATCAAACCCGGCCACCTCAAATGCTGCAACGTGCGACAGGACATTGCCTGTACGAAGTCCCCATTCTTTATTTAAGACTGCCTTCAAAATGACAGCAGTAGGGACATTCCCCTTCATAAGAGTACCTGCCTCATTTTCCTTTACTGCCTTCACGGCAAGCTCCGCTGCTTTTTGAGGCGAGAAGGCATGCTTGATTTTAATACTGCTATGAGAAATCAGCTGCGGGGCAACCTCCTCCAATATGGAGATGATTTCTTCTTTATCCCCGAACAGTAAAAAGTCAGCCATCTTTTTTTCAACCGCCATGGAGACAGCGGAAAGGACTTCTTTATCTTCTGCTGCAGCGACTGCTACAGTGGAGTGTTCAATTCGGGTTGCTTTTTCCACTAAAGATTGTAGATTCATGTATGTCGTTTCAACCCCTTTTTTCTGTTATTATGTTCCCATTTAACTACATGCAAGAAGTGTGCCAACTTTAAAATCCTGAAAACGCTTTATAAGTCGAAAGAAGATCCTGCAATTTTTTTCTCACTCTGCAAATTATTTCATGCTACTTATTTCAATGTTATATTTTTCTATTTTATAATATAAGTTTCTCACCGATACATTCAATGCTTTAGCAGTAGCCGTTTTATTACCATTATTCTGCTCTAAAACGGTTTGAATTATATTTTTTTCATACTTTTCCACTTGGGTTGCAAGATCTTCCGTCACCTGAAAAGGAAGTTCCGCTACATTGACAGGGGGTTTAGCCGTATTTTCTAATTGAGGCAAATGCTTTCCATCGATTAGGACCTCATTGTAGTTCATGAAGATAATGGCTCTTCCCAACACGTTTTCAAGCTCCCTTACATTCCCGGGCCAATGATAATTCATCAGCTTGCCCATGGCCGAAGCGGTCACTCCCTCGACGTTCCTTCCATAATCCTGGTTGATCTTTGTAATAAGGGTTTCCGTAATGAGTGGAATATCGGATTTGCGCTGCCTTAACGGAGGGATTTGAATCGGCATCCTGTTGAGGCGATAATACAGATCTTCCCTGAAGGACCCGTCTGCTATTCCCTTTTCAAGGTTAACGTTGGTCGCGGCAATGACCCGGACATTGATTTGGATCGACTTTGTCCCTCCGACCCTCACGATTTCATTTTCCTGCAGGACCCTCAATAATTTCGCTTGTGTATTCGCACTCAATTCCCCTATTTCGTCGAGGAAGATACTTCCATTATTCGCCTCTTCGAACAAGCCGCGTTTCCCACCGCGCTTTGCACCGGAAAAGGCCCCTTCTTCATACCCGAATAATTCGCTTTCCAAAAGGTTTTCTGATAACGCGGCACAGTTGACCCTGAGGAATTTATTGTATTTACGGTCACTCGCATTATGTATGGCGTGGGCAAACAATTCCTTACCGGTCCCTGATTCTCCGCGGAGCAGGACGGTAGCAGGAGTTTTCGCACCCAGTTTGGCCTGCTCTATGGCGATCATCATTTCCTCTGAGTCCCCAATGATATCCTCGAACATATACTTCGCTTCAAGGGTTCGGATGATCCTCCTTGCCCGGTCCAATTCCTGGGTGAGAGATTGTATTTCCGACATGTCATGAATGACGCCGACACTCCCCTTAAGCTTGTTGTTAACGATGATGGGGGCAACATTCACGATGACTTCTTTACGGTTGGGTCCTACCCGCATCCTCGTGCCACGGATCGCTCTCCGTGTTTGCAGCACTTTCAAATGGATACTCTCCCCTTCAGAAATATCCGCCGTCGCAGGCTTCCCGATCACTTCCTCCCGGGAAAGTCCCGTGATTCTCGTGTAAGCAGGGTTGATCATGATCCCCTTACCCTCTTCATCGACGACGGAAATCGCATCATCACTGGAATGGATGATGGCTTCGAGCATCGTCTGGATCTCTTTGAGGTTGGTTATTTCCTCTGCCAGATTCACTACTTCTGTGATATCTTTAAACACCGAAAAGGCACCGATGATCTCATCCTGCTCCGTGATCATCGGAATCCGGCTGGAGATGATCTTCAATCCGTTCCCAAGGATGACTTCCTGATTGATTTCTGTCCGTCTTGTTTCGATCGTTCTGGTCAGCCTGCTCTCCGGTATCACGTCAGATATATGAAGGCCGATCACTTCTTCCTGATGTTTGCCGATCATTCTCTCTGCACTTTTATTAAACAGCATGACAATGCCTTGATCATCTATTCCGACCATGCCATCATCAGTTGAATTAAAGATAAGGTCCCTTTTAAAGGACTCGCTCGTCAATTGATGGATAAGATCCTCTTTTTCTTCGAGGAGCTTTGAAATAAGGAAAGCCACGCTCCCAGGGATTAAAACCGTGTTCTTTCCACGATGATCCCTGATCTGTTCAAACACTTCCTGTTCACCCGTCACCTCGATGACGATGTCCACGGAGTCACTGAGGAACGGTCGCCAATCTGTACCAACAGGGATGCCAAGTTCCTTTGAGAGCTTAATGCCTGAAGCGTTTTCATTTACATCTACAACAGCAATCACTTTCATGACGGAAACCTCATGGAGGATCTGCAGGATGGCTGTTCCACCCTTACCACCACCGACAATTAGAACCTCTTGCAACTTTCTTCACCCCGACACCTGCAATTTTTTTCACACCCATAATGTTACACTACTTTTCGAAACTTGACAATTCTCTGCTTGGAGTTAGAATTTTAGTATGGAAACGAAAAGGAGTTATACATCTCATGGTCCGTCTTATTGCACTTATAATCATGTTGGTCCCCGGAGCATTCGCAGCTCTCGGGATTAAGTTGATGAGAGATATGTTATTCGGGATCCTGCAGCCCCCGATCCCTTATCTTTGGCTTCAATTCATAATCGGGTTAGTCTTTTTTGTTTGCGGTTTGGGCTTCATTGCAGGTTTCGTCCTGCATCGTGATCGAAAACGCAATAAAGTTCAGTCCCGATTCAACAAGAAAGGCTAGCGCTATATATGCGCTAGCCTTTCTTATTTCCCCTCAGATTCCACGCCTTTTCAGGATAATCCGTTACAAATCCAGTGCAGCCCAGATTAAGTAACCTCTCCATCTGATCCACCTTATTCACGGTGTAAGGTCTGACGGCAATTCCGTTGTTCATCGCTTCGATGATCATCTCATCCCTGACCGCTTTCAGATTGGGGTGTATTCCCTTCGCCCTAATTGACTGGGCATAGATCCAAGGCATGAATAATCGTGATGAGTAAAGCGGTGCGATTTCAACCGCAGGCTCCAGACGATAACAGGCCACAATCGAATAATGATTAAAAGAAGAGATGATGATACGGTCCTCAAACCTAAACTCCCTGATCATTCCGATCACCTTTTCTTCCAGGCCTTGATAATCCATGATACTGTTTTTCAACTCGATGTTACAAAGAAGGTCATTTCCCTTTAACCACTTAAAGACCTCCCTCAATGACGGGACGCGATTTTTCTTGAATAGTTTACTCTTGAATTTGAAATTCGCCTGGAGTTTTTGAATGTCTTTTAACGTATAATCTTTGACGAACCCTTTTCCATTAGTCGTCCTGTCGACGGTTTCATCATGTATGACGACCATTTCTCCGTCTTTCGTCAGTTGAACGTCCAATTCGATCCCGTCCGCTCTCACTCGCTCCGCTTCATAAAAAGCTTCCATAGTATTTTCCGGATGGGTACCCGCAGATCCACGATGAGCAAAAATCAGCGTCATGAGCTCACTTCCTTTGATTTTCTATATGTATATTCCTTCACTTATAGAATGTAAAGACTGACTCCATTATATACTTATTTGCTTCCGCCTCAATGAATGAACCTTTTAACGCCTATCATTAAAAAAACCCTGAGGAACTCAGGGTTTTTCGCGTTGGCGGCATTTGATTAGAACCAGCGGCAGCGGCATCTGCGACGGTTGTCCATTTCACCAGCTACATCATTTTCCCTGCAACGGCGAACGGCTCTGCAGAAATCTTCTCCTCTGATATAAGCTCTGACAGGTACTCTGAAGTCGTTGTTGTCTGAAGCACCTGCTACATCATTGTTTCTGCAACGGTCAGAAGCTCCACCTACATTATCGTTATTACGATAACATCCCATGGTATCACCTCCTCCTTTGTTGTTTTTGCACTACACAACATCTTATGTCAGAGGGGACAGGCTGTAAGGGCAAACCACCAATTTTTTGAAAAAAAGGCGTTTGTTACTGGAGGAATGATGCTTCTGAGTCGAGGACGCTGCCATAATTAAAACCCTGTGAACAAGAGGCTCACAGGGTCGATCGATTGTATATTCAGTTTGAATGGCGTTTGGCCTATTCCTTACTCTTTCAAGAAGCCATATGCTCCAGGCGCAGTTTGTCCGCTACCATGGCAATGAATTCAGAATTGGTCGGCTTTGCCTTTGACATGCTGACGGTGTACCCGAATAAAGAAGAAATGGAATCAATATTCCCTCTGCTCCAGGCCACTTCGATGGCGTGACGGATCGCCCGTTCCACACGTGATGCGGTTGTATTGTATTTCTTTGCAATATCCGGGTAAAGGACCTTTGTGATGGAGCCGAGTAACTCGATATCGTTATACACCATGGAAATGGCTTCACGTAAATACAAGTATCCTTTAATATGTGCCGGTACTCCGATTTCGTGGATGATGCTTGTGATGCTTGCATCTAAGTTTCTTGGTTTTTGTTCTGTATTCATTCTGGATGAGGAAGGTTTTTTGATGATTGAGTTTGATTTACCGCTGACTTGTCTGATATGACTCACTAGGTTTTCCATATCGAATGGCTTTAAAATAAAATAAGAAGCTCCAAGGTCGACAGCTTTCTTCGTCACGTCCTCCTGACCGAAGGCCGTAAGCATGATGACATTTGGAATTCCCTTCTTTTCACGAAGTCGTTCAAGCACCGCCAGCCCGTCCAGGTGAGGCATGATGATATCCAGGACCAGGACATCCGGATCGACTTCCTCCAATAAATCTAAACAATCTTGACCATTATGGGCAATCCCTACTACTTCCATATCATTTTGCGAAGCAATGTAGTCCTCCAATAAAGACGTCAGCTCACGGTTATCATCCACAACACATACTTTAATCGATTTCACTACAGGTTTCCTCCTCAAATCCTAATTAATTCATCTCTGTAATTTTATTCTAAATTACTTTTTCGACAATGCAACCTAAATTCCTTTTATTTTTGAAAAAAACTTGAAAATTATTATATTTTCTTCGATTTTCTAACGATTTCTTTATATTTCGACCCTATTCGATATTCACGAATCAATTTGTCGAATAATCTTTATTTTATCAAGGGTCCACTCTCTTTGGCAAGCCGAGGTGAATCCTAATCGCACTGCAAAAAAAAGAACCCTTATAAGTACCCGATTTCGGTACTTTCGTAAGGGTTTTCCACTTTCAGCTTGCCCGGTTATGCTCTTTTTTATAAATATCGATGCCTGCTTCACTCAGCATCCATTCAATGTGGACCCCGTATCCACTTGTCGGGTCATTGACGAACACATGGGTGACAGCCCCGATGACCTTACCATTTTGAATAATAGGGCTTCCGCTCATCCCCTGTACGATTCCACCTGTTTTCTTGAGTAACTCGGGATCCGTCACTTTCAAGACCATCCCTTTTGTTGCAGGATACTTCTGAGGGATGGTACTGACGATTTCAATATCGTACATTTCAACTTCCTTCCCATCCACAACGGTCAATATTTGTGCAGGTCCTTCTTTCACTTGATGAGATAAAGCGATGGGCATCGGCTTATCCATCAAGTCGTTTTCGATGGACTGATTCAATTCACCAAAAATCCCAAAAGGACTGTTTCGCTTAATATTACCGATGACATTCCTGTCAGATGAAAAGCGGGCCAGTTTCTCTCCTGGCTTTCCATCTGTCCCTTTTTGAATCGAAGTGACTTCAGAATTCACGATCTCCCCGTTTTCAACGACAATCGGTTTTTTCGTATCCATATCTGAGATCACATGGCCGAGGGCTCCGTATTTCTTGGACTTTGGATCATAAAATGTCATCGTCCCGATCCCCGCCGCCGAATCACGGATATACAGGCCTAATTTATAATTTTTGTCTCCTTTTTCCTTCAATGGAAGCAGTTGTGTCTTCACGGTCTTTTGATCCCGCTTGATCACGACGTCAAGAGATTTCGCTTCTTCTCCTGCCTTCTGTACAAAAGGAGCTACATCGGCAAGTTCCTCAATCTTCGTTCCATTAATTTCAGTAATCATGTCCCCTACCTGAATACCAGCTTTTTCGCCGGGCGACATCTTCCCACCATCGGTTTCCACCAGATGATGCCCAACTACTAACACCCCGACAGTATTTAATTTCACACCGATGGATTGTCCACCGGGAATCACTTTGAAATCTTTCAGTACTTCTACATCGACCTTTTTGATGGGCAGGCCGGCAAGCTCGAAGACCACTTCGTCCTTACCTACAGAACTTCCCTGGATGGAGAGCTGGCCTTTCCCTTCTTCCAATTGAACATGCTCATTATGCGACGAACCCATGGTCGTGACGGATGCAGCCTTAGGGAGAGCAACTTGATCCCCTTCCATCATTCTTACAGAGTTCGGAGTATTGATAAATTGTTGAACCGGTTTGTAAAAACCAATAAGACAAAGCGAAACAAGGAGAATTCCACCTATACATTTCCTTAACCAATCTAAACTCAATATATTCACTCTCCTCGCTTCTAATCCACAAACACTTACTATTGGCTACAGTTTTAATTTTGCCTTTAAAAGCCACATTTATAACTGGTAATCATGAAAAAAAAGCTACCCGAATTGGATAGCTTTTCATGTCTCTTTAATGGAACCGGCCAGTTGCAGTAATTCCTTTGCATGCTCAAGCGTCAGATCGGTTATTTCCACTCCCGAAATCATACGTGAAATTTCCCTGATCTTATCTTTCTCCTGAAGACGCTTCACCATGGTGCTCGTCCTGCCTCCTGACATTTTTTTCGAAATGAATAAGTGACAATCGGCCATGGCTGCCACCTGAGGCAAGTGAGAGATGCACATCACTTGTGAATGGACGGCAACCTGATAGATTTTTTCAGCGATTGCCTGGGCGACCCTGCCGCTCACACCTGTATCAACCTCATCAAAAATGATCGATGTAATCCCTTGATGCTTTGAAAAAATGGTTTTAAGGGCAAGCATGATCCGTGACAGTTCCCCACCTGAAGCCACCTTCGATAACGGCTTCAACGGCTCTCCAGGATTGGTGGAAATATAAAACTCAACCGTATCCCAGCCATCCTTCTTGAAATCATGAAACGAAAAGGATTCGTTTTCCCCGCTTTTCACAAACCGGACTTCGAATTTCGTTTTATCCATATACAGCTGTTTTAGCTGTTCGTGGATACTGGCGGTCAATTTCTTCGCCCAGATCCTTCTTGTATCGGAAAGGTTTTTCGCCTCGAGGGATAGATCTTTTTCAAGTGACTGTAATTTACTTTGTAATTGTTCAACATGGGAATCTTTATTCATGATCGTTTCAATTTCTTCTTCGATCTTAGAACTATAGGCAAGAATCTCTTCTACCGATGATCCATATTTTCTCTTAAGACCATTGATTTCATTCAATCTCGCCTCAATAAGGTCCAGTCGATTCGGCTCGAATTCAAGCATATCCAAGCCTCCCCTGACTTGATGGGCGGCATCTTCAAGGATATAATACGCATTCGATACGGATTCAAGCGTCTTTGCATACTGTGAATCGACTTCTGCTGCGGTTTCAAGATGGCTCATGGCAAGTCCTGCCCAGTCCATTCCCTTTCTTTCACCTTGTATGCTGTCATACGAGGTTTGAAGCGCTTCAAATAGCCTTTCAAAGTTCATCAGTTTCCGCTTCTCTTCCTGCAGCTCTTCATCTTCATTAAGCTGAAGATTCGCGTCTTGGATTTCCTTCAGCTGAAATTGAATCAGATCCAGGCGATGAGCCATCTCCTGTTCATTTTCATTCAATCTGTTCAGCTGCTTATAGATGGATAGATACTCTTTGTATACTTGTCCATAACTGGATAATCCGGATGCAATATCCTTGCCACCGAATTGATCCAATAGGGAAAGATGAAGGCTTTCATTCATGAGTTCCTGATGTTCGTGCTGCCCGTGGATGTCAATAAGGGATGCCCCGACTTCCCTCATGATCGCGATCGTCACCAGCTTCCCATTAATTCTGCAAACACTTTTCCCCGTGCTCGAGATATCCCTTCTGAGGACGATCATTCCTTCCTCGATCTCGATCCCGAAGTCTGCCGCTTTCTGAAAGCAGGGATGTGTTTCATTATCAAGAATAAATAACCCTTCAATTTCAGCCTTCTTCTCCCCATGCCGTACATACTCAGAGGAGCCTCTGCCGCCAACCAGTAAATGAATGGCATCGATGATGATCGATTTACCCGCACCCGTTTCACCTGATAATACAGTCAATCCTTCTTCAAACGAAAGGGAAAGGGAATCGATAATGGCGAAATTTTTGATTGATAGTTCTTGTAGCAAAACATTCACCTCAAATAAAAAGGAACTTTCCCCTCAAAATTATGAAAAAGAAAAGCTTCCTATTGGATTTTGTATGAAGGGCTGACCATAAGCCCCGTTATATTAATCGTTTACAGCATATCTAAAAATCGTTCTGAAACGACTTTCGTTTCTTCTTCCGTCCGGCAAATGATCAAACAGGTATCATCCCCGCATATGGTTCCGAGAATTTCTTCCCAGTCCAGATTATCGATTAAAGCCCCGATGGCATTGGCATTTCCGGGTAACGTTTTCATCACCAGCATATGCCCTGCCTGATCCACCTTCACGAACGCATCCGTCAATGTACGCTTCAATTTCTGAAGTGGATTAAAGCGTTGATCAGCCGGCAAGCTGTATTTGTATCTGCCATCCATCAGCGGAACCTTCACTAGATGGAGCTCCTTGATATCCCTGGATACGGTTGCCTGCGTCACATTAAATCCTGCATTCTTCAGGCCTTCCACCAGCTCATCCTGCGTCTCCACATCTCTATTCGTAATGATTTCCCTGATTTTAATATGTCTTTGCCCTTTGTTCATCATAGAACATACACCTCTTACATTTGATTAAAGCCTGTATAAATATACCTCTACGCTTATGTTAGCCTATTTCGTTGGGAAGTACAATAAAAAAGAAAAGCGGAGGCGGCTCGTTCTGGGGAGAAAGGCCATCCCCATGAAAAAAGCCACTCTCCTAAGAAGAGTGGCCATGTCTTTACTGCTGTGTTTTTGCCTTTAATTGACTGTGTGCTTCTTCGATCACGTCATCCGGTGTGGTGTTAAGAAGGGACTCCCCTTCACCCTCCTGCCCCGGCCATTTCAGATGAATGAGGAATTCTATATTCCCATCCCCGCCTGTAATGGGGGAAAAAGAGAGACCTGCTATATGATAGCCTTCTTTAATCGCTAATGTCATGATTTTTTCGATGACCATTTTGTGTACGGCAGGATCTCTTACGATTCCTTTTTTCCCGACCTGATCCTTACCCGCTTCGAATTGCGGCTTGATTAATGCGACACAATCCCCTCCAGGAACCAATAGGGTTTTCAGGACAGGCAATATCAATGAAAGGGAGATGAAGGAGACATCGATGGAAGCAAAGCTTGGCATCTCCCCTTGAAGATCTGCCGGGGTCACGTATCGGAAGTTCGTCCGTTCCATGACCACGACCCGTTCATCCTGTCTAAGCTTCCATGCTAATTGGTTGTATCCTACATCGAGGGCATAGGACATCTTTGCGCCATTCTGGAGGGCACAATCCGTAAACCCTCCAGTGGAAGCACCTATATCGATCATCACTTTACCGTCCACATCCACATTGAAGACCTGTAGAGCCTTCTCAAGCTTCAGACCGCCACGGCTCACATAAGGAATCACCTTCCCCTTCATCGTAAGGGGGATATCTTCGCTTACTTTTTCCCCGGGCTTGTCCAGTCTCATTTCATTGGAATAAACAAGGCCTGCCATGACAGCCCGTTTCGCTTTTTCTCTTGTATCAATCAATCCTCGTTCTACCAGAAGTACATCTACTCGTTGTTTTTTTGCTTTCATCATTAAGCCCTTTTTTGTTTTTTTGGTGTGATCGTTAAAATGCGATCCACTATGTTTTCTTTGGTCATGCCGATTTCATTCAATAATTCCTTCACGCTTCCATGCTCGATGAAGTAATCAGGAATACCGATGCGGTCGATCACGGCGTCATGGAAGCCCTGTTCCTGGGCGAATTCAAGGACACCGCTTCCAAAACCACCTTGAAGAACGGCTTCTTCGATCGTCAGAACAGGCATCTCTTCTTCGAGGATCCTTTTCAGCATGATCTCATCCATCGGTTTGATGAAACGTGCGTTTACGACCCGAACCGAAAGCCCTTTTTTCTCAAGGTCTGCTGCCGCTTCCATGGCCATCGGGATCGTCGTTCCGAACGTCAGGATCGCTGCATCGGTGCCCTGTTTCAATATATCCCACGTTCCAATCGGGATCGTTGAAAGTTCCCCGTCCATCGGTACTCCATACCCGTTACCGCGTGGGTAACGCAGAGCGATGGGACCGTCATTATATTGAATTGCCGTATTGACAAGGTGCTGTCCCTCATTCTCGTCTTTCGGCATCATGATCACCATATTCGGTAAATGTCTTAAAAAAGCGATATCGAAAACCCCTTGATGGGTTTCCCCGTCTGCTCCGACCAATCCGGCACGGTCGATCCCGATGAAGACGTTCAAGTTTTGGCGGCAAATATCGTGAACCACCTGATCGTACGCCCGTTGCAGGAAGGTAGAGTATATGGCTAAGAACGGTTTCATATCCTGGGTGGCAAGACCTGCAGCGACCGTGGTGGCATGCTGCTCGGCAATCCCCACGTCGAACATCCGATCTGGGAATTCCTCAGCAAAGCCGAGAAGTTTGGAGCCCACCGGCATAGCCGGGGTAATGGCCACGATCCGTTCATCCTCACGGGCCACCCTCCGGACCGTCTCACTGACGAGTCCACTCCACGAAGGAGGTGCGTTCACAGGCTTGATCAGATCCCCTGTATCGATCTTGTAAGGTCCGGTACCATGCCAGGTCCCTTCTTTGTCCGACTCTGCAGGATGAAACCCTTTTCCTTTTTTCGTGATCACGTGTAATAGGACGGGGCCTTTGGTTTTCTTCGCATATTGAATATTATCAGCGAGATCATTATAATCATGTCCATCGATCGGTCCAAGGTATGTAAAACCGAGCTCCTCAAAGAACATTCCGGAAACGAATAAATACTTTAAGCTGTCCTTGACCCGTTCTGCTGTACTGGCTAATTTGCCGCCGACAGCGGGGATGCGCTTAAGGATATATTCCATTTCATCCTTCACCCAATTGTATTTTCCGGCTGTACGCAAACGGCCAAGTACATTGTGAAGGGCCCCTACATTTGGAGCGATGGACATTTCATTGTCATTCAGGACAACGATCATGTCTTTCTTTTCATGACCGATGTGATTAAGTGCTTCAAGTGCCATTCCACCAGTCAAGGCACCATCACCGATCACCGGGATAATATATGAATCTTCTTTCTTGACGTCCCTCGCGATTGCCATACCCATGGCTGCCGATAATGAAGTGGAACTATGACCGGTTTCCCATACATCATGCTCACTTTCATTTCGTTTCGGAAAACCGCATAACCCCTTATACTGACGGAGGGTATCAAACTGACAGGCCCTGCCGGTCAATATCTTATGGACATAGGATTGGTGACCAACATCCCAAAGGATTTTATCTTTTGGACTTGAGAAATGCTTATGAAGGGCAACGGTTAACTCGACCACCCCTAAGTTTGGACCAATATGACCGCCTGTTTTGGAAAGATTCTTGATCAGGAATTGGCGAATCTCTTGGCTGAGCTCTTCTAATTGTTCATTCGACATGCTCTTTAGAAAAGAAGGCTCCTTTATTGATAATAGATCCATGGGGTCCACTCACTTTCATCACTAAATATTTTGTTTCTCACGCTTAAAACCTTTTTTCTTGTTTTTATCTTTTTTGTCTTTTTTATCTTTGATCAGGATGATATGAAATCGATCTTCAAGGAATTGTAGAACTTTACCAACTCTAAATATTATATCCTTAGAATAGGTGATAGCAAACGTTTTTCCAAGCGCTTTGCCTCCGACTGTCAATGAAGCGATGATACTTGTCAGGGTTACGCTAACGATATACTCCTTCAAGGACCCTCCCTGAAGGTGAAAGGAAACCGCCAATTGGACCAGTACAATGGCTGCTGCGGCTCCGCTTATGATCCCTGAAATGTCACCGATCACATCGTTACAGAAGCTCGCGAATCGATCTGCATTCCGCACAATTTTGATAGAATATTTCGCTCCGTACACCTTTTTGGCCGCCATGGCATGAAAAGGGGTTTCATCGGCCGCCGTTGCAGCGATCCCCAGCATATCAAAAAAGATCCCGATGAAGACGATGATCAACACGACGACGAGCCCTGTATACCAAGCGACTCCATTGAGAACCATATTGGACGTAACTGAAAAAATAGCCGCTAACACAAATGTGATAACGGCAATGCTGACACTCCATTTTATTGAGTTTTTCATTGTTTCATTCATTATCGTTTAAACACACCGTTTCTACTGTGTAAATAGTTTGGTTATATGTAATTGGGGGGTCATATAAAGAGTAAAAATTGCAGCTTAGGTCCAGTAGGTTTTCCCAATCAGGTACCGGATGTTGCCATACCGGCGGTTTCCCATTAAACCCGACTTAGCCGCGTCACCACAAGCTAGACTGGATTACCACTTAGTCCGCACTATAATCCTCTATATATGTCCGAATATGAACAGTCTAGGAGTTTTCCTCAACAGTCCTTAACGCAATCCTTAGCCTCTTTTGCAAAGAGGATTTCATATGGGCGAAAAAGCACATATCAATGGCCAACTGATGTGTACCCTGTAACCATAATCCCCTCTCTCTTCACTCAAGGCAGGCTACGCTGCTAGTGAATCATCACATCGCAGGTTCATACTTTGTTCTTATTGCATATGCTTAATGCCAGCATAAGAAACAAAGCCTCCGCGGCTCGCGGGTCAACGCCCACATGCCATTGTGGATCGCCCTCAAGCCTTACTCCCAGATATGACCCAAAGCTGGGCGCCTCAAGCCAATTCCAGGAACTTCATCGATGTGCCCTTTAGTGGATTTTTAGGCCCACCTTCAGGATTGGTGGACTGACTAGAATACTGCACCACCCCAAAATTTATTCTAATCACATTATAACATATGTTAAAACACTAGCTCAAATATAGAATGTTTTAATGATTCCGTGAAACAATCAATCGGGCAATTTCTGCCAGCAGACTTGAGTCCACCGGCATGGCAGTAAGTGCCGTCAATGCCTCGTCCAGATGAAATTGAAGCTTCTCCTTCGCACCTTTCATCGTCAAAAGGCTCGGATACGTACTCTTATGTTTCGACTCGTCGCTTCCCACCGGTTTACCAATCATTTCTTCAGATCCTTCAATATCGAGGATATCATCCTGAATTTGGAACGCGAGACCGATGTGGTATGAAAACCGTTCAAGCTGCTCAAGTTCACTCTCTGACACCCCTGAAATGATCCCGCCCGCCAATGCGCTGAATATGAGTAACTTTCCTGTCTTATGAACGTGAATGTTTTCAAGCTCCTGTACGGTTAACAGCTTATTCTCCCCTTCGATATCGGCAACCTGTCCGCCGACCATTCCTTCTGGACCGGCACACCTTGCGAGAAGGGAGATGAGCTTCACCTTTTGGTCATTGGTTAAGGCTGTATCTTCTGCAATGAGCTGAAAGCTGTATGTCAGCAGACCATCGCCTGCAAGAATCGCCGCTGCCTCCCCGAACATCTTATGATTGGTCGGCTTGCCTCGCCTTAAATCGTCATCATCCATGGAAGGAAGGTCATCGTGGATCAAAGAATATGTATGAATCATTTCAAGGGCGGACGCAGTATTAAGTCCGAGCCCCGTGTCTTGATTGAAAGCCCTGATCACTGAGAGCAGGAGGATGGGACGTATCCTTTTCCCACCTGCCTGCAGGGAATAAATCATGGCCTCCTTTAATACAAGGGGGATCTTTAGGCCATCTACGGTCTCAACCATATGTTTGGTGATCAGTTCCCCATGCTCCTGTTGAAACTCTTTCAATGTAATGGGAGGATACATGTATTATTCCTCCTCATCGAGATCAAAGGATTTTTCCCCTTCATCCGTCATCATTTTCGTTAATTGGTCTTCTGCTTTTTTCAGCGTATCATGACAATATTTTGAAAGGTCCATCCCTTTTTGATAGAATTCCAACGCCTTCTCGAGGGGAACTTCCCCTTCTTCTAATTTCTCCACGATTTCTTCCAACTGATCCATCGCTGTTTCAAAAGATAATTCTTCTTTAGATTTTGCCATTTTACTCACGCTCCTCAACGGATTCAACTTCACAATGTATTTTTCCATCTTTGACATTAATCTCGATGCGGTCGCCTTCCTTTACCTGTCGAGATGATTTGATCAATTCTCCTTCATCACGGTAAACGAGGCTATATCCCCTGTCCATGATCTTCAATGGACTGAGGGCATGTAAGGTGGACAGTGCTGAAGTGAAACGATGATTCTTTTCTTTCAACACTTGTTTAAATTGCTTCTCAAGCATCGAATGCATAGATAATACCCGTTCACGCTGCACCTTGATGATCTGGGATGGATGAACACGCCCGAGCCTCGAATGAAGCACGGATAATCGCTCCCGGTCTTGTTTCACATGCATACTTATATTTCTTTGCAGCTGGTCTGTCAGCCGGTCGACGGCCTCGATCTTCTGCTGATAAAGATTTCTGGGATTTCTCAGAGCATACGATTTGGTTAATCCATTTAATCGGTTTCTTTCGCTTTGCAGCTTTGTTTTAAACGATTTAATCAGCCTTAATTTCCGGTTCATGATCCTTTCCATTAGATCATCAATATGAGGAACAGCTAATTCCCCGGCAGCCGTCGGCGTAGGTGCCCTGAGATCAGCCACAAAATCGGCGATGGTAAAATCCGTCTCATGCCCCACGGCAGAAATGACGGGAACCTTCGACTCGACAATCGCTTTGGCCACTACTTCCTCGTTGAAAGCCCACAACTCTTCAATCGAACCGCCACCCCGGCCTATGATCATCACGTCGATATCACCGTGCTCATTCACCTTCTTCATGGCGCCGGCAACCGAGCCTGGCGCTTGATCGCCCTGGACCAGAGCAGGATAGACGAGTATCTCCCCGATCGGATACCTCCGCTTGATCGTCGTGATGATATCACGGATCGCAGCACCCGTCGGGGAGGTGACAACGGCAATCCGCTTCGGAAACTTAGGGATCATCCGTTTGCGCTTAGGCTCAAAGAATCCAGCTTTCTCGAGCTTCTCCTTCAGCTGTTCATACGCTAAATAAAGCTCGCCGATTCCATCGGGCTGCATTTCTTTCACATAGATCTGATATTGCCCGCCTGACTCATACACGGATATATCTCCGCGGATCAATACATTCATCCCATTTTCTGGCCTGAATTTCATTGACTGATTGTGACTTGAAAACATCACAGACAATATCCTGGCCTTTTCATCTTTCAGGGTAAAGTACATATGTCCGCTTGAGTGCCTTTTGAAGTTGGAAATTTCGCCACGTACAAACAGGTTGGACAGATGTGGGTCCCTGTCGAATTTACGTTTTATGTATTTTGTCAGAGCTTGTACCGTTAAATAACGTGATTGTTCAAGTTCCATGCTCACTGACTCCTTTGTTCCTTGCATCGAATTACATGCAGGAATACGGAAAGGGACCAGCGTTTAGCCGTCCCTTTCCTTTTATGTTACGTATATTGTACTATTTTTTAACCGTTTTGGCGATTCCTGTGAGCCCATTCTGCAGATTTCACGGTGTTATAAAGCAGCATGGTGATCGTCATAGGGCCGACTCCACCGGGAACAGGGGTGATTTTCCCTGCTTTTTCCTTTACTTCGGCAAAGTTCACGTCTCCGCACAACTTGCCATCTTCGTTGCGGTTCATGCCTACATCGATGACGACAGCCCCGGGTTTGATGTCTTCCGCCCCGATCAGATTCGCTTTCCCTACGGCGGAAACGATAATATCCGCCTGCTGTGTGAAGGAAGACATATTGTCCGTTTTGGAATGACAGAACGTCACGGTGGCATTCCGATTCAGGAATAAGTGACCTGCCGGCTTTCCGACAATGTTACTCCGTCCTAATATGACGACGTGTTTACCTTCCACCGAGATGTTTTCATATTCAAGCATTTTCATGATCCCAAGCGGCGTGCAGGAATAGAAAGTATCTTGATTCGTCACCATTTTCCCGATGGAAACCGGATGAAAGCCGTCCACATCCTTCGATGGAGAAATCGTCTCAATCACGGTAATCGGGTTGATATGTTCCGGCAGTGGAAGTTGAACGAGAATTCCATGGATGTGATCCTGTTCATTCAATTCTCTGATTTTCCCAAGCAGCTCTTCTTGTGTCAGAGTGGATTCATATACATAAAGCTCTGAATGGATCCCAAGATTACTACATGCCTTCCTCTTCATTTTCACATAAGAATGAGAGGCTTGGTTATCACCTACCAGGATGACCGCCAGGCCAGGTACGACTTCCTGCTCCCTCAGCTTTTCAATCTGACTCTTTAATTGCTGCCGATAGTGATCTGCAATGTGCTTGCCATCAATTATAGAAGCTGACATTCACTCGCCCCCTTACATTGTTAAGATTGACTTACCTTTGAAAGGACACCATTGATAAATTTACTGGATTGATCATCACCAAAGATCTTTGCTATTTCAACCGCTTCATTAATGACTACATTATTCGGAACATCTTCTACAAACAGAAGCTCGTAGACGCCTAGACGCAGAATATTACGATCGACTTTCGCCAGACGGTCAAACGACCATTTCTCCAGATTTTCACGGATATGTCCGTCAATCTGTTCCTGATTCTCGATGAAGCCGAGAACGATCTGCTCAAGATAGGCATCCATCTTCTCCTCTTCCTCCAGCACGTTCCTTAACGCAACCTCCGGCTCAATCCCACTCATATCTATTTGAAATAACGCCTGTAAAGCCTTTTCACGGGCAACTCTTCTCTTCATCTTCTATTTACTCCTTTAACTCCATCAATTTTCATACCTTTGATAATAGCACAAACCAAGGGCATTACGCACGCGTATCTAAAAAAATCAATATTCAGAAAAGAAAACGGAGGACACAAAAAAGAACGGCCCCCCTAAAAGGACCGTTCTTCTCCATTACATTTCGTCTTCAATTTCCGCTTCAAACTTTTGGTTTTCAAATTGAACGCCCACAATATGAACATTCACTTCGTCTGCTTCGAGCGCAGTCATGTTAAGTAAGGCTTGACGGATGTTATCCTGGATTTTTTGAGCAACCGTCGGGATCGCTACACCGAATTTCATGATGCAGTATACATCCACGATGATTCCTTCTTCGGCCAACTCCACTTTGACACCCTTACCGTGGTTTTTCTTTCCAAGACGCTCGACGACACCTGTTGCGAAGTTTCCGCGCATTTGGGATACGCCTTCGACTTCTGACGCGGCGATTCCTGCAATCACTTCAATCACTTCAGGTGCGATTTCAATTTTCCCAAGACCGTCTTTACCGTGAGACATTTGTAAAAGGTTTTGATTTTCCGCCATGTATGGCACCTCCTGAATTCACACTAGGATTTCATTACTTCATATTTTTCTAAGAATTTCGTATTGAATTCCCCACCTACAAAGGTTTCATGATCTAATAGTCTGAGATGGAACGGGATGGTTGTGTGTATACCTTCAACCACAAATTCACTTAGAGCCCGTTTCATCCTGGAAATGGCTTCTTCACGTGTCGCTCCATAGGTAATCACTTTGGCAATCATGCTATCGTAATATGGAGGGATCATATAACCAGGATATGCGGCTGAGTCGACTCTTACGCCAATGCCGCCCGGTGGAAGATACATTTCGATCCGGCCAGCTGAAGGCATGAAATTCTTCTCTGGATTCTCAGCATTGATACGACATTCGATGGCCCAGCCAGTAAACGTCACTTCTTCCTGTGTCAGGGAAAGCTTTTGTCCTGATGCCACGAGAATCTGTTCCTTAATCAAATCGACACCTGTTACTTGTTCGGTTACAGGATGTTCCACCTGGATACGCGTGTTCATTTCCATAAAGTAGAATGATTGATTGACGTAGTCATATATAAATTCTACCGTGCCGGCACCTGTATAATCAACCGCTTTGGCTGCTTTTACTGCCGCTTCCCCCATTTTAACGCGATTCTCTTCTGTCAAAGCAGGTGACGGTGTTTCTTCAATCAGTTTTTGAAGGCGGCGCTGAATCGTACAGTCCCGCTCACCAAGATGGATCACGTTTCCGAAGTTATCAGCGAGCACCTGAATTTCCACGTGCCTGAAGTCCTCGATGAACTTCTCGATATATACACCCGGGTTTCCGAATGCAGTCATGGCTTCCTGCTGGGTGATCGTCACCCCTTTGATAAGCTCTTCCCGACTTTTCGCGACACGTATCCCTTTACCTCCACCACCGGCAGTTGCTTTGATGATGACGGGATAACCCATGGATTCTGCAAGCTGAACTGCATCCTCTGCATCTTTCACAATGCCTTTTGAACCAGGGACAATCGGAACGCCTGCTTCCCTCATCGTTTCACGGGCCACGTCTTTCGTCCCCATCTTGGAGATGGCTTCAGGTGAAGGGCCGATGAAGATGATGTTGCAATCACGGCACAACTCTGCAAAGTCAGAGTTTTCCGCCAGAAATCCGTAACCCGGGTGGATGGCATCACAATCTGTCAGTTTTGCCACGCTGATGATGTTTGTGAAATTCAGGTAGCTGTCCTTCGATGCAGTAGGTCCGATGCAATAAGCTTCATCCGCTAATTGAACATGGAGTGCCTCTTTATCTGCTTCAGAATAAACGGCTACACTTTCAATGCCTAGATCTCGGCATGCACGAATGATACGTACGGCAATTTCTCCTCGATTGGCGATTAGTACTTTTTTTATCATATCTATATTCGCTCCTTATTCAGGTTTAACCAAGAATAACGGCTGACCATATTCCACTAATTGACCGTCTTTTACTAAAATTTCTACGATTTCGCCCTTTGCTTCGGCTTCGATTTCATTAAATAGTTTCATCGCTTCCACGATGCATACCACTGAGCTTTCATCAACTTTATCCCCGACTTTTACATATGGGCCTGATTCAGGTGAAGAGGATTGGTAGAACGTCCCGACCATCGGAGACGTGATTTTATGTAAGTTTGCATCCTCAGCGCCAGCTTGTGGAGCTTCTTTTTCCGGCTGTGCAGGAGCAGCAGCTTCCTGTACAGGTGCTTGTTGAACGGCTTGTGCAGCAGTTTTTACTTCTTCGACTGCTTGTACCACCGGCTGGGCCGATACGGTGACTCCATTATTTTTCTTTAGATTGATCTTAGAACCATCATGCTCGTATGTAAACTCTTCAACACTTGATTGATCTACGAGTTTGATTATTTCGCGAATTTCTTGAATTTTCAACACTGTTGACACCCCTCTTATAGTTTAAAAAATTATGACTAGCTACTAACATCATACGATAATACCTCGTATAAATTCAATATGCGATTCCTACCATCCTTTAAAAGCGCATACAACCCTACCTCTATTCTAGACCTTTTTCGAAAAAAAATAAAATAATAGAAAAGGATTTTTCATTTCTATAAAAAAAAGACATAAATAAGCCGCCTAAAGCAGACACTTTAGGCGGCACGTTGGATCCGTTTAGTTGGCCGGCTGGAATTCCACAGCGACCGGCTTCATTTGTCCCACTTCACTCATGACGAGGCGGATGATTTCATTGGCATCGGCTTTAGTGTGCTCTTTGTCTGACTTTACCGTGATCCGGATGTTTTCTCCGTTTGCTCTGACAAGGGCATCATCGTAACCCATTGTTTTAATCATCGTTTCAAGAACCGATTCCGTCATGGCCAGCTCACGAAGGTTTTCCATCTGCTCATAGGCTGCACTCTTTTCTTCTGCTGACACATCGGCGTTTGCTACCTTCGCCTCCAGCTCTTCACGTAGCTGATCACGTTGGTCTGTTACTTCAAGTCGCAATGCTTCGAACATTTCATTTCCAGCGGCATCCGTGACGACTTCCATACCATTGCCTGACATTGTCTCTTTATCTCCACCTTTAGCCTGCTCTTTCGCATCCTTTTCCTGATAAGCCATATCTGTCGCTTGTTGTGTTGGTGACGTAATGTAGTAAACCGAAAGCACAATCACAAGACTCAACATCGTTAATAGCCAAACCGTTTGTTTTTTAAGTAACATCTATCATTTCCCCCTTATTGTTTGGGCAGGACCGATACCCGGTGACTTGGAACATCAAGGGCGCGGGTGACGGCCTCTATAATCCATTTTTTGATTTGTATGTTATCGGCTCCCTTTGCTACTACAAGGACACCGGTGACTTTAGGTTTTTTTGTTTCTTTCACAATGGGAACTTCTTTATCACCATTGTTTACAATGACGATTTCTTCTTCCCGGGATTTATCCTCTATCGACCTCTTTCCACCTTCTTTATCTTCTTCATCGGTGGATTGTGTTTTTGTCGACTCATTTTTCTCATACACTTTTGATTCTGTTGCCTCCACATTGACGACGACATATACATCGCTGACCCCGACAATTTGATCAAGGGCTTCTTTCAACTGATTTTCGTATCGATCCTCGTAATCCCTCATGGACCCATCCGACTCCTTTTGACCGGACCCGAATGCCGCCACTTCTTCAGGGGTGCCTCCATCCACCTGCTTCGCAACTTCAACCCCTTGATCACCGCTCCACAGGTCGCTGATCAGCATGAATGCCACTCCTATGAGAAGCACAACGAGAAAGTAATGCAGCCTTTTACCTTTTTTTCCCCTGGGTGGAGAGTTCGCGTCTTCTTTTGACAACCATTCCTTCAGCATATTCAGCGGACCTTTATTAAAGTTCATTCGCTTCCCCAGTCCCCCCTTCAACTGTAATGATTATTTTGTCTGGTGTTAGATTCCATTGTTCGGCTAGTAAGGTGGCCAGTTGGGACGTATCTTCGTCGGATGTTTTCTTACTCGTTTCAGATCCCGTATCGATCTCCACGTTTTGGACTGTTTCAATGGTGCTGTCTTTTTCACTTTCCTTTTCTTTCACAATCACTGTCACTCCTGTAATACTGTCGGGAAGATTTTCTACGTCATCTGCTTGTATGGTCACCTTCTCAATGACTTTACCGTGCTCATCCATCATCTCCTTTTCTGCTTCATGTTTCATTTGGACAGCCATCTGTTCTAAAATATATGCACGTTGTGAGGCTTGTATTTCTTTTTTCTTCATTTCTATTTCATTTTCCATCGATTTATTCTGGGAAGGACCATTTAATTCAATTGAATTCATCACTTCATCAAAATCCGTGGACATCAATTTAAAGAGCGGTGTAAGAATGATGGTGATCAATAATAAGCCCGTCACGATTTTGGCATATTTCTGCATGTTGGAGCTTGGTAGCAGCATGTCGATGACGGTGGCTAAGAGAACAAAGATGATGATATTTGTAATCCAATCGGTTAGAAATGACATGACGGGACCCCCTTATCGCATCATCATCGTAATATTTCCCGCTGCAATGATGACGGTAAGACTTAAGAAAAACATAAAGGACACGATCGCCAGGGCCGCAAAGACATAAATCACACTCTTTGCGATCGTATCCAGGCATTCAATCACCGGCCCTCCCCCGAGAGGTTGAAGGAGAGCGGCCGCCAGTTTGTATATGAAGGCAATCATCAAGATCTTGATGGCGGGAAAAGCTGCAATGATCAAAACGATAGCGACACCCGCTATCCCCACCGTATTTTTAAGTAGGACCGATGCGCTGATCACGGTATCCGTTGCGTCCGTGAACATCCTGCCGATGACCGGGACAAAGTTGCCTGTCACAAATTTCGCTGTACGGATCGTTATGCCGTCCGTCACGGCTGCGGTGGCACCCTGTACGGATATCACCCCGAGAAAGACCGTCATGAACGCCCCTAACAGTCCGATGCTCCAAGTTCTCAATAATTGAGCCAGCTGAGTCACTTTATAATGACTGGAAAGGGTGCTCACAATGCTCAGAAGGGCGGATAGGAACAGGAGTGGCAGTACGACATTCTGAATGAGTAAGCCGCTTGTATTCATCAGGAAGATGATGACGGGGTGAAAAAAAGCTGCCGAAACCACGCCTCCTGACGCGGCAATCAGGGCAAGGAGCAGGGGGATGAGGGCGATGATGAAATGGACCATGGTGGAGATCGCATCCCGGGTGTAATCGATGGCGACATGAAAACTATTCAGAGCGATAATGATCAACACCATGAAAATGATGCTGTATGCCACCTTGCTGACGCTTCCCCCTTCGAAAGCATTCTGCAGGGACTGGAGAAACATGCTGAAGATCGTGAGCATAATCAGGGTCCCCAATAACTTTCCATTCATCACAAGCTCCTGAAAGGCAAATTTGAAAATTCCGCTGAACCATGCCTTGAAGGAGAACTCTTTCTCGCCTTTCATGAAATCAATCAAACTGCCTTTTTGACTTTCGGGAAGATAGCCGCCGTATTGATCCACGATACTATTCCAGTATCCTGTCAATTCTTCAACCCCTAACCGGTCCAGCTGTGCATCGATCAATTCCTGCTGGATGTTTGTATCGGGAGGAGTCTGTTCATCCCCTTCTTCTGCTTGTCCACTTGAGGCTGTGATGAAAAAGATAACGAGTGCTGTGACGAGTATCCGATATAATTGCAACATTCAATCCACCTCTTAATATTTCGCTTATCCAGTCGGGATCATATTGATGATTGTTTCAATGATGACTGTCAGAATGGGAACAGCCATTGCCAATATTAATATCTTTCCGGCAAGCTCCACTTTTGCTGCCAGCGCCCCCTGACCGGCATCTTTCGTAATGTGTGAAGCGAATTCCGCTATGTAAGCGATGCCGATGATTTTTAGGATGGTTTCCACATACACCATGTTCACGTTTGCGTTTGCAGCCAATTTCTCAATCATATGAATGATGGAATAAATTTGATCAATCAGAAATAAAAAAATCGTACAACCTGTAAATACAATGAGCAGGAAAGCAAAATTCGGTTTTTGTTCTTTTACAATCAAAGCAAGAAAAGTAGCAACGAGTGCAATACCTACAATCTGGATGATTTCAATCGCGGACGCCCCCTTATCCTTGATATAAGAAGACTGATTTTATCTTCTGGAACAAATCATCGACAATCGAAGCCACCATGAACAAGATATAGATGAACCCGAATAATGTCACCCACTGGGCATATTCTTTCTTCCCTACCTGATCTAAAATCGTATGCAAAAAGGCGACGACGATCCCTACTCCGGCAATCTTGAAAATGATATCCACGTCAATTCCCATATTTGTTTCCCTCCTGGTTTCTAAGCCTCATCCCTAATGCGGGCCGCAAGTCAGAGTAGTAGGATGATCAACAAAAGTCCTGATAGAAATCCTAAACTTTTCGTCATCTTTTCATATTTCTTCTGCTTTTCAACGGCTTCCGTTTCTTCCCTATCCAGATGCTTGAGAGCAAGCTGGATATGTTTTTGCTGCGTCATCATGTCATGTCTGCCAAGGTTTTCTCCGAATTGCTTCAGGATTTCATACTCACCCGCTTTAAAAGCCGTTAATTTCCATACATCATTCAGGCTTTCTTCCCACGCTTTCTTCACTGAGATCTCCTGCTCTGTCAATTTCTTCGAGAACGTTTCAAAAAACCAGGAAACAGGCTTTTGCAGTTGTTTGGAAATCTTTCTGGTCGCTTCATGCAAAGGGGTATGACTATAGGTGATTTCAGCTTCCAATGATTGAAGGGCCAGCTTCAATAGCCGAAGCTGCCTTGGTCTTTCCGTCAAATATTTTGAAGCTTCGAACCCCGCCCAGGAAGTGGAAAGGAGAATAAATACAGCGCCAACTAGTTTTATCATTTACGTCACACTCACTTTTTTCAGAAGAGATTGTCCGTGTTCGTCCCACACCTCATGGACCTTACCCGGTTCATCCCCCCTCCTCAGTTCCACGAATCGTTCAATCGTCTGCAGATTTACAATATCCTTGATCACAGGCCTCTTCCTTACTTCGCTTAAAGAAGACCCATGCGTCGTCATGACAAGAGTAATACCGGCATTCACGGCTTCCTGAATCGCCTGACCGTCTTCCACCCGTCCGATTTCATCCACGACCAGGACATCCGGACTCATGGAACGAATCAGCATCATCATGCCTTCAGCCTTTGGACAGGCATCCAGCACGTCCACCCTCGGACCGAACATCAGCTGAGGGATGCCGTTCACGCAGCCGGCAATCTCTGATCGTTCATCGACGATCCCCACTTTGAATGGGGGGATGTTTCTTTCAGGGACCCCCGTCGAAATCATCCTGGCCAGATCCCGTAACAGGGTCGTTTTACCGGTTTGAGGGGAACCAATGAGCATCGTATGTTTCCAGCCGTCATTGTACACATATGGAAGGATGGACTGAGCTATGTCGAGCTTTTCCCTGGCAATTCGGATATTAAAAGAAGAGAGATTCCGAATCCCCTTCACAACTCCGCCTTCTAGTACCACCTTCCCGGCAAGCCCTACCCGATGCCCGCCTTCAATCGTGATATAGCCACGCTTCAACTCTTCTTCCAATGTATAAAATGAATGGCGGGATAGTTTGTTAATGAGCTGTTCACTATCTTCTTCTGTCACCGTATAGGGAAGAAAGTATGGCTTCCCCCGTGCCGTTACCTCTAATACACGGCTGGTACGAACCCTGATTTCTTCTATCCGGTCAATCAGATCTTGTGGAAGGGACAGGACTTTGTCAGATATAGTGCTGGGTAGAAAGGCTAGAACTTCTTGCATATGGAGACCTCCTAATCTTGTTCCACTTCGGGTTGAAGGATATTGACCCTTCGTACATGCTTCCCGATAATACAATGTATTCTAGCGAATGGAGATTATGACAATAGAGTTGGAGGTTTCGGGGTGGTGATAGGGAGGGGAAAGACAAAAAAAACCTGAACGGGATTCATCCCGTTCAGGCTTTTCATATTTATTCTTTATCCACGTGATACGTAAGATCCGTCCGTTGTGTTAATGATCAGTGTGTCCCCTTCGTTCACGAAGAATGGAACGTTCACCACTAAACCTGTTTCAACAGTAGCAGGCTTGGATCCACCGGAAGCCGTGTCACCTTTGATTCCCGGTTCTGTTTCCGTCACTTTTAATTCAACAGAGTTTGGAAGCTCGACTCCAAGCGTTTCGGCTCCGTACATCATGATGGATACTTCCATGTTTTCTTTTAAATATTTCAATTCATATTCAATGGAAGAAGCAGGAAGCTCGATTTGATCGTAGCTTTCGTTATCCATGAATACATGCATGTCACCATTGGCATACAGGTACTGCATTTTCCGGTTGTCTATCTGTGCTTTTCCTACTTTTTCACCGGCACGGAACGTTTTTTCCTGAATGGCACCTGTGCGAAGGTTACGAAGTTTAGAGCGCACGAACGCGGCTCCCTTACCCGGTTTAACGTGTTGGAAATCGATTACCCGCCAAATTCCGTTATCGACTTCAACGGTTAAACCAGTGCGAAAATCATTTACTGAAATCATGTTTATTCCTCCTATAGTCTAGTAGCCCTTATTGAGGACTAAAATGGTAGAATGATTAGATCTTTTGTTGAGTGTGTCAGTGTTTCATTGGAATCTTCCGTAATGAGTGTATCATCTTCGATACGTACGCCGCCGACTCCCGGTACATAGACACCTGGTTCAACCGTTACGATCATCCCGGGCTCAAGCACCACGTCGGAACGTGAGGACAATCCTGGTCCTTCATGTACTTCAAGACCGATCCCGTGCCCCAGCGAATGTCCGAAATACTCACCATAACCTTTTTCTGTTATGTAATCACGAGCGATTGCATCCGCTTCTTTTCCAGTCATGCCCGGCTTGATTTGGTCCATGGCAAGAAGCTGTGATTGAAGGACCACATCATAGATCTCTTTCAATTTTCCGCTTGGTTCTCCTACCGATAAAGTACGTGTCATATCGGAGCAGTATCCTTTATAGTATGCACCATAATCCAAGGTTACAAAATCACCTTTTTCAATGACTTTATCACTGGCCACCCCGTGAGGCAGTGCAGAACGATAACCTGAGGCAACGATGGTATCAAAAGAGGATGAAGTGGCTCCTGCTTTTCTCATGAAGAATTCTAATTCATTTGAAACCTCCAGCTCTGTCACACCCGGTTTGATGAAATCTAATATATGCTTAAATGCTGCATCGGCAATATCCGCCGCATCCTTAATTATATTAAGCTCTTCAGGTGTCTTAATCAAGCGTAACTTTTCCACTAAACCGGACACCGGCACCATTTCCGCTTCCACTCTATCCCGGTAGCTTTCGAATGCACTGTACGTTATGTCGTTCTTTTCGAAACCAAGCTTCGTGATCCCAAGGTTCTTCACTTGTTTCGCCACTTCTTCATGAATAGGACCTGTATGCTGAACGATTTCGTAATCAGCAGCCTGTTCCGTTGCTTGTTCTATGTATCTGAAATCGGTGATGAATAAGGCCTTCTCCTTTGAAATCAATACCACTCCCGAAGAACCCGTAAAGTTCGTCATATAGCGGCGGTTATACGTACTCGTCAATAAAATACCGTCCATTTCATTCTCTGAAAAGGTTTCACGTAATCGTTTAATTTTCATCGTGTTCCACTCCCTTAATGTTCTTTATAATGGCTTTCAGGGCCAACTCGTACCCAAACAGTCCGAATCCAACGATCTGACCGACCGTCTCAGCTGCCACGACAGACTGATGCCTGAACTTTTCCCGTGCATGAATATTTGATATATGCACTTCCACAACCGGCACGGATACAGACGCCACTGCATCTCTTAACGCATAGCTGTAATGCGTGAACGCACCAGGGTTCAATATGATCCCCCCATATCCTTCATCCTCACACTTGTGGATGATGTCAATCAATTCCCCTTCATGATTCGATTGAGCAGCAAGCAATTCAAAACCCTCGTCTTCTACCTTGCTTTTCAAGGTTGCTTCCAATTGAGCCAGTGTGACATGACCGTAAATAGCAGGCTCCCGTTTCCCTAATCGGTTCAAATTGGGGCCATTTAACAGTAAGATTTTCACCATATGTAAACTCCTAAAAAAATAGAATGTTCATCATGAACATTCTAACATAAACCTTTTACCTATACCTACTTAATTGTCTGATAAATTAATGAGAAACTTCCCCTGATTTTTCCTTTTCTTCCTGATGCCTTAATTCATTTTCTTCATATGAAATCGAGAAACCTATAAATACACCGTATAGAATATACAAACAGAACGTCGTGATCAACGTGTGATAATCAATGGCTGTAAAGGATTTGATGCTTGGGAAAAGTGGATTCAGCACCAGAAAAAATGCCAGGTACAGAAGGATTCCATACGCTGCACCAACCCACATGGACTTGAATTTTCGTAACAGGCCATAATAAATGAGGGCCACACCGATCGATATGACACCATAAGCCACGATGGATAGGACGATACCGATCCATTTGTCCACCCAGTTCCCCACCGCCCAAGGTTCGAATATGATATTGGGTTCGATTTTCGTAAAGGAAAAGAAGTAGCAAATGTATGCTATCCCGCTCCACAACATCCCGGCAGTAAAGCCTGTCACGACTACCATTGCCGTGAAGGAAAGCGGTTTTTCACTTTGATTCTGCTCCAACCGTGGATTTTCTTTACTCTCTTCCGTCCCGTTCTGGACCTTCTCATGTTGCCCTTTCTGTTCTGCCATCTGTAACACCTCCATTCGTAGTATGTCCCATAGAATGAAACATTTGCATGGAATTGTTTATTTTTATCCTATTCAATCTGAACAGGGATCGTAGATAAATAACATTCAGGAAACGCTTACTCTAGTGCTTTTCTTCAATATTTAGTAAAATAGATAATATCATTTAAAGTTTCAGAAAAAAGGAGTGGGTTTGTCCCATTCATACCCTGATAAAAAATCAATTTATACGGTTAAAGAAGACCGAAATGGTCTAGAATAATAGTATAGATAATATCTAAGATGGATAGTGATGTAAGGAGGTGGCTTTGTTGAACGCTCGTAATATCTTTGTTTTCACACTCATTTTGTTGGCTATGATCGGGCTTGGAACTTCCCTGTTCGGAAATCCTCTAGGTCTTGCAAGGCAATTGCTGATTACAGCAGCCGTCATCGGGATCATCTATTTCATTTACAAAAGATGGTTCAGTGGAAGACGGACTGGTAATAGCAATGAACAGAGAGCGTTTGTTAAAGCAGCCAAGCAATCGAAGAAGCGGCATAAGAAGAAGTCTACAAGTAAACCTCAAGTATCCAATGTTTCAAAAAAACGTTCGATACGGAAAAAATCCAATGCCAAACTAACCGTAATTGAAGGAAAAAAGAATAAAAAAAACAATCGAGCTTCGTTTTAGGAGCTCGATTGTTTTTTTAATGGGGCCATGTTTGCAAAAAGGCTGCGGCCTTCGTTTTCCCGTATTGAACGAGTTCAATCTTCCGTTCGGGAGTAAGTTCGAATTCGGTGGTGAGTACCCCTTCAGTCGGTATAAAGATGATGTTTTTTTCAAGTTTTCTGGAGATATATCTTGAATCATGTGCGTCTTTCATGGTCGTAAAGAGGGCTCCATATAAATCAATCGCATTTTTGATCGGTTTTTTCGGCTTACTTATCAAGTCGTGACTAAGCTTCACTCCGAGTACCGGCCTGACCTTCTTCACATTTTCCCTGTCAAAGAGCCACATGGGGAAATTACTGAGCACCCCCCCGTCCACCATAAAACTGGTCCCTTCCAGTGAACGCAGTTTCACGGGTTCAAAGAAATAAGGAAGGCTCGCGCTCATCCGTATCGCCCGGGCAACGGGAAAGGTTTCCTTCGGTATGCCGTACTTCTCAAGGTCATCGGGAAGGACAAGCAGTCTACCGTTTGATAAATCTGATGCAATGACACGGAGGGATCGCGGGGGCAGATCCGCGAACGTATAAATCCCCCTCGCTTTCAGCTTTTCTTCCACCCAGCTTTCAAGTGCCATTCCTTTATATAATCCCAGACGATAATAAACCCGAAACCACTTAAGGAGCGGCAGGGAAATGATCGCGTTTGAATCCAACAGATCTTTCAACTCAAGATCGCCCATGATCTTGAGTAATTCACGGCTTGAGTATCCTGCAGCAATAAACGCAGCAATCACTGCCCCTGCACTGGTTCCTGCCAGTCTCTTGAATGTGTATCCTTTCTCTTCAATCGCCTGGTATGCTCCTATCATGGCGAGCCCCTTTATGCCTCCACCGGAAAATACGCCATCGATGTCCAAAGGCTCCACTCCTTTTATAGTGTATTACTACATCTTTAATTCACCACAAAGGATTTTAGACTAAAAAAAACAGGAGGGGAACCAGTCCCCTCCTGCGCTTTTTATTGATTATAGTCCACACTTCAGCTGAGCGCCGCAGTTTGTACAAGTATTGCAGCCACCCATATCTTTTACCGTACCTTTACGGCAGACCGGGCACGTATTCCCCACCTCAGAACCGATGGTCACGTCCGTAGAACGCACGTCCTGGATCGTATCCAGTAAAACGATCGGCTTTTTAGCGGTCGGAATCTCATGTTGTTCCTGTTCATTCTCATCATCAAAGCTGTTTTCTTCCGCTTTAAGGGTAAGCACCTGAGAATCACGGCTACCGTCCACATAAACGGTACCGCCCTTTGCTCCACCTTTATACAGTCGCTCATATACTTTTTCTACTTGATCCACCGTATAACCACGAGGGGCATTCACGGTTTTCGAAATAGAGCTGTCGATCCAATTCTGGATAACACATTGAACGTCGGCATGTGCTTGTGGAGCAAGGCTCATGGAAGAAACGAACCATTCCGGAAGATTGTCTGCATCCGCATCGGGATTTCTCTTCAAGTAATCCTCTACAATATCCGCCTTTACTTCAATGAATTTACCGAGACGTCCACTTCTGTAATAAGTGAAGGAGAAGTACGGCTCAAGACCCGTCGATACCCCCACCATCGTACCTGTTGAACCTGTTGGGGCCACCGTCAGCAGATGGGAATTCCTGATCCCGTACTCTTCAATGTCATGACGTACGTCTTCAGGCATTTTCTTCATAAAGCCTGTTTCCACGAATGCCTTTCGCAGGGCCTTCGTTTCTTCATCGGTGCTTCCTGTCAGGAATGGAAAGCTTCCTTTTTCCTTCGATAATTCTACAGAAGCACGATAAGCGGTTGTGGCGATGACTTCAAAGACTTCATCCACAAGCCTGTTACCTTCTTCTGAACCGTATTCTTTTTCACAGTAGATCAATAAGTCTGCAAGACCCATTACGCCAAGGCCTACGCGTCGCTCACCAAGTGCCTGCTTTTTATTTTCATCAAGGAAGTATGGAGTCGCGTCGATGACATTGTCCTGCATACGGACGCCCACTTCCACCGTCCTCTTCAATTTTTCAAAATCAACGGTTTTCGTTTCTTTATCGGCGAATTGTGCTAGGTTGACAGCTGCCAGGTTACATACTGAATACGGTGCAAGGGGCTGCTCTCCACAAGGGTTCGTAGCGACTACCTTCTGCCCATATGCTTTCGCATTCGTCATATCATTCGCGTTATCGATAAAGAAGATTCCCGGTTCAGCTGAGTAGGTTGCACACACATTGATCAGGTTCCATAGTTCTTTCGCCTTGATCTTGCGGTATGTGCGAACTTTGTATCCAAGCTTTTCCCACTCACGCACATCGCCTACATTGTGCCACTCTTCATTATAGTACTTCATTTGCTCTTCGTTGTAGCTTTCCACGTCAGGGAAGCGCAGTTCATATTCACGATCGTTCTCCACGGCTTCCATGAAGTCGCTTGTCAGGCAGACGGAGATGTTCGCCCCTGTCAGGAATTCTGAATTATGGACGCTGTATGTGCCCCCTGTGCGCAGTTTTTCTTCTGCATTCTTAAGGATCTTCGCATCGAATCCACCATAGCCGGGGATCTGTCTGTAGTTCAGGATCCCTTGATACATCGCTTCCTCTTGCTCTGTAAGAGGGGTGAATTTCAGCTTTTCCTGGGCAGCCTTTTTAATGGTTTCATCTTCTGTGTTTTCAAGAAGATAACGCAAGATACGCGGGTTTTGCATTTTAGAAATAATGAATTCAATAATATCGGGATGCCAATCTGAAAGCATGATCATTTGTGCCCCACGTCTTGATCCGCCCTGCTCAACCAAGTGAGTCAGTTTCGCGATGTCATCCAACCAGGAAACGGAACCTGATGATTTCCCATTGACGCCTTTCGCCAGAGTATTACGTGGACGAAGGGTCGAACCGTTTGTTCCGACTCCGCCGCCGCGGCTCATGATCTCCATCACCTGCTTGCGGTGTTCTGAAATGCCTTCGCGGGAATCCTGCACGAATGGCATCACGTAACAGTTAAAGTATGTTACATCCGTGCCTGCACCCGCACCGTATAGGACCCGTCCCGCAGGAACAAAATGCAGGTTCACTAGTTCATGATAGAATTTTTCAAACCATAGCTGCCTCTTTTCAGCAGTTTCTTCCACCTCTGCCAAGCCTGTTGCGTTACGCTTCGCAATTTGTTCATAGTAGACTTCAAGTGGTTTCTCAATGACATCGAGTGTCCTCGAGACAATCCCCGTCTCCATCTCCTCCGGTTTATCGATGGCACTTCTGTACTCTTCTTCGATCCACACAGATGCTTTTTTCGTTTCCCAATCAATGCTTGAAATGTAGCCCAATCCCCTTGCAGGAAACTTAGGATCTTCCTTGATGGTCAGGACCACGAAGTCTCCTTCGGAAAGAGTGATCTTCTCGGTATCCTTGAACGAATAACGATCGATCATGACAAGACGGGATACACCTTTATGTGTAGTTTTCATGTCCGGTGTGATGGGATGTACTTGAGGAAACAATCCAATATCCTTATTTAATCTCTCGGTGTTTAATTTCATCGTATTTTTCGACGCAACAGTCATAAAGACAACTCCTTCTATCTCAAATGTTTCATTTTCTGTTTTCTTCGCTGGTGTTTTATTTCAAGTATTAAGATATCATAGCCATTCTGGAAAAGCAATAAATAAACACAACATATTGTGTACGAAAAATTATTCGACACACCATATATTGTGTTTCAGGTCAATAGGTCATTTGTTTGTCAAACGGTTAATATGCCAATAAAAATAGGAAACGGGAGAAAAGAATAGGAAATCATATAATACTCCGTCCATTTCTATTAATTTAGAACTTGATATAACATAAAGCACCGTTATGGTTGGTAAAATAGGAAAAAAGCGACAAGCATCGCTTTTTTTCTACAAAAAATTTTTTTAACGTTTATAATTCCACTCATCAGATTCGTATCGGGACTCGGCAAGATCCACAACATATTGTGTTTCCTCTTCAGAAAGCTCATAGGGCTCGAGGTTGATGTTCAATCCTTCCTCAAAACCTTTTTTGAATGCTTCCTTCGCCATCTCCATGGTGACCATTACGGAACTGATTTCATTCATCGCAACCGCCTTGCTTTTAAAGGCCCGCTGCATACGCTCTTTTACCCTGTCGGATGGGTAGTTAAACAGGCTGAACAGTTTATCCTCGTCAAGATCCAATAGAATCGAGCCGTGCTGAAGGATGACACCTTTTTGCCTGGTCTGTGCACTTCCTGCCACTTTTCGTCCTTCAACGACAAGTTCATACCAGCTCGGAGCATCAAAGCAAACAGCTGAACGCGGGTTTTTTAATCCTTCCCGCTCTTCCGCCGTTCTTGGTACAGCAAAGTAGGCTTCAAGGCCAAGACCTTGAAATCCCTTCAGGATCCCTTCCGAAATGACACGGTACGCTTCTGTGACGGTCCTCGGCATTTCCGGATGTTCTTCTGACACGATGACGCTGTACGTCAATTCATGTTCATGAAGAACCCCCCTGCCTCCCGTCGGCCGTCTCACAAAACCAAGTCCATGTCCTTTGACGGCGTCAAGATTGATTTCCTTTTCCACTTTTTGAAAATAACCGATGGAAAGCGTCGCTGGATCCCATCCGTAAAACCGGATCGTAGGAGGGATCTTCCCCTCACTGTGCCAATCAAGCAATGCCTCATCAAGAGCCATATTATAAGAGGGAGAACAATTCCCGGAGTCAATGAATCTCCACGTTTCCTTTTTCATGCAGCATACCTCATTTATGTCTTCTATTTAATGGTGTTATGTAAAATTCATCTTCATTCAAGTCCGTTACTAGTCTATCAAATCCAATCGAAAAAACAAAGAAAAACAGATTGGAAAGTCTTTGCTTTAAAATAATAAATTTGTTTTGATTCTTACGCACTTCATGAATATAATAGAAGGTAGCGCAATTGTAGAAAGGAGCATGAATGATGGAAGGATTATATATTCTTTTAGTCGTACTTGGTGGAATCATCATCTATTCACTCTTTACGTTCTTCTATCAAAAGAGAATCGTGAATACACTGAATGAGGAAGAATTTCGAGCAGGATATCGCAAAGCTCAATTGATAGATGTTCGTGAAGCGAATGAATTTGAAAACGGTCACGTCCTCGGTGCACGGAATATTCCTTTGTCACAGATCAAAATGAGACAAAAGGAAATCCGCTCAGATCAACCTGTATACCTTTATTGCCAAAGCGGACTCCGCAGCGGAAGAGCAGCTCAAATGCTGCACAAAAAAGGATACCGCAATCTTCACCAGTTACAGGGTGGATTCAAAAAGTGGACAGGGAAAGTGAAACATAAAAAGTAATGGAAAGAGATCGCCCAGGGGCGATCTTTTTTGATTGAGTGGGATGGGTTGTTCGTGCATGAACCATTTCATAGGTGATACTGTTCTAGTGCTGATGATGGAATTAAATGGTATCAGGCTGGTTTTCTCCTGAAAAGGGCTGGATTTTCAGATTAACCGGCAGCATTATTGACCAAAACGGCTGGTTTCCTGTTCATTCCGGCTGGATTTCCACTCAAATCGGCCGGATTATCCATTACAAACACTATATATCGAAGGTCCGTCCCTCACATAAAAGCCCTGCAGAGATTTACCTGCAGGGCTTTCGATGTAGATGGTAATGTTTAGCTCTCTTTTGTATAACGAAGGACCGGTTTTCTTGCTGCGAGTGTTTCATCCATGCGCTTCACGATGGTTGTGTGAGGGGCTTCCTGGACGATTTCCGGTGTTTCTTCTGCTTCTTTGGCAATTTGGATCATGGCATCAATGAAGGAATCAAGGGTTTCTTTTGATTCCGTTTCCGTCGGTTCGATCATCATGCACTCTTCCACGTTTAATGGGAAGTAGATGGTCGGTGGATGATATCCGAAGTCCAGTAGTCGCTTCGCAATATCCAATGTACGGACGCCGAGTTTCTTCTGACGTTTCCCACTGATGACAAACTCATGCTTACAATGACGGTCGTAAGGCAGATCAAAGTGAGGTGCCAGTCGACGCATCATGTAATTGGCATTCAGGACCGCGTTTTCCGTGACGGCTCTCAGTCCGTCCGGCCCCATCGTCCTGATATACGTATAGGCACGGACATTGATTCCAAAGTTTCCGTAGTAAGGTTTTACCCGTCCGATGGATTCAGGTCTGTTGTAATCGAATTCGAATGTATCGCCATTTTTCACAAGTACCGGCTTAGGAAGGTATTTAATCAAGTCTTCCTTCACACCGACAGGACCGCTTCCCGGACCGCCGCCTCCGTGAGGACCAGTGAATGTCTTATGGAGATTTAAATGGACAACGTCAAATCCCATATCCCCCGGTCTCGCTTTTGAAAGTACGGCATTTAGATTGGCACCATCATAATACAGTTTTCCACCAGCTTCATGAATGATGGAAGCCATTTCCATGATGTTCTCTTCGAATAATCCAAGGGTGTTAGGGTTTGTCAACATCAGGGCAGCCGTGTCATCCCCGACTACGCGCTTAAGATCGTCTAAATCGACGAGCCCATTATCGTTCGACTTCACTGTTACCGTTTCAAAGCCGGCAACCGTTGCACTGGCTGGGTTTGTTCCATGAGCGGAATCGGGTACGATGACCTTCGTACGGTGTGTATCACCATTTGCTTCATGATAAGCACGGATCATCATAAGCCCGGTCCATTCGCCATGGGCCCCTGCAGCAGGTTGAAGGGTGACTTCATCCATACCGGTGATTTCTTTCAAATGCTCCTGCAGGTCATACATCAGTTCAAGTGCACCTTGAACACTTTCTGATTCCTGCAGCGGGTTGATATGGGCGAATCCGTTCAAACGTGCAACGTTTTCGTTCACTTTCGGATTGTATTTCATCGTACAGGACCCAAGTGGATAGAAACCGGAGTCCACCCCGTGATTACGTTTGGATAAGGCCGTATAATGGCGCATGATATCAAGTTCCGAGACCTCCGGGAGTTCCGGTGCTTCTGCGCGGATGTAATCTGATGGAATGAGGTCGGATAAATCCACCTGAGGTACATCCATTTCAGGTAAGCTGTAACCAATTCGGCCTTCTTTTGATAGTTCAAAAATAAGAGGTTGATCTTGCTTATTCATGACAATCCCCCAATTCTGCTGCGAATGCGTCGATTTCGTCTTTGCTGCGAAGTTCTGTGACAGCAACAAGCATATGCTGTGTCAAGCTGTCATCTATAAGCCCAAGGTCATATCCACCAATCATGTCTTTTTCGAGTAGCTTTTGATTGATTTCTTTGACCGGTCTATTTACCTTTATGACAAATTCATTGAATGATGGTCCTTCAAATGCGATGGAGAATCCTTTCGCTTTCAAGGCTTCCTTGGCGTAATGAGCTTTTTGGATATTTTGAATGGCCATTTCTTTGACGCCCTGTTTTCCGAGTGCCGTCATCGCGACGGATGCAGCGAGTGCATTCAATGCCTGATTGGAACAGATATTCGATGTCGCTTTGTCGCGACGGATATGTTGTTCACGGGCCTGGAGAGTCAAAACGAAACCGCGGATGCCGTCTTCATCGACGGTTTGACCGACCAGGCGTCCAGGTACCTTCCTCATAAGCTTCTTATTCACGGCGAAGTATCCGCAGTGAGGTCCACCGAAGGCGCTCGGGATACCGAATGGCTGTGCATCCCCAATGACAATGTCCGCCCCTAATTTCCCCGGAGGTGTAAGTGCCCCGAGTGCAAGGGGATTTGAGGATACGACGAACATCGCTTTTTCCCCATGTGCCACTTCTTCGATCGCTTTCAGCTCTTCCACTCGCCCGAAGAAGTTAGGATACTGAACGATGACCGCTGCAATCTCATCACTCATTAATTTCTTAAGTTCTTCTACATCGGTTACACCATCCGTATGGGGAATTTCCACCACTTCGATATACTGACCTTTTGCATATGAGCGCAAAACATCACGTGATTCGGGATGGACTGTGCTTGATACAAGGACCTTCTTCCGGCGGGTCTGGCCAGCACTCAGCATTGCGGCTTCAGCAAGAGCCGTTCCCCCATCATACATAGAGGAGTTGGCTACATCCATACCTGTCAGCTCACAAATCATCGTCTGGAATTCAAAAATGGCTTGAAGCTCCCCCTGGGAGATTTCAGGCTGGTACGGCGTATACGCTGTATAAAACTCTGATCGCGATAAAACGTGATCGACGATGATCGGCATGTAATGATCATAGACCCCTGCCCCGAGAAACGATGTATGACTTTTCAGGTCAGCATTCTTCGCTGCCATTTTAGTCAGTTCCTTAACCAATTCCGTTTCCGACTTCGCTTCTTTGATCTTGTAATCCCCTTTGAAACGAACCTGTTCAGGAATATCTTCAAATAGATCATTAACGCTGTCTACTCCTATTTGTTCTAACATTTCCCTTTGATCCTGCTCTGTCATCGGTAAATAACGATGCTTCATGACCGTCATTCCTCCCCTATTTCTTTGGTCTTTTATAAAAAGGTGTTGATGCCACTTTCGCTTTAAGCTTTTTCCCTCGGATTTCAACCAGTACTTCTGTATCCAGTGGAGTGAATTCTTTATTAAGCAATGCCAATCCTATATTTTTCTTTAATGTAGGTGATTGCGTACCTGTTGTGACTTCCCCTATTTCTTCTTCACCTGAAAATACTTTGTAGCCATGACGGGGAATACCGCGGTCGATCATTTCGATACCCACGATTTTTCGAGGGGCACCTTCTTCTTTTTGTCGTTTCAGTACTTCCTGACCAATGAATGGAATCTCTTTATTCACTTTGACAGCGAAGCCGATTCCCGCCTCGATCGGTGTGATCGATTGGGATAGTTCCTGTCCGTAAAGGGCAAGATTCGCTTCAAAACGCAATGTATCACGCGCACCAAGCCCGCATGGAAGGACGCCCCTCTCCTTGCCGGCAGACAGGATCGCCTTCCAGATCGCAGCCGCATCACCTGCATCACAGTAAATCTCGAAACCGTCTTCCCCTGTGTAACCTGTGCGGGAAACGAGTGCGTGCTTTCCATCAATATTCACTTCGGTCTGAAATTTAAAAAATCCGATGTCACTCAATGCATGTTCATTTGTGATTGTTTGTAAAACTTCTTCGGCAATCGGACCTTGAAGTGCCAATTGAGCCATATGTTCAGAGATATTGTTCAACTCAACATCTTCTGTCTGATGTTCTTTCAGCCATTTGAAATCTTTATCTATATTTGCTGCATTGACAACAAGCAAATAATCATTGTCTTTTATCTTATAAACAAGTAAATCATCGACCGTCCCACCGTTTTCGTAGCACATAGCCGTATACTGAGCTCCTCCGTCTTTCACCTTGGAGACATCATTTGTCATCATTTTTTGCAAGTAGTCAAGAGCCCCTTCACCCTTCACTTCAATTTCTCCCATATGAGAAACGTCGAATAGTCCTGCCCGGGATCGTACCGCTTCATGTTCTTCCTTAATACTTGAGAATTGCACTGGTAAAGCCCAGCCACCGAAGTCGATGGTCTTTCCTCCATACTCTTTGTACACTTCGTATAAAGGTGTTTGTTTTAACTCTGACATGACTTTTCCCCCTTTATCTTCCTTACATGCATAATCCTTAACCACGTTTTATCCCATGAAAAAAGGACAGAAAAACCCCTTTTCATAAAGAAGTTTTCTCTGTCCTTGCACCTGAAAGTTTACCGAAGAACGGCTTTCCCCTTTGGTGGTTTCCTGTGTCGGAAACACTCTCCAGAGTTGCGTCCAACAAGAGTCTTTTTGCCTGAGAGATTCACACTTATAGTGCTTGCTCCTTCGGCGCTGTACGCACAGTCTCTCCCCTTGTCATCATTCGCCAATATTCCTTGAAACAATTGGTCATACTAGAAATATACAGAAGAAATGTTGTAAATGTGAATGTTCGGATTTTCGAGTTTTTCTAACAATTGAAAATCTATTTTCATCCTACCATTAAATACGAGTTTTGAGCAATCATTTTTATAAGAATTAAGGAGATGTTTTTCAGATGAATGTTGAAGTTATATTTGATGAAGAGTGGGGAGAAGGTCTCGAGAATTTAATCGAAAACGATGGGCCCTGGGGTAACTGGGAACTTTATAAGCTCGCCATCGAATTCGAGCACCATCTTGCAATTCCGAACTTTGAAGGCCTGCAGGCTCCAAAACATTTGGCAAACGTGACTCCTCTCCCTCATCAGCTGGAAGCAGCGAAACAGGTTGTGGAAACGATGAATGGAAAAGCCATCCTTGCAGATGAAGTCGGACTGGGGAAGACGATCGAGGCAGGCTTGATATTAAAAGAGTACATGATTAGGGGATTAGTAAAAAAAGTCTTGATACTTGTTCCCGCTTCCCTTGTTTCCCAGTGGGCGTATGAATTGAACAGCAAGTTCTTCATTCCCGCCGTGCCCCAGCGAAAGAGCTATGTGTGGGATCAATGTGACATCGTGGTTTCTTCCATGGATACCGCAAAAAGAAGTCCTCACCGTGAAAAGGTGTATGACCAGGATTATGACTTGGTGATCATTGACGAAGCTCACAAACTGAAAAATCATAAAACAAAAAACTATGAATTTGTGCAGAATCTAAAGAAGAAATTCTGCCTGCTTTTGACTGCCACGCCCATCCAAAATCGTGTAGAGGAAATCTTTCATCTCGTTTCCCTTTTAAAGCCGGGGCACCTTGGAAATGAATCAGGATTTACAGACAGATATAAAAAAGGAGATCGTTCGCTTCAGGAGGATGAACATTTAAAGAGCCTCATTAACAAAGTAATGATCCGTAACAGACGTGGTGATACAGGGATCGAATGGACAAAACGCCATGTGAAGACGGTGTTGATCGATTTCAATGAAGCCGAAAGGGATCTGTATAACAGTATCGATCTGCTCAGGGGGAGATATGATGACTGGGCCAATTCAAGTTCCTTCTCCCTTTTGACTTTACAAAGGGAAGCATGCAGCTCACGTGAAGCAGTTTTTTACACCCTGAAGAATATGCTTGAAAAGAAGGAATCACCTACACCAGCCTTTGAACAGATGATTGGGACACTGATGAAAAAAGTAGAAAATGTCACGATGAACTCCAAGGCTCAGAAAGCGTTGGAAATCGTACAGTCCATCAATGATAAAGTGATCATTTTCACCGAGTACCGGGCGACTCAGCTCTATCTTCAATGGTTTCTGAAACAGCATGGAATCAGCTCAGTCCCATTCAGGGGTGGATTCAAACGTGGTAAAAAAGACTGGATGCGTGAATTATTCCAGAAGCATGCCCAGGTGCTGATCGCCACCGAAGCCGGCGGGGAAGGAATCAACCTTCAATTCTGCCATCACGTGATCAATTTCGACCTTCCCTGGAATCCCATGAGGCTTGAGCAACGAATAGGCCGTGTGCACCGCCTTGGGCAGACAGAAGATGTTCATATCTATAACTTTGCAACAAAGAATACCGTTGAAGAACATATCCTGAAGCTTCTGTATGAAAAGATCAATCTTTTTGAGCGGGTGATCGGTCAATTGGACGAAATCCTGACGCGCCTTGATTTCAGGGATTTTGAAGAGCATGTGACAGACATCCTCTCCTCCTCCCGTACAGAAGGCGAAATGAAGATCAAAATGGAAAATTTGACGAGTATGATTCAATTCGCTGAACAATTAAAGGAGGAGAAATCAAATGCAGCAGCACGAAATTCATCGATTTCTTGAGAGGTACTTCGTCGCAAACGGCTGTGATATGGTTGCGAACGGCAATGGTTATATGACGGTACAGCTGACCATCGACCTGGATAAAGAGCTGATGAACCGTCCTTTCTACTGGCATTATCTCGAAAAGACAGGGGGCACACCAAACCCAATGACATTATCTCTCGTCACGAATCCCGATCAGGCCCCGGAAGATATGAAAGGAGAACCGATTCACTTTGGTTCACCGCGGCTGCATCAGATCTTTCATTCGACTCGGAATTTAGCAGGGGATATCAGACTGTATGAAAACCGCTACACACCAAGTGGACAGCAGACCCCGCTCCATCCTTGGCTGGGGCTGAATATTAAGATATCCTATCAATCCAATCGAAAGAAAGACAGCATTAAGAGTATCGGATTAAACCTGATCAATGGTGTCATAGAAGAGGACTTTCATTCGTCATTATTATCCAAAAATCTGACGCCGAAGATTCCTGACTTCTCATTCACTTTAACACCGATCATCAAACCGAAAAGCGGAGTGAACCGGATTCAGGCGTATCTTTATGAAGGTATCAAAAGGGAGCCCGTCGAATGGGCGGAACAAGCAAGAAAAACCTGGGAGGAGGACCTTCAACTTCTGAATCATTTCTATGGAGATCAGGAAGAAAAGCCTGAATCTTATTTTCTTGAACAGCAGGCGTTAAAGGAGCAGTATGAACCGAAAATCACCATCGAAGTCATAAATGGCGGGATTTTTTATCTGCAGCAGTCAAAGTGAGGATTCAGGGGGAGGCAAGCTTTGTTCCTCCTCCTTCTACTATTAAAAAAAGGACTACCATAAAGGTAATCCTTATCTACTATTTATTTTTCTTGAACATGATCATGAAAGCATATGGAATGATGCCGAACCACCTGAAGAGGAATGGTTCCCGCTCATTCTTCCTCTGCTTTTTTAATGTCTTACGTTCATGGGGTGATTTTTCATAATGCTGGACAAATGTTTGTGTTATGAACTTAACATAATCATTCACTGACATAAAAGCACCACCTTCCGCTTTTATCAGTATTCCCATTCTGAACGGAAGTTATACAGCCTACCTTTCGATGTAGGGCAATATCGATTGAACCACTTCCTCGACTGATTGATCATCTGTATGAATGGTTACAGAGCTCCCATCTTCATATAAGGGAAAACGACGCTCGAAAAGCCCCAATAGTTTGTCCTTTGAATTATTTTGGACCAGAGGACGATTCTCATCCCCTTCAAGCCTTTTCCATAGTGCATCAAAAGTGCATGTTAAATGGAACACAGAATCATTTTGCTTTAGAAAATCCCGATTCGCCTTTCTTTCCACCACTCCCCCACCAGTAGTGATAATGGCTTCTTCACTTTGTAATTCAAAGAGCACTTTCGTTTCCAGGTCCCTGAAATACGATTCACCATGCTGAAGAAAGAGATCTTTGATTGCATTATTTTCTATCCTTTCAATGTATTGATCCATATCGATGACCGGAAGATTCAATACGTCCCCAAGACGTTTTCCGATTGTCGTCTTTCCTACCCCCATAAAGCCAATAAAGAAAATAGGTTTCATATTCTACTCCCAACGTATGATTTGTTTTGTTTCCCTATTATACACAACCGTCACAGGAAGAAAAACCTTATTATCACGTGAGAATGTTACTTCCAATTGAACTTCTTGGGAGTTTAGCACCTCACTGGTGGTCATGACCTCACCATACTCTGTACTTATATTCCCCGAAGGATGGGGACCATTCTCGATTTCCAATAAGATCGCGCGGGAGACACTTACATTTCTTTCCTGAATACTCTTCATATTAGAGAGATACTGATACTTACTGATAAACAAATCTTTTGATGCAAGTGCTAAAACCAGGACAATCATCAAAAGAAGCAGCGTATACGGGAGAATGAACCCGTTATCGTTAAGGAGAGGATGCCTCATCAGTTGCTGAAAAGGAGAAGAAGTTCCCTTCCACCTTCTCCCCTCCTTCAAATTCCAAATCCACGTGCACCCCCTGATTGATGACATCAAATGCAACCTGATCCACTGTCTGAAGGACGATTTCATGACCCCTATTATTCACCCTCCTTCTAATGGATTGATTATATTTTTCATACAGTATCGTTTCCCCATCAATGATGAAAGAGATTTGATTGGTCATTACTTTTATATCCTTTGCATTCTTTAATTCATTTCTTACACTCTCATGAAATAAATTCCATTCATAATAACGGGGCGGGACCAAATCTTGCTTGATCATTGAAAAACCTTTCATCATCAGGGGCATACTGAGGGAAATCATACAAAACAAACTAAAGCTTAAGAGAGCCTCAATCAATGTGAACCCCTTTTCATCCCGCCCCGATACACACTTCATGAAAGGCCCCTGACTCTTCATCATAGCGCACACATGCTTCACCACTCCCTCCGCTTGCCCAAACCAGCTCATACCTGACCCCCTTATAGGTTCTTGAATGGTTGACAAACTCATGTGTAACGATTGCCTCCTCCACCCCTTCCCGAAGGAATTTCAATGCTTCCACTTCACGTTGGAGCTTTTGAAGGCCGGCTGCATAATGAATGAGGAAGGGGATGAACAAGCCGCAAATCATGAGGATACAAGTAAACGCTACGAGTGTTTCCGGTAATGAGAAACCTTTAGTATTCCTGTACATAAAATCTCCCTTGGCCAATTTGGAACATCAGAAACATGGTGACATCTCCCATTTTAAAATTCACCCTGCCAAATCGGTTTGTATTCCCATCAGGATAAAAAGTGATTTCTTCCAGGCTGTTTGTCGAATTAATCACTATGCCAGCAGGTAGTTCTCTCGAAACAATCGTCTTTCTTGCGTCCGTTTTAGCAACATATTTATTTGTAAATGGATAAAAAGTGAGGAAGAGAGGTGTTTGATGATTGATACTGTAACTCTGGATCTGGTAGAGGTCTGATTCGAGCTGAGAAATGAACAGTTCCTTTTCAGTATGGTCTTTCAATGGAACGATGGAGAAACCAACCCATGATAATAAAATGGTAAAGATCAATAAGACGACGAGCATTTCAACGAGGGTATAACCCGCTTCAGCTTTTATCCCTTCATCAATCAGCAGCTGTCACCACCTTTCCCTCAGCATCGATGGAGATGGCCCTTCCGTCGGGACAGGCTTTATAGTCATCGTTCAGATAACCATCGGCAACCAGGGTAGCAATGGTCACTGGATCTGTATTCCCATCCATTTTATACGCTTCAATCTGCCCTTCCACCATATGAACGAACGCTTCACAGCCCTTGGAATTGATGGAGTTACTCTGATTGGTGACATTCGGGATCGTAACAAAAAGTAAAACGGAAATGACCAGCAAAACGATCATCATTTCGATTAATGTGAATCCTTTTTCATTTTTGAGCATAGTTTCCTCCTCGGTATGGATTTCTTTTTAGATTCCCTGCATCATCTGAAAGAGTGGCATCATGATGGAGAAATAGATCGCCATGATGAATAGACCGACAAAAGTAAAGATTGCAGGCTGGATATACTTGAGCCAGGTATGTGTTTTCTCTTCTAATTCCTGAAAGCAGATATCACTGTAAATACGAAGTTCCTCTGATAATCGCCCGTTCGTCTGCCCATGCTGAACAACGAATGACAGCTCCTCTTGGAAAAAAGGCATAGTGGAAAAACACTCATGAAACGGACTCCCGGCTTTGAGCTGTTTGATGCAGCGGCTGGAAATGTATTGTAAGGTCGGACGGAATGATTGTCTTTCGATGATGAGGAGTGATTCCGTTATGGAGACACCGCTTGAGAGCAGGAAGCTTAATTCCCTTGAAAAAAAGTGGGAATGACCGAGCTTCATGTAAGTGGAGATCAAAGGTATTCTACACAAGACAACTGAGAGCTTCACAGGGGAAATTCTCTTTTTAAAAAGGAAAAAGACGATTGTAAGAAGCAGGAGAAACAGTAACCCCGCACAGAAAATCATGGGGAAGTTCTCAATGAAGTGTAAAAGATACGTAAGCTTGGCGGAAGGTTCATAGCCCATCGAGGAATAAAGGGACTGAAATCTTGGAAATAATACCTTTCGAAGTAAGACCATCATAATGATGGATAAAAAAATTAACATGAGCGGGTATTGAAAGACTTTTTGCAATTGCTCCTGATTTTTTCTTCTTTTAATGAGATAGCTTCCTGCCTCAGACAGGGTATGTCCCATTTGGCCATGATGTTCGGCGAAAAAAATCTGTGCGCTGACATGAGCGGGGATGTTGAGTTGTTTATTCATCACGGAGGAAATGGGCTCTCCTTTTTGGAGGGAGCCGATCAATCTCTTTTTTAATTTGATGGTTTTCTTCTCTTTGGGAAGCAGGAGAAAGTCGATGGCTTCTGTAAAGGAATAGCCTTTTTGAAGGAGGTCTCCAAGCCTTTTCAGAAATTTACCTTGATCATCGCTTTTCTTCATGAACCCATTTCCTATATTCATGTTCTGAAACAAATCCGAGTGCCACCCCCTTACAAATTAAAGCCTGCAATGTGCGATACTGATGTTCCGCCCTCTCACCCCTGGCCTCCTTCAATACTTCCTTCAAAGAGCTTCCCGTAATGATTTCATAGACAGATGCCCTGTTACGGTTTTTCCCTCTAAGGCATTGACCGCCACATTCTGCTTTGCAGATTGGACAGAGAAGCTTCAGCAACCTCTGAGCAGATACTGCGAGCAGCGTCTGTTCGATATCATGCCAATCGATCCCCAGTTCCATCAAGCGATATATCGCGCCTTTTGCATCCCTTGTATGCAAGGTGGAAATCACCAAATGACCTGTAAGGGATGCCCGTATCGCAATCTCCGCCGTCTCCCGGTCCCGGATTTCCCCCACCATGATGATGTCTGGATCATGCCGCAAAATGGCTTTTAATCCCGTGGAGTACGTAATCCCTGCTTTTTCATTCACCTGGATCTGCACCATTTCATCATGCTGCTTCTCCACGGGATCCTCAAGGGTGATCACATTCCGGTTCAGGGCGACGGAACAATGGTGCACGAGGGAATATAAAGTCGTCGTTTTACCACTTCCGGTCGGTCCTGTAAACAGGATGAGTCCATGAGAATGCATTAGAAGTGCAAGAAGTTTTTTAGCTGAAGACGGGTATAGTGACATTTTTTCGATGGGAATCTGGTATTTTTGTGGAAGTATCCGAATGACGAGACTTTCTTTCAAGTGGGTGGTTGGCAGGGTGGAAATTCTGAGAGATAGGGGTGTGTTTCTTACGGTAAGGCTGAAGGAGCCGCTTTGGGGCTTACGCTTTTCTCCGATATCCATGGAGGCCATGAACTTCAGATGAGCAATCAAGCGGTCTGCCTGATCCGGGTCTATGGTCTGGAATGGAACCAGGACCCCGAGCTTTCTGAATTGAATCAAGTAATCTTTCGTTCTGGGAATCAAATGTACATCTGTTGCATCATTGCTGTACGCTTCTCCGATCATCACTTCCGATAATGATTCGACTGAGTGAAATATGGATTGGCACCACCTTTCAGTTTTCTTAAAGTATATATACGACATTAATTGGCAAAATCCTTCTTTTTTTGAAAGTTTTTTTACTATAAGCCTCTCTTCCGATTCACACTTCCACCGCCCACCCATATATTAAATAAGAAATTCAGCCATCGGAAAGTGGTGACCCCCCATGACGAAATATATGGATTATTCTTCTCCTGAAGCTCAATTCTCTTATGATGTGAATGAAAGTCCCTTATTCAAAAAAGATAATCAAAACATGATCAATATTTTAGGAGTAAATCAGCTAAATACGTTGGATAATACTTCTCTCCTTGATATTTATTTAAGTAAACATAACTTTGTAGAACCTCACTACCACCAAAATGCTGCGGAACTGGTGTATTGTATTTCCGGTGCAGCCATCGTCTCCATACTTAATCCATTTACGAAAGAAATACTAAATTATCGGATTTCGCCGGGACAAGTGGCGAATGTACCTCAAGGGTGGTGGCATTATGAAGAAGCCAGGAAGGACAATACCCACCTACTGGCTATATTTAACTCTCCCGTTCCTGAAGTTGTCCTTGGCTCCGATATTTTAAAACTCACTCCTTCAAGCGTCATGGCCAAAAATTATTGCATGAATGAAAACGCATGGATCAATACGACAGAGAAAGTGAAGCCAGGCACGTATATCGGCCCGAGTTGCTTAGAACGAGAGAGGCATTCACCAGTACGACAAACACATTTCAGTTGTCCTCCCTACTATTATCAATATCACCCAAACCCTTATTACAACAGACAATGCATTCCGAAAACATTTTAAAAACTTTTCAACCATACATGAATAGATCGTCAAAATACATCCATACTATATTTTGTAAAGACGATTCAATGGGCTATAGCCAAGCGGTAAGGCATCGCACTTTGACTGCGACATGCGTTGGTTCGAATCCAGCTAGCCCAGTAAGAAAAGCGGAGCCGGGTTGGTCAGGCCCGACAAGCATAAGATGAATCGACCGGAAAGGCGCTCTTTGCCTTTTTGGTCGATTTAGCTTATGACCTCGAGGGACTACCCGGCGGAGCTGGACATGGCAGAAAAGCGGAGCCGGGTTGGTCAGGCCCGACAAGCATAAGATGAATCGACTGGAAAGGCGCTCTTTGCCTTTTTGGTCGATTTAGCTTATGACCTCGAGGGACTACCCGGCGGAGCTGGACATACGAAAAGCGGAAGGGGCTCGCACTGGGGCGACAAGCATAAGACGAGTCACCCGAAAAGGCGTTCTTTGCCTTTTTGGGTGACTTGGCTTATGACCTCGAGCCCCAAGCCCCTGGAGCTGGACATCTCGAAAAGCGGAGGCGGCTCGTTCAGTCTCCAACAACTTAATAAACCATTGAAAAAGGCAGGCACTTGAATTTCAAGTGCCTGCCTTTCTCAATTCAACCATCTAGCTGCTTTTCTTCAATGATCTGTTTTTGTTCGCCAAACTCTGGAGTCCTTCTGGATTGTAGCCGACGACCAGCTTTTTTCCGTCTGTCAAAAGGGGCCTGCGAAGAAGTTTCGGTTCATCGATGATTAGTTTGATCACTTCCGATAATGGAAGATCGTTCACGTCTTTTCCCAAGTCTTTGAACGTTTGGCTTCTCGTGGCAAGTATCTCATCAAGACCATCTGTCGTTAAGGATAATAAATCCATTAGCTCTTTATGTGTAGGAGTCTCTCTGAATAGGTGTCTCTCATCAAAATCGACGGAATGTGCGGTTAACCACTTTTTGGCTTTGCGGCAAGAGGTACAGCTTGGATAAGTAAAAAATGTCAGCTTGTTCACTTTATTGACCTCCTTCAAATTGAACTTCTTATTAGTTAAACATATTGTATATTACTTGTATAACTTATGTACAGTAATATCACTTGGGGATTTGTGATTATTTTTTTACATAAAATGGTTCAGGATACAATACGAAGAAAAGAATAGGGTTTATGAAAGTTTCATGTTTAGTTAACAAGCATTCGTCACAAACTAACTTCAAACACATATTTACTTTTATGGTAGTATTCATTTATAATATTGAGTGATGGACTTAGGGTGCAAAGGAGGGTTACATATGGATCGTATGTTTAGAGTTCTTGGGTTTTGGACTGGTATTTTTGCCGTTATGTTCTATCTTGGTGATATGACCACGACATCATTAATCTTTTTAGGCCAAACCGGATTCTTCATTATGCTTAGCTATTTAAAACTGTCCGAACGCATGTATATTTATGTTTTCGGTGCCTACTTAACAGTGTTCTTTGCAGGTTTTACTTATTGGACGACCTTTATGATGACTCCTGGTGCAGGAGGACACTAAAAAAAATCCCTTCAGCTTTAAGCTGAAGGGATTTTTTTGTTTAGAAACCGTTTAAAAAGGGATTTGAATCCATTTCCGCTTCAATCGACGTTTCAGGACCGTGACCCGGCAACACCGTGGTATCCTCAGGCAGGGTCAATAGCTTGTCGTGAATACTTGCTAATAGTTCTTTCTGATTACCGCCCGGCAAATCAGGTCTTCCGATACTGCCCATGAATAAAGTATCTCCTGCTAATACGATTCCACATTCTTGTACATAATAAGAAATACTACCGGGTGAATGACCAGGTGTTTCGAATAATTGCAGTTGAAAATCACCAATTTTCAAGTTCTTTTCATTTGTCAGTATGTAATCTGCTGGCTTCAGTCTGATGAGTTCTCCCATCATGAATAGCTGTGATCCATTCAATGAAGGATCCAATAACCACTGAGCCTCTTTCTCATGTACATATACAGGGATGCTGAAGTGGTCCCTCAATTGATCGACTGCTCCGATATGATCAAAATGAGCATGAGTGAGAAGGATGGCTAAAGGGGACAATGATTTATTTTCCAGCCATTGAATCAGTTCCTCCCCTTCTCCACCAGGGTCGATGACCAGACAATCATTGTTAGTGTTCCATAGGATGTAACAGTTGGTTTGCAAAGGGCCTAAGGGCATTTGTTTCCATTGCAAGGTTTCCACCTCCATTTGTGATACTATTATTGTATCAGAACTTCCATTATCATAAAATTGGGTCGACATAGAAGTGTCAAACTTTTTGACCTCGACAAACAGGGGAAAAACCTATAAAATGTTAATGGGTGCATTTATGTACATAATGTTACAATAGAGTCAGAAAAACGCATTTTAATGAAAGGGGTCATATAAATGGGTCTTGTAATTATCACTTCACTGGTTACATTATTAGCTTTATTCGCAGTAGTAAGCACATTCAAAAACAAGAATGCAATGGGAATCCTTTTCTCACTGGCAACATTAGGTGTCTTTGGATGGTTTACAATTATGACTGTCCTTCACTCTGGATATCCAGGTGGCCATTAATTAAAAATGTTTCACATTAAAAAGCCTTCCACTTCATTATGGAAGGCTTTTTAATGTCCCGACTTCCACTATAGGCACCCAAAAGTACCCTATGGACCTTTTAGGTATGTACGTTATAATGATAGTAAAAATGGAACTACAAGGAAATGGGATATTCCCTAGCCTTAAAGCTGATTCTATATAGTATTCAACCATAGATGGGGAGGTCAAGATATGAAAAAATACAACATACCCGTTGAAGCTTCCTTGGAAGTGATTGGTGGCAAGTGGAAGGTCGTCATCCTCTGTCATTTGATTAAAAGCAAGCGGAGAACCAGTGAACTAAAACGTTTGATGCCTGGAATAACACAGAAAATGTTGACCCAGCAATTGAGGGAACTTGAAGCAGATGGAGTCATTAACCGGATCATTTATAATCAGGTCCCTCCAAAGGTGGAATACGAACTGACAGAATACGGATGGTCGTTAAAGGAGCCTCTGGATATGTTATGTGCGTGGGGTGAACAGCATATCGAAAAAACCTATCCCGATAAAAGTGAAGTCCTTTTGGAAAGTGAAGAAGTTTGATCGGTACCTATAAAAAGAGTGGGCATAGACGCCCACTCTTTTTGTATTCGTTAATTGTCCAATTTACGCTGGACGGAAGTAAGCTTTCCTTCCATGGTTGTTTGCTTATCCCTGCGGTCATCAATTCTGATATTGGTTGCCACACGCTGGATCCCTTGTTGGAATGGGGATTCATGAATGTCTTGAATCACTTGGAACAGAACGGGAAGTTCCCCTTCTATAATCGTATTCATGGGAGTAAGTTGAAAACGGATCTTCCCTTCCTCTTCATACCCCTTAAGGATCCTATGCAGATCCGCAACATACGAACTCACGCTGGGTGATTCCGTTCCGATTGGAATAACTGTTACATCGACTATCGCCATTATATATCTGCTCCTTCTTCTTTTAATAGTTCAACGATACTTGAGTTCTTCAAATTGATTACTTTTTCAAGTTGATTACCATATAAACACGCCTCTCCATCAGGAGAACACTTTATGGGTTCTAAAGGAAGATCATCAAACAGAACCTTTTCCTCACCGGAATTCGTGTCCCATCCTTTTAAAGAAAACGTCCCCGAGTAGGTATCAAAGGAACCTGGTTCATTGGCAACGAACGTAATCATTCGCCCCGTCTCTACTATCATATCATAATAAGGGATCAACCAATCAGAGTAACGGCTTAAGAGGTCTACTGTAAATTCCGATTGAACCTCTCCGTTAGAATGAATGAACTGATACGTAAACGGTCCTTTTTCTTCCCGTGAAAAGACAGATAACAGAGAATCGTTGAATTGATTGAAGTGGACACTATCCTCCACGATCATTTCCTTTTGACCATCGAGAATATTTTGAGCTACCAGGGGAGCTGATACGCTCACTTCATCCTTACTCCAATCCTGATAAAGGACGGAGGATGCTGATTGCCACTGAACAAACGGCTGCTCTACATCAATGGGGTCCATGGCCCCGTCCCCGATATTTACTTCAAAGACCCGAAAGCTCCAATCTTCATTAAAAGTGGTCACTAACAGAGTATCATCATTGAATGGATTCCAGGAATGAGTCAAGTCGTAGGAAGGAACGTCATTTTGAAATTGTACTTCTCCTGATCTATTGATGATCGTCAGCTGGGCTGTATAGGATGCCGGAGAGGAATGAATGAGTATTTTTTTCTTATCCGGTGAGATACTTGCGCTCACATAGGAGGGTTGTACATCATAAATCTTTTGATTGCTTCCGTCGTACACATTGTAGATATAGAAAGACGTCATACCATCCTCTTCCCGTACAGAAAGGATTTCTGAACGGGACATCCAGCCGACATTTTCTATAAATCCCTCTGCAGGAAGGATATTCACCATCAACTCTTTCTTTTGAGCCTTTTCTTTCTCTGAAGGGGAAGATTGTGTTTCTTCCGGCTGACATGCCGTTAACCACAGAATGCACATTATGAAACATATCAACACGTTACCTTTTTTCTTTTTCATCCTCTTCCCCCTTCTCCAGTATTCCATATTAATTAGTACGTTTCAGACGCAAAAATGTTTCAATAAGATTAAAAAAACATTACAAAAATTCAAAAAAAGTGATGACCAGATGTTCATACATACATCTTTAGGGTCACCACGAGAGGTTACTATTCATTTGGATGATGATTAATTTTACTCCTGATTTTCATTTTCCACAATAGATATTTATGGAACTAATATAAAGATTTTTCGAGTATTTTCTTCACTCATACCACCGATAGATAGAAACCAGTAAAATACCGGATACGTCCTGGTAGATTTCATCGAATTGTGACAGGGGCAAGGGATTAATCCCTTTTCCTAATTCAAGGGTGAATCCTGATTTCTGAAATTCTTTCACAAACCAATCCTTGTATCCTGCATAACTATCAATGTAACGGACCGATTTATATCCGCTTACTCTGGTGAAATCCTTTGCAAGTTTGGCAGCTTCTGGAGGCTCAAGTCCTTCATACCCCCAGTAAAACTCTTTTCCCTGGGTGTGCAGGGCAAGAAGTCGATCGAACTTTCCTTGCCGGGCAAGCTTAGCCATTGCGATGGCTTCAGGCTCTGAGAGGGGCTTATATCCTGGGAAATCTCTTGGAGCCGGTTCTTTCTCCTCTTTCCTTTCCTGCTCGACTTCCCATTTGGCAGGAAACTGATTGTTCAGGTCCACTCCTCTAATATTGGCTTTCCAGCCTGTAAAGTCGGTACTCCCCCGATTAAGAGCGATCATTTCATTTCTTTTATCGCCAGGGGGACCGTTCAGAACAAGGTCCACTCCATCCGGATTCACCATGGGAACGAGTGACAACGTCACATCTCCATATATGGGCAGGGTTTGTACCCCCCTCATAAGCTGACTGTTGGTTAAGGAAAGTAAATAATCATTGATAAACGTCATAAGGACAGATGTGGTGATCCACTCATTCGCATGGAAGGAAGCATTCATTTGAACTTTCTTCTTTCCGGTTCCTATCCTTATTTCGATGAGATCCCTTCCACCCACGCTTTCACCTGCAGATCTTAACTTTATAAAGGGATAGATATCTTTTAATCGTTGTACATCTCCTTCAAATCGTTGTGAGTCGTAAGCCTGTTTACCTTTGACGATGGGTGAAACCACCCTTGATGGAATCCAGATATCCGACCCTATTTGTAATCCATTTGGATTGATACCTTCGTTCAATAGAAGTAACGCGTCGACATCGATGTTACGGTTTTGAGCCAGGGACCAGAGAGAGTCACCCTGATTAATAGAATGACTTTCTTTCCTGAATCCTGGAAGTTGTATCTCTGTACCGATTTTCAATCTATTCGGATCAACGGAAGGATTTGAATCGATGATTAACTGGACCGGGATATAAAACAGCTGGCTGTAGTACCAGAGGGTATCGCCACTGCGCACTTTCACTTTCATGATGGAACCTCCCCATTCATATGTCCTTACTTACATGTATGAATGGTTCATCGATTCATGACAAAAAAAAGCCTGCGAAACCTTTCGCAGGCTTGTACTTTATGATTCATCTTCATCACGATATTCGGTTTCCCCATAAAAGCGGAGCAGATCTCCATAAATGATCTTATCGGAGTATCCCAGCTCATTATTGACACGCTCTTTAAATGGTTCACAGAACTTCATATCGGTTTTTTCTTCTGTTTCCTTATTCCAGCATTTTTCGCCTGCATACACATAGTCTTTCGTGATGAACCGGCCGTCACGGAGTATGGCCAGGTCTTCATGGTCATCTGAGAAGAGATCCGAACCAAATTGAATGTCCTTTTTAGTCTCGATCCCGAGAAGATGCATGATGGTCGGCTTTAAGTCGATTTGTCCGGACACCTTGGAAATGGTCTTTCCTTCCTCACCGGGAACATGGATGATCAGCGGCACCTGTTGAAGCTGAGTGCTTACAAATGGTGTGATGTCTTTACCAAGATATTGACTCATCGCTTTGTTATGATTCTCTGAAATCCCATAATGGTCCCCATACATCACGATGACGGAATTGTCATACAAACCGGACTCCTTTAAGTCCGCAATGAAGTTCTTCACCGCTTCATCCATGTAACGTACGGTCTGGAAATAACGATTCACCGTACCGTCATGGGAAGAGTAAGGATCAATTAACTTATCTTCTTCATCAAGCGTGAAAGGGTAATGGTTCGTTAATGTAATCATCTTCGTACTGAACGGTTGAGGCATTTGTTTCATATGCTCCACGGACTGCTCGAAGAACGGGATATCCTTCATCCCCCAGTTCACGGAGTTGTCTTCTGTCACATCATAATCCGGTAACGAATAATACCGGTCATATCCCAGGGAATCATACATGATGTCACGATTCCAGAAGCTTTTATTGTTTGCGTGCATGGCCGATGTATAATATCCGTTCTCCCCAAGTTTTTCCGTCATGGAATCAAACTCATTCCCGGAATGGGTGAAGAAAACCGCTCCACGGTTCAACGGATAAAGGGAGTTGTCCATGATGAACTCGGAATCAGACGTCTTTCCTTGCTGAGTTTGATGGTAGAATTGATCAAAGTAGTAGCTTTCCCCTATGAAATCATTAAGGAAAGGCGTGATCTCCTGGCCATTCACTTCACTGTTGATGACAAAATTCTGCAGTGATTCAAGGGAGACAATGATTAAGTTCTTGTCTTTCGCTACCCCGAACATTTCCTTATCAGGTTCGCTGTAACCCGCTCTGACGTAGTTGTCGATATCTGCGAGTTCACTTCCATCCGCAAGGGCTCTCTGGGCGGAAGACTTGGATTGCAGAAAAAGATCGTATACATGATAATTATACGTTCCGATATTCTTGACCAGCATTTCACGGTCAAATGTCCTGGTCAGAAGCTGCGGCCTTTCCGATTCTGCCAATCCCAGGTTAAAGAAAACCAGTGCTGTTGCAACGAGGAAATAAGCACGGCGATTGGCTTTCGAGTAGTTCTGTAAAGAAAACCAGGTTGGTTTCAACTTTATGATGAGAATTAATGCGATCACATCGGTGAAATAGAAAAGGTCCTTCCAGCTCATGATTGCACTGGCACTAGATCCCAAATCAGAGAAATTACTCGTTTGGAAAAGGACGGGCAGTGTCAAAAAGTCATCAAAGAATCGATAAAATACTACGTTTCCGTATAGGATAAATGAAAGGACGAAGCTTGCAGTGATGATGTACCGGGTGCGTGACTTATCCTTTTTAAGAAGTAACCCCACTCCGAAGATGAAAAGTAAAAAACTTAGCGGGTTAATGAATAGAATCAGTTCCTGTAGTGCATTTTCGATCTTTATGTCAAAACTCGTTTTATAGACAATATACGTTTTGATCCAAAGGAACAATGCAGCGAGTATGATAAGTGGTACCTTTGGTATTTTCTTTATATTCATTTATTCAACCTCCTTGCTACAAACGGTTCTATCGTATGTAACACTTTCATGATTTTAATAGGGATAACATTCCGAACGAAATCTTGACTCATCTTCATTATTTATTTACATAACGTCAAACGTGGATACATAATGGGGGTGTATAATGGTTGATGCCTTATTCTCCTACCCATACTATTAGACGGATGAAACCATGAATAGTTTCAATAAAACAGCATTAATTAAAAACAGTCCATTTGTCATTAGGTGTTTTAGACTACTATTCTAAATACAAAAAGAGAACCCTCCATAAAGGAAAGCTCTCTTTCAATTTCACTTTGTGGTCAAATCAGATCTTGTTCTTGACCAGCCAGGCTGCCCCGATAACACCGGCATCATTTCCAAGCGTGGCAATACTTAAGTGTGTAGAGGTACGGACAGTCGGGAATGAAAACTGTTTAAAGAATTTAACGACCTGCTGTAATAAGATGTCCCCTGCTTTAGAGACTCCCCCACCGATCACGATTTTTTCAGGGTTCAGGCCATTCCCGAGATTTGCAAGGGATAAACCGAGATAGAAAGCTAATTGATCAATGACTGCCAGGGCTAGTCCATCTTGGTCCCTTGCCGCATCGAAGATATCCTTGGCGCTGATTGATCCGTGAGAATCCCTTAGTGCACGAAGCGTTGATTCTTGCTCAGTGGCATCCAATTTTTCATTTGCGAGTCGGACGACACCGGTCGCTGAAGCAACGGTTTCAAGACATCCTGTCTTCCCGCAATTACATTGATATCCGCCTTCCGGTACGACGGTGATATGGCCGATTTCACCACCTGCTCCTTTTACACCGTGGACGATATCGCCATTTGTAATCACACCGCCTCCGACACCCGTCCCCAATGTCACACAGACAATGTCCTTCGCCCCGTCTCCAGCACCCTTCCACATTTCACCGAGTGCTGCACAGTTTGCATCGTTGTCAATGACTGCGTGCAACCCTGTTTCGACTTCAAGCAGATCTTTTAATGGCGTATTATTCTCCCATCCTAAATTGACCGCTTCATAAATGATTCCTTTTGCCGTATCGACAGGTCCAGGTGCCCCCATTCCGATGCCAACCAATTTATCTCTGCTTTGATCCAATTCCTCGAGCTTTTGATCGATCGCTTTTGCAATATTCACAATGATATTTTTCCCGTTTTCCGATTTATCAGTGGGGATTTCCCATTTATGTAGTAGCTCTCCGTATTTACTTAAAAACGCGATCTTCGTCGTCGTTCCCCCTAAGTCAACTCCAACTAACCATTTTTCTGTCATCATTATCACCTGTCCTGTTTTTCTTTTTCCATTTCTATTTCATGACGCAACAAAAATAAAGCGGTCTGAAAATCCCGGGTATCAATCAGTTGGGATTGATAGAGTTCCTTTAATTCGCCTTCCATTAGTTGCAGGTCGGAAAGACGATGCCCAACATATATGATCGTTCCATAACTTTTGAGGAGCTGTTGGATATCATAAATCGTTTTCATGCATACACCTGCTTTCTCTTCTTCCTTATAAAGTATAAGTGAAAACTGGTTTCTTCTCAATCCTAAACAAACCAGTACAGAGAACACAAAATAAAAAGAGATTTCCTTAAAGGAATATCCAGTAAGAAAATCTCTTCTCTATCATTTCTAACGATCCGGATCTTTCGGATGCAAAAATCGCGGCCGCCTGTTTTTTAGGGGGATCGGGGAACGAAGGAATACATCCCTGAATGCCCTAAGATTAAATGGTATAAATGGCCACATATATGGAATGCCAAACGAACTCATTCTTGAAAGCATGATGATCCATAAGAATACACCCACTACAAATCCATAAACACCAAATAAGGCCGTGCAAATCAATAGGAATATCCGCACCAGTCGATTAGCCAGACTCATCTCATAACTCGGGGTAGAGAACGTTCCGATTGCAGCGATGGCCAGGTAAAGAATGACTTCATTAATGAACAGCCCGACTTCAACGGCAACCTGCCCAATCATCAAAGCTGCAACGAGCCCTAGGGCGGTAGCAAGGGAAGACGGGGTGTGGATGGCTGCCATCCTCAAAATATCGATCCCCAGTTCAATGATTAAAAATTGAAGGAATAACGGGACTTCCCCAACATCGTTCGGACCAATATAAGCCAACGATTCCGGCAGCAGCTCCGGGTGAATCGCAAATAAATAATAAAGTGGCAGTAAAAAGATCGATGTCCACACCGCAATAAACCTTACAAAACGCAGATAAGCCCCTACAGAAGGTTTATTCCTGTATTCCTCCGCATGCTGGAGATGATGCCAAAACGTGGTCGGTGTGATGAGGACACTCGGGGAACCATCCACCATGATGAGGACATGTCCCTCATATAGGTGGGATGCCGCAGTGTCAGGCCTTTCCGTGTACCGGACCAGCGGATAGGGATTCCAGTGCCGTCCCGCAATATACTCCTCTAACGTTTTCTCCCCCATGGGAAGACCGTCTGTATCGATCTTCGAGAGAGAATCCTTGATTTTATGCACTAAATTAGGGTCGGCTATGTCTTCTATATAACTGACCACGATATCCGTTTTGGATCTTCTGCCTATTTGCATGTATTCCATCCGAAGAGAGGGATCGCGCACCCTCCGTCTTGTCAATGCTGTATTAAATACAATCGTCTCGACATATCCGTCCCTCGAACCCCGTACGACCCGTTCTAAGTCAGGTTCCTGAGGCCCTCTGACAGGGTATGTCCTTGCATCAATCATAATTACCTTGTCAATACCGTCCACGACAAGAGCTGTCGGACCTGCCAATACTAAATCGATCACCTGATTCAAGTCATCTACTTGTTCAATCTCAATATAAGGAATATACGTCTTCAAAAGCTTTTCCAGAGTGTCCTCTTCCAATTGTTCAGGACTGAGTCCAGATAAGAGCTTCATCAGATAATGCATGATATCATCTTTAACGAAGCCATCCACTAAAAACATGGCCATTTTTCTTTCTGCATACTCCAGATCCAATTGAATGACATCAAAGCTCTTGTCCACTGCTAAGGTGTCCCTTAAATAATTGGTGTTTTCTTCAATCTGAGTAGAGACAGGCTTTTTCTTTTCATTCGACATTAGCCTTCACTCCCAATACCTTTACATGATTTTCCATCCCTACCATCCTAGACAAAGAAGCCTGAAATCATACATCCTATCATATTCAATTCCATCGATTCATACTATGTAGAAAATGGACAAACCACTGGAGTGAACAAAATGAAGGATAGGCTGAAAGAAGCAATGCCATTTCTGGTGATCATATGTATAGTGGCCCTGGGCATTCAATTTATTTACAAGCCGCAAACCAGGGAGAGCATCATTTTTTTTCCCATCAATGAGAACGTATCGTATGAATCGGCCACAACGATTCTCATGCTCCAACCGGAAAAGAAAAATGATCATTATGAAGTGAATTGGAAGGTATCTTCAAAGCTTGATACTCCCGCTTATTTACGTCAGGATGTCGGTTTTATATATATGAACGGGAGATTGAAGGGTCTGATGAATGAATGGGAACAAGATACCGATCAGATTGTAGAGGAATCGATCATAAAGGGGAAAGATAGCAGCATTCTTCAGGCTGTATCTTTTCACTATTCAGAAATACACGAATCGGACACAGAGTTCACCAGTGCCCAGAAAATGTCCGAAGATACCCTGTACGTGATTGATTCCAATTTCAGCCCTTTGAATGCTTTCAGGCAACCGGGGAATGGCGTAGAAAAAGAGTGGAAGAATATCCTGGACAAGGTGACCTCCCAACAACTCGAATATTTATGGGAAAAGGCGATCACCTCATTGGGTATCCCTGGCGAAGAATACACCCCCATCCCCCTGACCAGTCTCCCGATGTATGACGGCCGTCCCTTGGAAGGCTATACCAGACAGGAATGGGATCGCCTGATCGGTAACCTTTGGGAAGGACTCTATAAAAACTATTATTTAGGAATTAAAAAAGAGGACGGCTCTATCGTGGAATCCATCGACAGTGCCATTCCTCTCCTATTAGTAAAAAAAGATAAAAAGGAAGTGCTTGTGCTCCTCGTTGATCAAAACGGGGACGCGTCCTTACTCAGACAGCTGATATCTTAATCGCTCCCTTGCAACTCTTTATAAAGTTTTTCATAATTCTTATCCTGCCTATTTAATTCATAGGCTTTTTTTGCGTGGTGGAGAGCTTCTTCACTTTCCCCGGTATCGATCAATATCAACGCAAGATTGTAGTGGGCTTCATGAAAGCGATCGTCTTCTTTTAGTGCAGCTTTCAAATGCTTCTTTGCCGGTTCTAATTTATTCTGCTTAATTTCAGCATATGAAAGATAGAAATAGGTTTGTGCATTCGGAGCCCCTTCTTCCACTACAGGGGTTAGAAGGTCCTCTGCTTCTGCCCACTCCTGATTCGATATCTTTTCCTGGGCGACCCCATTCGCCGTATCGACGTCCCAGGAACTTGAATCGTCTCCGATGCCATTCCATACCAATATACCTGTTAACAGAATGCTTCCAAGAAGAAACAGGAGCTGCCGCACCGGCCGGTTGGCATTTGGCAGACTGACGATCCCTGCCGCAAGGAATCCTCCGATAAGACCCCCGATATGGCCCGCGTTGTCAATGCCTGGAAGGCTGAATCCCAGGACCAGATTCAATAAGATGACCGCAATGATATTAGTTCCCATGGTGCGGAAGAAAACATTTGGATGTAATACCCCAAAGTACAGTAGAGCACCGAAACAGCCAAAGATCGCCCCACTCGCCCCTGCTGAAAGATTGGATGTAAACAGGAAGCTTGCCAGCGTACCTGCGATTCCTGACAGCATATAAATGAGAACGAACCGGATCCGGCCGAACATTTTCTCCACTGCCATTCCGAGATAATAAAGGGCCAGTGTGTTCATCAAGAGATGCAGTAATCCTATATGCAGGAAGATCGGTGTGACGAGGCGCCACCATTCCCCTTCAATCATAAGAGGATTATATTTTGCACCGAATTGAATGAGCGTCTCCGGGTCTTTACTCCCTCCATTCATTTCAAGAATGAGGAACATGATCACTTGAACGGCGATAAAGAGATAAGTAAAAAAAGGTTTCCCTCTCTCAAATAGCTGTCTCTCTTGCTGAATTTGTTTGGAGGAAGACGTCATGGTCATATTTTTGATCCACTCTACATTTGCCTCCAACACTTCAGGGGGAAGCTCCCAATCTCCATCATGGAAGAGTGGGTGGCTTTTAAGCTTTTCCACACTTTCATCACCATCAAGGAGAATAGGCTGTATGGTTGTTTTATGACGGTTCAGCGGGTCCAGGAACAGACTTGGATCCCCATCGACGGGTGGATAAGTGGATATGTAGAGATTCTTTATGTGAAGCTGCCTTTTCCTCAGGGTTTTCCTGATCTTTTCTCCATTCATGGAGGTCAATTCCAAATCCCTCTTGACCCAGTTACCCCAATCCAGGTCCTTTCGAACGATCCGGACGATGTTTCCTTCTTTCATGCCTGAATTCTCCAACCAAATTTCATCCTGGTCGGGGGAAAGATTCAGGATCCGATACTGTTTATATTCCACTAAATAGTGGGCAATTTCCCAAAATAAATAATGATATCGTAAATCCACAACATCCACTACTTTCTTTTACTCTTTTAACCTACCTGAATTCCAACGTGCCTCTCCCTACTATACCTAACCTGTTTTTGATGTGTAAACAAAAAAGGCTGCAGGAATGGGGTATGACCCTCCTGCAGTCCTTTTTGTTTGGTCAAGAGCGGAATGCGCCCTGAATGAATTTCGAGCGTATACCGGGTATTCCCATGGCCGCTCTTACGGCAAATTTGCGTAGTAGAAAATTGCCTAATAACAGGTTTAACAAACGATATCGATTCGGAACCAGAAAAAGAACCAAACCTCCGAGCACTAACCATTTTGTCCATCCGTTCATCATGATCCCTCCTGTTTATAGTTTGGATCATAACAGATTAGCTTATCCCATAAATTTTTCTAAACCTGGGATTTTTTTGCCCGCTACCAATAAAGGAGAAGCAGGATCACTCCGGACATTATGCTTGAAAAGGCATTGACCAATTCATTGTTCATCCAGTAGCCCTTCGTTCTTTCGGTAGGCTGTCCGCAGTGGACAGTCGATTCCGTCTGTATCCCGCACACCCGGCACCTGTAATCCAATTGTACATATGCCCCCAAGCATGTATCCAGGAGATTTCCAAGAAACCCGGAAAGTGTGATCAATATAAAGAGCGTGGCATCCATACTACCGGGCATGAACAGGGCTGTCAGTGCGATAAAGGCTGCACCCATGACCGCCGCTATTGTACCGATGGGGGATACCGCTCCCGATGTGCCTTTTGGAACTCTCTCGAAAGACCTTATGGAAAAAGGATGTTTTCGACTCAGGGGACCGATTTCAGATGCCCATGTATCCGAATTCGCCCCTGCAATCGAAGCAACAAAAGCAAATGTCCATACGCTTTCCCCAGTCAAGCTGAACAACAGGGCAAAAAGTGCAGCAGGACCGCCGTTTGCCAATACTTGCTGCCAATCCCGTGTGGAGGTCTTAGCAAGCCGGTCCTCGATGCCGATCTTGTCCTTCTTAAATAGATGAGACCATATACTTGAAGAAAGGAAGAATGCCCCCAATACAAACAAGCCCCGGAAACCATAGGCAAACCCAATGACAAGCCCGACCACCACAGCCATCCAAGCCCCAGATATACTTAAATTCCTTGTTCTCCATCCACCAATCGCGATGGCAAGGATAAAGAGAAGGAGCAGGAATAACTCAATCTTCACAATCGATCCGTCTCAAATCCGTCAGTATGGTTGACACCTGCATATCGAAGGATTCGATCGGCAATGATTCGACCATTTGCTCTTCGAAGGCAAGGGACATTGTAGTTCCTGAAAAGGATGAAAGCAGTCGGTCATAATATCCCCCACCAAATCCAAGACGATAACCCCCGGTTGTATAAGATAAACCCGGGACGATCATCAATTCAATCGATTCATTATGTACAGCGACGGAATTTGCGGGGTCCGGTTCAAATAAATTGAAATATGATTGTTCCAACTGATGAAAATCATTCAGTTTATAAAAAATTAACCGGCGGTCCTCCGGGAGGCACTTTGGCACGACCATTGTCTTCCCTTCTTCCCAGCCCCTCTTAATGATATTCCATGTATCGAGTTCCGGAGGCTTTGAAATGGTGATCGAGACCGTACTGCTTTGCTTCCACTCGGGAGACCCAAAAAGACGTTGTTCTATTTCGAAACATTTTTGTTGAAATGCAATATGACCAATGGATTTTAATACTTGCAGCTGAGATTTCCGCTTTTCCTTTTTAGACATATGATCCCTCCATGCTTACTATCATGAAATTATTTTAATGGATTTCCAGTCGAAATGCGACAGCCAGTCCACCACTTTTCAGAAAAGGCATTACTCTGGAACCAAATAAAGCATAAAAAAAAGCAGCGGATAAAATCCGGCTGCTTATTTCGTTTCGCGGTGAAGAGTCACACGCTTTAATTTCGGGCAATATTTTTTTAGCTCTAAACGGTCTGGGTTGTTACGCTTGTTCTTAGTAGTAATATAGTTACGCTCACCAGTTTCTGTGCAAGCCAAAGTAATGTTTACACGCATTATAATTTCCCTCCAAACATATACATCTTCTACTATTCATACGACTTTTATATAATATCACTTTTCACCGGGAAATGCTAGTCCGTTTTTTATTCTATCACTTAAAATTGCAACCTCATCTTCCATCTCACCTTCAATGGCATATACTTTCCCCTGTTTCACTTCGAAGGGCTTGAAAGAGAAATCCAGCATATACACCATCATATTGAGGCCATTTGTGATGGGATAGTAGTGTAAGCCCCCTTTGCTTAAGGATTTCTTCCAAAGTTTAAGCCCCTTCAGATTAAGAGGATAGATGGTTTTCTTCACAGATTCTGCACAGGAGACAATATTGGTGATGGCAACCCGCCTTCCGCTGTAATTCCAGAATGTATCTTTCGACAGGGACAGCACCCCCACTCCATCTTCTTTGCAGGCGAGCCACTCGATGAGGAAGAATACTTTCAGACGACGGGTTTCTTTCGACATATTCTCCATTTCGAATACATAGGAGTCCCCCCACCCCTCAGCCTCTTCTTTCACCCTTACGTTAATATCTGTAAGGGAGGAACATTTGTCAGAGTGGATGGGCGTATACTCATTTTTCTTGTTCCAGGCTATTCCTTGGATATGAAACGTTCGATTCTGATTCTCCTTCATTAGCCTCTACACCTTTTGCCAGATTTTTATTTTTTTTCCGTAATATCTAGCAAACTCCCTTGCCAGATTTCTTCTGTCCGCATTGGAATAAATGATGAACCCTCTCTTTGGATCACTGATGATTTTCGTCCGGCCCCCATCCCTGTGGTCGAATACAATCTCTTTCTGATTGGAGGAAGATGGAACCGTCTCGAGCAGTTTTGCAAGCACCATCGGTTTCTTGCCATTTGGACAGGCCACCTGCAGTCGGGTGATGAAAGGCTCCACTAAGCCCTTTGAATGATGGAAGCCTTTCTTAAAAGAGGGAGGAGAGAAATGCCCCCTCATAAGATCGTCCCTTGCACACTTATATTCTTCCGGGTTACCGATATCTCTCCAATAAGCACTCGTCTTAAACACATATACTTCTTCATTATTCAAAAGGAGACGGGGAATGAAATCCTGCCCGAAATCTTTAACCCCAACGTGTGCATACCGGTCCAAAAGCCGTGGATCAAGCATATAAACACCTGTGTTGACTTCATTTCCTACCCACTCTTCGGGCTTTTCGATAAAATCGACTAATTTGCGGGTTTCGTCCGTATGACAAATTCCGTATTCCTTTGGATTCTCCACTTCCTTTGAGACGACGGTCATGACCGCTCTTTTCTCATAGTGGAATTCAATGACCTTGTCGATGGGAATATTGGTAAACGCATCCCCGCTAAGAACAAGGAACGGTTCTCGCAGCCTGTGTCGTGCGAGGAATATGCCGCCCGCTGTCCCGAGTGGGGATCTTTCTTCAAGATACGTGATATTCACATTGAACCGTTTCCCGTTTCCAAAGTAATCTTTAATGGTCTCACTTTTATAACAAGTCGTAATCAATATATCTTTTACTCCATAAGAACTCAGGAGGTTAATGCTATATTCAAGTATTGGCTTATTCAGAATCGGGACCATGGGCTTCGCAATGGACATTGTATATGGCCTTAATCGCCTGCCTTCTCCACCTGCCAATATAACCGCCTTCATCTTTTTATACCCTCCACTTTTGATTGAAGGAGCACATCATCATATACATGAATGGTCTGGTCTGCGATCCGGTCCCAGCTGAACATGGACTGAGCCATTTTAAAGCCCAGTTCACCCAGTTGTTCGGATTTCCCCGGATTTTCAATTAATGAAATCAATTGAGTATAGAGACTATGTTCCTGGTTGGGCTCAAATAATAATCCGGTTTGTTCATGTTTCACAATGGACTTAAGCCCGCCGGTATTGGAAGCAACCACGCCTTTTCGGAAGGCCATCGCTTCCAGGGCCACGATCCCGAACGGTTCGTACAAACTGGGGAAGATGACGGCCAGGCAATTTTTCAAATAATCATTCCGTTCCCTATCCGATACGTAACCGACGAATGATACGCTATCCGAGAGTTCCTCCTCGATCACAGCCTTTCGATATTGCTCGAGCATCGGACCCTTCCCTGCTATGACGAAGGAGATGTCATACCCCTCATTCTTTAACCGTGAAGCAACACGGATGATGGTCTCAAACCCTTTCTCATGAACCATCCTTCCGATCGAAAAAAAGTACGGCGTCGATGGTTTGGAAAGGGTGTACGGGGAAGACTGATCCAGTTTCTCCAGTTCCACACCATTTGGTATTACGGCAATTGGTGCTTCTATCGTGAATAAGCTCTTGATTTCGTCTTTCATATGCTCACTGCAAACGATGAGATGATCGGATGCTCCTATGAGAAGCTGCTCTTCCCCATGGATCTTGTGTTGCAAATCCGTATAAATCCCTTGATTCCTGCCATGTTCAGTAGCATGGATCGTAGTAATAAGAGGAAGGGAGTAATAGTCTTTCAGCTTCATCGCTGATGTCGATACGATCCAATCATGTGCATGGATATGGGTGATTCTTTCATCCCGTATCAAGTCATGGGCGTACTGAATGAAGGACTGGTTCAAATCGAACACCCATTTAAAGAAATCTTCTTCATATGGATGAAGTGGATGCACCCGATGAACCGTGACACCTTCCATCTGCTCCCGGGGAAGGGCATCATTGGCCATGGTGGTAAGAACATGCACATGCTTTCCCTTTTTCACAAGATTGTTGGCTAAGTCATATACATGTCTCGATAATCCCCCCACGATATTCGGTGGATACTCCCAGGAAAGGATCAGCACTGAATCCTGCTTCTCTTCCACGTCACCCTTTATTCCAATGGAGAGTTTCTCAAGGATTCCGTCAGATGGAAAAGGCATCATTCTCTTCCGGTGAAGAAGGAGATGTCCATCTAAATGCCCATCCATGACTTGCTGGAGCAACCGGTCGAAATGGACCGTGGATATTCCATTCTCATCTTTAAACCCTTCCATACCTGATATCCATTCCCTTATAATCTGAAAGGTCCACTCTGTTTCCGCTGACAGCGTCACCATATTTTCCAGCTGCTCTTCCATACGATGGACCACCCTAATATTCCGAATGGCTGAATCGGTCATGATCGGGACTTGTTTCTCCATTCCAAGATACCCGAAGCCGACCCTTGAAAGAGCGGTAGGCTCCTCCATTATGGCTTCCATTGTATGACGGGCATCTCCTCTATCCAGTTTCATTAATGCATCATAGTCTGATAGGTCTTTCACGAATACGATTGAAAGTGGATGATCGCTTTCTTCCAGGAAGTCGCTGCCTTCCGTAACCGGAATAAGCTTTAATCCCCTCGGCGTCCTGATGACACCTCTGTGCTGTTCCTTTTCACTATGTTCATAGGAAAAGGAAGAAATGAACGTATACTCAATGCCTTGCTGAGTGAGGTAAAGATCAATCCCAGGTACATATGCGGCCTGAGGTAACCAGAACGACTTAGGGATCACTTGAAAATATTGCTTGAATAATAATGTACTCATCCGAACCTGGGATTCGATGGCCCTTGGAGTCCGGTAATGGGTTAATGGGAACGGACTTACCGCCGTAGGGATGACGGTTGCCTTCCCTTTCACTGTGAGATGTTTGTAGGCTTGTACAAGATTCATATCATAAGTGGACCACAGTGAATAGATGTGCTGCCACTTCTGTTTATCATGAGAGTCTGCTTGCAGGAGGTTGCTTTGAATGATGGCGTTCGCCCTCTCTTTAAACTCTTCGCTCATAAAAAGGGAGAAAAGGAGGGGATTCAACACGACAGGAATGGAACCACCCTCATTCCGATCAAGGAAATCGATCAATTCACCATTCTCTATTAGTAATGCAGTAAGCATATCTTCCCGTTCAAACACTTGAGAAAATGAACATTCATTACATGTTGGATACACGATGATTTCTGAAAGAGCCTTCATGCCTTTCCCTCCCCATTCATGACATAATACGAATACGTGCTGACATGCTCAACCCACTTTGGTTCCCTGATTAATCCCTGCTCGTATTCCATCAACTCTTTCATACTGTGCGCCTCCTGATGATGAGAGGTTCTCGGTGTATGAATGACATTGGAACGAGTGAAGGCAACAAAGTCCCCTGATGGCAGGCGCAACCCGATTTCCATGCAGTAGCTTCGGTTTTCCTTCAATCCGTTCACAAACCAGTCAGTTTCTGTATATGGTACATACGAATCCGAATGGTGATGTTGATTATGACCATTAAAAGAAATAGAGGTAATATCATATAATCGAAGAACAAATGGCTGCGTGTCGGAGTTCATCTTAAAATGTGCTTTCACATACCGGATCCATTCATGGGGAATGTTCCAATAACAATAGATCCTTGAAGAAGTCGAAAACGTAATCGATAACTCGGTCGCTTTCGGATTTTTCGATCTGCGCTTAGGCATCTTCCTGCCAAAAGCAGCTCTTCCTACACGTTTCTTCGGTGTTTCCGGTTTTATCATTTCAACTCCTGCCGGTTCCGGACCATTCTCCAATGCTTTCTGGTACTTAACCCATTGATATTGAACCTTCCCCACGGTTGTATTCAATTCTTTGGCAATCTTCCTGAATGATACACCTTGTTCCTTTAACTTGATTATTTCTGTGATCAAAACCATTCCTCCTAAAACGAAACATTTATTATATGAATTCGATCTAAATATTATGACAATTAATCTTAAATTTATCGTAACACCGTATTGAAAAACCTACAATAAACGCATTTTGTCGTATCTTGTTACACATGATGGCAATAGGATTCAACGTGCATTTTTTTTATGATTTAGTATGTTGAAATGATAATAAAGCGATTACATTTTTATAACGACATTTTTCTTTGTGGATCTTGCCGCAACATTCGACAAAATAGTGGGATATCCCACACATTTATCCATGTATCATATAGAGTTGGAACATGATCTGTGCTATAAATAAAGGAGAAGAATACAGCTTGGGGTGATAAAGTGACTTACCTGTTCATTGGATTAGTAAGCTTCTCTATCCTATTACTTGTCATTTCGTTTTTCCAACGGGATCGGTATCGCGATATTGAAAAAGACATGGAAGAATTATCGATGAATGTACTGCAGGAGCATTATAAATTGAAGAAGCGAATCAGCGTTTTGGAAGAAGAGCTCATGTTGGATGGGGAGATGACCCTTCACAAAAGTCCAATTAACGAAATCATTAAGAATCAAGTGATTTCCCTTTACAAGCAAGGTGTAAAAGTGGATCAGATCACAAAACAATCCACACTCTCCAAACAAGAAGTCCTCTCTATCATTCAGGACTCATAGCGGCGAACATAAATGCTTAGAACAAAACGGCTTACTCCACTGTTGGAATAAGCCGTTTTTACATATATGCCGTTTTCGGTTAGTTATTCAAATCAAACCGTTCTCCGGTCACTAAGAAAATGACGTTTTCACAAATATTCGTCACGTGGTCCGCTACGCGTTCAATGTATCTGCATGTAAACGCCAGCTGGGTGATCTGACTGATTTCATTTGGATAGTTCGGGATATAGGTCATGAGTTCCTTTACTAATTTACCATATAACTCGTCGACTTCATCATCACGATCCGCCACTTTTTTTGCCAGGGAAGCATCCTCGCTATAAAAAGCGGTAAGTGCTTCTTCGAGCATTTCTTCAGCAATCGAGAGCATTCTCGGGATTTCTTCAATCGGCTTGATCAACTTCTGGTTTCCGATATGCAAGGTTGATTTCGCGATATTCGTAGCCATATCCCCGATCCGTTCAATTTCAGAACAGATCCTTAATGCAGAGATGATTTTCCGTAAGTCCGTTGCGACGGGAGATTCTTTCGCAATGAGAATGATGGCAAGATTATTGATTTCATTATCATATTGATTGATGATGTGATCTTTTTTGATGATTTCCTCTGCTTTTTCGATATCCTGTGTCTTCAAGGCTACCACGGACTCTTTTAAAGACACTTTGGCAAGATCCGCCATATCGAAAAGTTTGTCTTTTAACTCTTTTAAATTATTATCGAAATTTCTTCTTATCGCCATACTTATTCCCCTTTGCTAAGTAATGATGAAGAACCTTTTTCTTTCAACGTGCACGTTATCCAAATCGACCGGACACATAGTCTTCCGTTCTTTTATCGCTGGGATTAGAAAATATTTTATCCGTTTCGTCCAGTTCAATCAAGTCCCCTAATAGGAAAAAGGCTGTTTTATCAGAAACCCTTGCTGCCTGCTGCATATTATGAGTGACAATGACAATCGTATATTGTTTCTTGAGCTCACCGATCAGCTCTTCGATTTTGACAGTGGAGATGGGATCGAGAGCTGACGTCGGTTCGTCCATCAGAAGGATTTCAGGTTTTGTCGCAAGTGCCCTTGCAATGCACAGACGCTGTTGCTGTCCACCCGAAAGTCCCATCGCGGGAGCATCTAAACGATCCTTTACTTCGTCCCATAACGCAACACTCTTTAATGTGGATTCCACGATCTCATCAAGCTCTTTCTTCTTTTTGACCCCATGCACTTTCGGTCCGAACGTTATGTTGTTATAAATGCTTTGCGGAAAAGGATTCCCCTTTTGGAACACCATCCCCACTTTTCTTCTCAATTCAACTAAATCGATCTTGTCTGAAAGAATATTCGTCCCGTCATAATTGATTTCTCCGGACATTTTAATCCCGGGAACCGAACGATTCATCAGGTTCAATGTTTTTACGAATGTCGATTTTCCGCATCCTGATGGTCCAATGATCGCTGTAACCTCTTTATCATAAATAGGAAATGTAATGTTTTTTAACGCATAGTTATTTCCATACCATAAATTTAAGTCGTTTACGTTAAATGCCGTTTTTTTCGTTGTAGCTACTGACACGTGAAACCCCTCCAACTAATTGATCAACTGAAACGCCCTGAAATATAGTCTTCCGTTCTCTTTTCCGATGGATTTGTGAAGATTTTCTCTGTCTGGTCAAACTCAACTAAATCTCCATTATAAAAGAATGCCGTTTTATCAGAAACACGGGACGCCTGACCCATGTTATGAGTCACAACCACAATCGTGTACTCCTTCTTCAAATCGGTGATCAATTCTTCAATCTTCGCATTTGAAATCGGGTCCAGTGCTGAGGACGGTTCATCAAGTAGCATGACAGTCGGTTTCATGGCAATGGTCCGTGCAATACATAAACGCTGCTGCTGCCCACCGGATAGTGAGAGTGCTGAAGTATGAAGGCGGTCTTTCACTTCATCCCAAAGTGCCGCTTTCGTTAAGCTTTCTTCTACAAGTTCATTCAGCACACTTTTCTTTTTGATTCCGGTAAATTTCAGTGCATGAACAATATTTTCATAAATGGACTTACTGAATGGATTTGGCTTTTGGAAAACCATCCCAATTTCTTTTCGAAGGGCCACAACATCAATGTTCTTAGCGAGAAGATTCACATCTTCATACATGATTTTCCCTTCTGCACGGGCGATTGGCACTAAATCATTCATCCGATTAATCGTTCGTAAAAAGGTTGACTTTCCACAGCCTGAAGGGCCGATCAATGCTGTTACTGCATTTTTTTCGATTTCCATATTAATATTTTTTACGGCGTGATTTTCCCCGTAATAGAAATTTAAATTCTGAACATCAATGATGGTCTCTTTTTTGATTTGTTCAGCCACTCCTGAAGAGCGCTCCTGTCTATTTTCTAATTGAACCGACATGTACTATCACACCTTCTATTATTTTGTCGCTGTCATTTTATTATGAATGTAGCTTCCGATGAACCGTGCACCCAGATTGAAAATCAAGACACATAGGATCAGAACAGCTGATGCACCGGCTGCTTTTTCGTCTACATCGGGAATCAACCCCTGGGTGTTGACTGACCAGATGTGAACGGCAAGGGTCTCAGCCGGTCTGAATAGATTTAAAGGTGATGTAGGCGAAACTGGATTCCAATCCAAATAGTTCAATCTCGGAGTCGACAGGCCGGCTGTAAATAATAAGGCAGCAGCCTCACCGAATACACGACCCGATGCAAGGATCGCACCTGTCAAGATAGACGGGAATGCACCCGGGATGAGCACGGTTTTAACAGTGTGCCAATTGGTGATCCCAAGGGCCAGGCTCGCCTCTTTCAACTCACGCGGTACGCCTCTGATGGCATCTTCACTTACACGAACCAATACAGGAAGATTAAATACCGTAAGTGCCAGGGCTCCACCTATAATGGTATATCCCCAACCCGTTGTATTTACGAACACCAATAGTCCAAACATTCCGATGACGATAGATGGTAATGAGGCCAATACTTCAATACAAGAACGAATGGTATTCGTGATCTTACCAGGCTTTGCGTATTCAGCCATATAGATGCCTCCGCCGACACCAAGGGGCACCGTAATGATCATCGTGATGATCAGGATATAGAATGAATTAAATAATTGATCCCGAATCCCTCCCCCGGCACGGACTGCACTGGATGGGGTTGTAAGGAAGTCCCATGTTACATATGGTAAACCCTTCACTAAAATATATGAGAATAGAGCCACTAAAAGGGCTATAATGATTGTTGCAATTCCAATGAACACGCCAGTGGCGATCTTGTCTGCTCTCTTACTATTCATTAGACTTTCCTCCTCGATGATAAGTAGCGGATTAATAAGATAAATATGAATGACATGATTAATAGAATGAGGCCCATAGACCAGAGCGTGTTGTTCTCTACGCTTCCATAAGTGGTATGTCCCATATTTAACGTAATGATCGTTGTCAACGTTGCCGACGCATCTACTATACTTTGAGGAAGATCTCTTGTATTACCTATGACCATTTGAACAGCAAGTGCTTCACCAAATGCTCTTGCCATACCCAGTACGACTGCTGTCAATAATGTTGGCAATGCTGCAGGGATTAATACTTTTCTAATAGTTTGCCATCTTGTTGCCCCTAATGCATATGATCCATCCCGAAGACTTTTCGGCAATGAACTCATGGCGTCTGTGGCAATGGTTGTGATGGTCGGCAAAATCATCACGGATAATACGATCATACCGGCAAGCAATGAAAACCCTATACCGGAAGTATTAGATCGAATAAATGGGACCAATACTGTAAGCCCTATAAATCCATAAACAACGGACGGGATCCCGACAAGGAGTTCTACAATCGGCTGCATGATTTTTCTTCCCCATGATGGGGCAATATCCGTCATAAAGATAGCTGCTCCAATACCTAGCGGTGCTGCAATGAGAGCAGAAAGAATCGTAACCGCAAAGGAACCGAAAATGAACGGAAGAGCACCATACATTGGATTCTCACCTGTAGGCTTCCAATCCGGGCTGGTTAAGAACTCAATTGGACTTACACCATTTTTAATAAATGATTGCAACCCTTTTGAAGTTAAGAAAATGGTGATGGAAATTGTTGCGGCAATCATGATGACTGCGCTTAATGTCACTAAGAATCTTCCCTTAAATTCACCGTTCATCCAAGATCTATTGCTTTTGATCAGCCTCTTTGAGGCAGGTAGCTTGTTTTCCATATCCATAAACACCCCTAAATACGAGATAATAGGGTAAATGCCCTCGAGCATCTACCCTATCAATTTATTTAATTGCATCATCATTTACTTCTTTGTTTGTTTCCCTTCAGCGTCACGCTCTACTTCCATCTTTGTAGAAGCGATGTAGCCTTGGTCTTTCAATAAACCAGTTTGAACATCTTCACTCATCATGTAGTCAAGGAATGTTTTAGCTAAACCTTCCGCTTCACCTTTAGTGTAAGAGTGTTGATAAGCCCAGATTGGGAATTCACCTTTTTGTACGTTTTCGTCTGTTGCTTTCACACCATCAACTGCAAGTGGAGTCACGCTGTCATCTGTGAAGTAAGAGAAAGCAAGGTAACCGATTGCTCCATCTGTTTCGCTGATGATTTTCTTAACAGTGTTTGAAGAATCTTCTGTGATTCCTTCAGCAGGAGTTTCTCCATCAAGACCGAATTTCACGAATGTAGCACGAGTACCAGAAGAGTCAGGACGGTTTACAAGAGTGATCTTTTGATCTTTGCCACCAAGCTCTTTCCAGTTCTTGATTTCACCAGTGAATACTTTTTTAAGATCTTCTTTAGAAATGTCTTCGATACCAACATTAGGATTAACTGCAGCTGTCATACCTACAACCGCTACTTTATGGTCAACTAACTCGTCCGCCGGGATTCCTTCTTTTTCTTCAGCGAATACATCAGAGTTACCGATTTGAACTGATCCTTCAGAAACTTGGGATAATCCTGTACCAGATCCTCCAGCGTTAACTTGGATGTCTGCATCCGGATTTTCTGCCATGAATTCTTCAGCTGCTGCTGCAACAAGTGGTTGCATTGCAGAAGAACCTGAAACTACGATTGAACCAGAAGCTGTTTCTGAATCTTTATTGTCGTCTCCAGCATTTTCATCTGTACTGCTTCCATTCCCACATGCAGCGGCAAATGCCACGAGCGTTGCGATGATTAAAAGCAGACCGTATTTCTTGAAGTTCTTCATTCTTTAATTCCCCCTAAGATATTGGTTGTTTTGTCCTACGAGTACTAGATTAATAGATGAGTGTTAATTGTGTTTTAATCGATTGTAAAGGTTTTGTAAATTCGACATTTTTCTTTATGATTTCGCGGTCATAAATGCTTCAAACCCTTATTAACAGTAGTATTAAGCAATGTGTGATAAATTATGTATGATCATAAAAAAATGTCTTTTTTTCATGAATTCAAGAAGCCTATTTGTGGCTTGATGGTATGATGCACAATAAAAAAGCTGATTCATGGAACCATTTTCCCATGAATCAGCTTGTTAAATTAGTTATTCTGTTCTCTTTCCTTCTGCATTTGCTCTTCTGCCTCTTCCGCATTCTCGACTTTCTTGTTTACAGAAGTGGGATCTTTCTCTTCTTCGGCACGCTTCTTCTTTAATTCAAAGTACTTATCCATCACCCGTCTTGAGATGTACTTATTCACATATGGATCTGCCACACCGCTTGCCTGTATATGAGAGGCCGGCACCACAGTCGCATATGCCACCTCAGGATTATCGTAAGGCGCATATCCAATCAACGTGGTGTTATAACTCAGTTCCCCGTCAATATACGTCTCAGCTGTACCGGATTTACCTGCTGCATTATACGGTGCGTCATGAAATAAGTAACCCGTTCCTTCAGGGTTATGGTAAACGCGATAGAAACCTTTTTGGACATGTTCGATCTGTTCCTGTGTCGCATCGATGCGATTTAATACATTCGTCTCTTTCTCGAAAAGGATGGGACCGAGGCTTTCCTTTTCGTTGGTCGGTTCCCTTATTTCCTTCATAATATGAGGCTGTACACGGTAACCATCGTTGGCGATGGTGGAAACATATTGTGCCAGCTGCATGGTAGTGTACGTATCAAACTGACCGATCGCCAAGTCCAGTAAGAACCCGGGATCTGTTTTGGTTCCTGTAAGACCGGCAGATTCACCGGGCAGGTCGATGCCTGTCGGGACACCTAAACCAAATTGAGCGTAGTGATTCCTGAACACATCGAACGCTGCAGGATTGTTTACAATCGGCTCATTCGGTATATACCGGCCACCGGCAATTTTCAAGGCAACCTTCCACATGTAGGCGTTGGAAGACTTCTCCAATGCGTATAAATCGGTCATCGGGATTTGCTGGTATTTATTGAACCAGGATGTTTTCGGATTAGTCCCTTTGATCCTTAACGGTTCATCAATCAAAACCTCACCCGGCGTCAATTTCCCGGTCATATATCCCGTTAATACCGTTGCACCTTTCACAACAGAACCTACTTCATAGGAAGATGTAAAGGTTCCCAGTGCAGCATCCCGCATTTCGTATTTGCCCGTTTCAGGGTTCTTGACATATTGTTTACCAGCCATCGCCAGGATCTCCCCGGTATTCGGGTCAATCATGACAACATATGCCCGGTCAAGATCCGGAGATGCGTTCCGGTGGACAATCTGTTTGCTTAATTCTTCTTCGATTATTTTTTCGACTTCCCGCTGAAGTTCCATATCGATGGTAAGGACGATATCCTTGCCTCGCTGTCCTTCTTGAACAAGGACGGATTCGAGCACACTCCCGCCTTTGGTGACGTTCTTGATCTGTTCCTTTTGTCCTTGAAGGACATCTTCATATTCAAGTTCCACATAGCTCTTACCTACGCGATCATTCCGGTTATAATCCTGAGCTAAATAGGAATCCACCAAATTCTTTGGCAATCCTTCCCTTGAAGAGGACACGTTCCCTAAAATGGTCCGTAACGTATCATCAAATACGTAGGAACGCTTCCAATCCGTCGTCGTGTTGACACCTGGAAGTTCACTCAGATGCTCACTGACCGTTGCGAATTCTTCCGGAGTGACTCCTTCATTCTTCACAATCTGAGGATTCAGCGCATAGCCACTGGAGAACTCACGATAAATGGCGATGATCTCAAGGTCATTTTCAGTGAGGGAATCAAGCTCTTTCTCGGTAATCCGGTCGAGCCTCATCTGATACACTTTTTTGTTCACATCTTCTTCAGAAAGTTCTTCATTGCTTTGGAGCTTTTTGACTTCCCCGTCCGATACTTTTGCATCCGCTGCTTCAGGATGCTTGATGATCCAATAGTCCTTTTTGTCCCGCTCAGTCACGTCTCCCGTATCTTTTTCGATAAACCGGGATAGCCTGGACGCGACTTCGATCATTTCATCGATTTTCGTATTATTTGCCCTTGTATATGTAATGGCATTCAGCGGAATATTATCGACGATCACATTCCCATAACGGTCGTACATTTTCCCTCGTGGCACACCTGTATTGACCACGACATCTTCCGTTCTTTCCACTTCTTTTTTATAGCTCTCCCCATTCACGATCTGAACAAGTCCAAGTCTAAGTACAAGAAGGGAAAATAATAAGAACACGGCAAAAAACAGCAGATTCATCCTGACGGGAACATGCGTCTTTCTTTTTCTCTTATTTTTTTTCAAGTCTTCCAGCCCTTCCTCTATGTAAAAATCTCTCTGTCCTTGTTTCGTTCCCGGTTGATTGGATATCTAACAAGGAGGAAACAGAATCATCTTTACCCTCCCCTTATTTTATAGAAAATTTCAAGGATAATCTAGCCATAAGTAAAGAGAGGAAATCTTTCCCTCTCTTTGTATTAAGTCCCTTATAAAGGCAGCACGACTTTACGTACAAATAAATAAATCAGGCTATGTCCAGCCCCAAGTATCAATAGGAGTATCGGGATGCTTTCTTCCTGATTAAAGAAGGTCACGGCTATGATGAAGGCAAGAACCGATACAATCCTACCCAGGTTCAAGAAGATTTCCCTGACCACAATGTATTCGATCCTCATTTCAGCTGCATTCCATCCCGTACCGATCACATCATATGTCATTGAGATATAAGGGACGAGCAGGATGGGATAGGCAATGGCGATGATCCCTGCATAAAGCAATAATTTCGTATACGTGACATCGAATACAATCAGGAATATGGCGAGATAAAGAAGAATTCCACCTAAAAGAATAGCCCTCTTTCTCAGGTTTTTCTTTATGACCCGGGAAGCGACATAATAGCCTACAAAGGCAATGCCCGAGTTGATCAAGCCAAAGGTACCGATGGCAAATTCACTTCCCGTACTGATGAAGACAAACACCGAAATGATGAAGATGAAGGTTCCTTCCCTCAGCCCCTGGAAAAAGTGGGCATTTGTGATGAAGCGCCAATTGTGATTGTGCTTTCTTTCCTCCAGGATCCTGAGGAAGAGATAGCGTCCGGATGCCGGCCTCCTCCTAAGAAAGAAACTCATAATGACTGCGATAAAAAAAAGCAAAAGAGAGATTCCGAATACAATGGTATACCCCTTGAAGGAAGCAAACCTTGAAATGATGAAACCGGCGAGGATCGGTCCGATCATTCCCCCGGCAGACGTCAGAGTACCAAGGAAGCCATTGAAGAAATCCCTTGTTTCAGGTTCGGTGATTTCGAAGGTTAAGACATTGAAGGCTAACCAGTAAAAACCATAGCCGATCCCAAGTAACGCTCCCAACACGACAAGATAATCTTCTGCCGATTCTCCGAATGCCAATACGGATATGTAAAAGAGAGCCAAAAAAATAACACCGAAGCGTAAGACAATCACCCGGTCCACTTTCTTTGCCAACCTTCCAGCTAAAATGAATGTAAGGGGCTGAAAGATGACAACGGTTAAATTATAGACACCCAAATCAATGAATTCACCAGACTGCTTCCATAAGTAGATGTTCACAAATGTGTTCGAAAGGGCGATACTCAAGGAGTATAACCCCCCGATCAACAGGAGCAAAGTCAGATCTTTCGTTAAATCAATGTCACCTAATATTCTTTTAAAGCTGCTCATATGTAAAACTCCCCTTTAACGTACCCCTATCTTGTGAAAAAGGGGAGGAACTTATACAAAAAAAAGAGAGGTTCCTGAAAGAACCTCTCTTCCTGTACTTTATTACTTTGCAGCTGAATAACGCTTCGCTACTTCATCCCAGTTTACAACGTTCCAGAATGAACTGATGTAATCAGGACGACGGTTTTGATAGTTCAGGTAGTAAGCATGCTCCCAGACATCAAGACCTAAAACAGGCGTTTTCCCTTCCATTAAAGGACTGTCCTGGTTTGGTGTGCTTGTTACTTCCAATTCACCGTTGTTTACTACAAGCCAAGCCCAGCCTGAGCCGAAGCGTGTTGCAGCAGCATTTGCGAATTCTTCTTTGAATGAATCGAAGCTTCCGAATTTGGAAGAGATGGCATCTGCCAGCTCTCCAGATGGAGCGCCTCCACCATTCGGTGATAATACCGTCCAGAATAGAGAGTGGTTAGCGTGACCGCCACCATTATTTCGAACTGCCGTACGAGCACCTTCAGGAACAGCATCTAAGTTAGAAACAAGATCTTCAATGGATTTGCTTAATAAATCGTCGTGTCCTTGAAGTGCATCATTTACTTTCGTCACATATGCGTTATGGTGTTTTGTGTGGTGGATGTTCATTGTTTCCTTGTCGATATGAGGTTCTAATGCATCATATGCGTAAGGTAATTGCGGTAATTCGTAAGCCATTATAAATTCCTCCCTATGTATAGTTTCCTGAATAGCTATATTCAGGTCGTTTCAGTATAAGATTACCAAAACTACTATATCTGTTCAAATATTTTGCCTTCAATCTCTCACTTTTTTCTTACAAGAAATAAAATGCCCAATAAACATTAAATATATTTCATGTAATGCAGGTCATCTTAAATAGTGAGGAGTCTCTTCACACGACCATAAAGAAATACACGGCCATGACGATTTGAATGCATCCTTTTGTGAAGACGCTTGAGATGAAACCTATGACGGATCCTATCCCCACTTTAACTGCAGTTTTCAGGTTGGAACGGTGAACGACCCATTCGCCTATGACGGCTCCGAGGAAGGGTCCGATCAGTATTCCTATGACTGGGATGACGAATGGACCAATGAGCAGCCCGATTGTGCTTCCCCAAATTCCTGCCTTCGTGCCTCCGAACTTTTTGACACCGATCAGGTTCGCCATATAATCGGCACCGAACAAGAGGGCAACAAACAGGATCTGTACAGTCCAGAACAACCAGCTGAATGGTTCAAAGCTGAAAAACACCCCATAGAGCAGAAAGCTGCCCATTAAGAAAACGACACTTGGCAAAATCGGGTACACAAGCCCGACAAACGATAAAATCATGAATATGATAATGATACTCCAATAAACGATATCCACGTTTCAACACCCCCTTTTGAGTATAAAAAAAACTGACCCCTTTGACAAATTCCAAAGAGGTCAGGAAAGAAACTTATTCTACTCCCAATACTGCCTCAGCAATATTGACGGCATGATCTCCAATACGTTCTAGATTACTGATGATATCTACGTATACGATACCTGCTTGACCCGAACATTTCCCTTCGTTCAGACGCAGGATATGCTGTTTCCTTAGCTTACGTTCCATTTTATCGATCTGATCTTCCTTCTCAGCCACTTCTCGTGCAATTTCAGTGTCGTTCAAATCCAAGGACTTGATCGCTTTTTCAACTGTTTCAATCGTCAAATTGAACATGACTTCAAGATCGGACATGGCATCATCGGTGATTTTCACTTTGTTTGCTTGCTGATATTCAACTAACTCAACAATGTTTTCAAAATGATCACCCACACGTTCAATATCCCGGACCGTATCCATCAGGATCGAATGACGCTCGGATTCAGATTCCGAGAGGGAAGCAGATGATAGATCAACAAGATAGTTCGTGATCTTCTTATCAAGATTATTGATGGCACCTTCAATTTGATAAGCTGCTTCTGAATTTTTTGAGCTCTTTGTCTTTAAGAACTCATTTGTTTCCTGTAATCCTTTTACGGCAAATGTCCCCATGCGGAGAACTTCTTCTTTTGCCTGGCCCAACGCAATGGATGGAGATTGTTCGATGAATACAGGATCCAGGTGTTTAGAGTTATAATCCACGATAGAATCCTGACCCGGAATCAACTTCGTTACGATCAGCGCCAATACGGCGATGAACGGAAATTGAATGATGGTATTCGTTATATTGAAAGTACCATGAGCGAATGCAATCGTCATAGGCTCATTCAGGTTGAATGTAGTTTGTAGAAATACGACAAACTTTGAGAATAACGGCAATATGATCAAGAATATGGTTGTTCCGATTAAGTTAAAGAGTACATGAACCGCCGCAGCTCGTCTGGCAGCAACTGACGCACCCAGTGCAGCCAATACCGCTGTGATCGTTGTCCCGATATTATCCCCGAATAAAATAGGCAGTCCTGCCTGTAAGTCAACAAGGTTTGAGCTGTATAGCTCCTGAAGGATACCGATCGTGGCAGATGAACTTTGTACAATAACGGTGAACAATGTACCGACGACCACTCCAAGAATCGGATTATCACTCATGCTGACCGTCAAATCATGGAATGCTTCCAATGAGCGTAAAGGTTTCATTCCCCCACCCATTAATTCAAGCCCATAGAATAAGGCACCGAAGCCAAAGATCATTTGTCCAACGTTGTGGACTTTTTTATTCTTGAAGAAGAATAACAGGATGGTACCCAAGGCAATGATTGGAAGAGCATACTCCCCAATGTCCACACCAATGATGAAGGCAGTCACCGTCGTACCGATATTGGCACCCATGATGACACCGATCGCTTGTCTGAGGGTCATGAAACCTGCACTTACCAGCCCGACTACGATTACTGTCGTACCACTGCTCGACTGGATCAGGACTGTAACAAAAACCCCAGCCAACACACCCATGAACGGATTGGTCGTGAACTTATCAAGGATTTCCTTAAGGCGTTCACCCGCTGACTTCTGAAGGCCGTCCCCCATATACTTTATCCCAAAGAGGAAAATACCTAGTCCTCCAAAGAACTGAAACAACATTTCCTGCCAATTTAATTCCATTTTTTCAACCCCTACATATATTTTCGACATTAAACAACAAAAACCCCATATCATTTTTAATATATTACGGGGCTTACGTAAATACTTTTTACTCCAAATTTACAATAGGTTAATAAAAGTCGACTTTTATTGCATTTATGTTACAAATAATATTAATTCTAAATTATTTCCAAAGTACTTACTTGATGAAAGTATAAAGTCAAGCTTAAAATAGATAGGGTATGCACGAAAGGAGAAATAATCGAAATGAATGTATTTCAGCAATTGTATAAAAGTATCTATTCCCCTAAAGATATTGCAAAATTCCGTTTCCAGGGTATTGGGAAGACAATCCGTTTCATTTTTTTGCTTGCTCTTATATCCATCATTCCTGTGGCTGTACAATTTGTATCGTTCGCAACCAGTGCCCTTGATACATTAAGAGATTCACTGGATAAAGAACTGCCATCGTTTTCGATCGAGAATGGCTCCTTATCCTCTGATCAGTCAGGACCCGTGACCCTCGAGAAAGAAGGCATCACTATCATCTTGGATGATACCGGGCAAATGAAAGAAGGTAACCTGGACAGGAATGAAAATACGGTTGCCTTCCTAAAGAATGACTTTGTGGTCATCAGCCAGGGACATGTTCAATCCTCATCTTATACGTTGTTTGGTGATAGCACTGTAACAGAGGATGGGTTACTCGATATCCTGAATTCACTCAAAGATCTGAAATGGATATTGATCCCTGTGGCATTAAGCATTCTTTACATATTCACCTCCGGAATGACATTTTTAAAAATAACCATTTTCGCCCTCATCGGTGTTACCTTTGCAAATGTAATGAAACGAAATGTACCATACCGCCAAAGCTTTCGTATCACCGCCTATTCGGCTACGGTTTCTACCGTATTTTTTACCCTAATGGAATTATTACAAACCAGGATCCCCGCTGCTCCAATATTGGACTGGTTTGTCATTACCGTCATCTTGTATTTAGTAGTGAAGGAAATCCCTCAAAGGAAAATACGCCATTAAACAAAGTCCCCGTCTCCACTTGACGGGGACTTTTGTTCATTGAACGGTCTATTGGATTTCAGTTCGGACCTCCCCTTTTGTCCGAATAGAAAGAAATGCAAATAGGAGGATATTCATCAATGTGAACCCAAATGTGATGATATACATGTGTGTTGGATCCTCCCTCCACACGCCAAAGGCAACCGGGCCCAACGCCACACCGCCAAATCTTACAGCACCATAAAGGCTGACAACCATCCCCCTTTCTTTTTCAGATACGCTTCCCGTTATGAACGTATTGATAACAGGAAGTATCAGCCCCAATCCCCCAAAGCTTATGGTGAGAAAAAACATCAAAGATCCCAATGAAGAAAAAAAGATCAATAATCCTAAAGGGATGCTCATCGTGATTAGTCCACATTTCAAATAGGTCCAACCCAATTCCTCATCAGTCTTCAATCTTTTTCCGCACCAATACGAACAGATCGTCATCGCCCCAAGGGGAAAAATGAACGAAAATCCTTTGAAAAATCCATCAATATGAAAAGTATTTTCAATATGGTAGGAAAGATAGAAGAGAATGCCGAATAATAAAAATAAGCCGGTTCCTCCGATGAAATAGAGAGGGATCAGCAGCCTCCCCTTTGAAATAAAAACGGCAGAGAATGCTTTCGTATCCAATTTCCGAACACCTTTAGTTGATTCGACTGTTTGTCTCAGACCTACTAAGATCACTAGTGAAATCACGGGGAACACCCAAAATGACTGATCCCAAAGAACAAGTTGGGCGAGGGTGGCACCAATAAGTGGGGCCGCCACTTTTCCGATACCATTGAATACCTCCAATGAACCAAGCATCCTTGAGCGCTCATCCCCATGATAAAGATCACCGATCAATGCCATGGCGAGAGGCATCGTCCCTGCTGCTCCAACACCTTGCAGTCCTCTGCCGAGCATAAAAAGGCTTATGACCCCTCCGTTGAAGATACACAATATACTTCCAAGAATCATGATCCATAACGAAAGGCTGATCAACCGTTTACGCCCATAGCGATCAGACAGTATCCCTGTAAAGGGGATGACCAAAGCTGCAGGGATTGTAAATGAACTTAAAATGAAGCCGGACCATCTGCTCCCTAAATGCAAATTTTCTTCAATCTCAGGAAGAATGGGAATCAGCATGGAATTCCCCAGTACCATCAGTATGGGCAGTAAACCGATCACAAATGGAAGAAGCTTCTCTCTCACATCACACAACTCCTTCAATGGTCCATTCAGACATCACATTAACCGGGAGGAAATATAGATGAAACGAATGGCAATTTTCTTTGGTATTATCATTCTTCTATACAGTGTTTATTATGATTTAAATAAGGGGACGTTACGTCTCTTGTATAAAGAAGCGACCGTCGCCTCCTCAGAGCCCCTGGTGAATGGGAATCAAGGTGACGTCCCACAAGAACCTGTTAAAAGAGGTGAAGCCCCCTCCTCCCTTCCATATGTGGAAATGGAGGTGAAGCCGGGTGATACAGTATTGAGCCTTGTGGAAGATCTTCTTGATGGATCCATTCCCGTCTCCATCGACCGGGTGATCGCCGACTTTGAAGAATTGAATGATGTCCCCCCGGCAAAGATCCAAATAGGGAAAACCTACAAAATACCCAATTATCAATGACCTGACCATTTCTTAAACACCTATTTCTTGTCATTTTACACAAAACACTGTTACAATAGCTTCGTATTACTTATAATGAAACTTTGAGAACCTTTCTAAAGGAGCGAATTACACTTGAGTGAAATTATACATCGTACAAAAACACGTCCTGTCAAAGTAGGAAATTTAACGATCGGCGGTAATAACGAAGTGGTCATCCAAAGTATGACCACGACCAAAACCCATGATGTTGAAGCAACGGTTAAAGAAATTCACCGTCTGGAAGAAGCAGGATGTCAGGTCGTACGTGTCGCATGCCCGGATGAACGTGCAGCCGACGCCATTGCTGATATCAAAAAGCAAATCAATATCCCACTTGTTGTCGATATACATTTTGACTATAAATTAGCCCTGAAAGCCATTGAAGGCGGAGCTGATAAAATCCGGATCAATCCAGGGAATATCGGCCGCCGCGAAAAAGTCGAGGCAGTAGTCAAGGCAGCAAAAGAAAAAGGCATCCCGATTCGTATCGGAGTGAACGCAGGGAGTCTGGAAAGAAAAATTCTGGAAAAATATGGATACCCGACAGCTGATGGAATGGTGGAAAGTGCCCTTCATCATATTAAAATCCTTGAAGACCTCGATTTCCATGACATCATCGTATCCATGAAGGCATCTGATGTGAATTTAGCCATCGAGGCATACACGAAAGCTGCGAAAGCCTTCGACTACCCGCTTCATCTTGGGATCACAGAATCAGGAACTCTGTTTGCAGGTACCGTTAAAAGTGCCGCTGGCCTTGGAGCCATCCTGAGTCTTGGAATCGGTAACACGGTCCGGATTTCCTTGAGTGCAGATCCCGTCGAAGAAGTGAAAGTAGCAAGAGAATTATTGAAGTCATTTGGATTGGCAGCAAACGCAGCTACATTAATTTCGTGTCCGACTTGCGGTCGTATTGAAATCGACTTGATTTCAATCGCCAATGAGGTGGAAGAATATATTTCCACGATTAAAGCACCGATCAAGGTTGCTGTGCTGGGTTGTGCAGTGAATGGACCCGGGGAAGCCAGAGAGGCTGACATCGGGATTGCCGGTGCCCGAGGGGAAGGACTCCTTTTCCGTAAGGGAAAAACGGTCCGTAAAGTACCTGAAGAGACCATGGTGGAAGAATTAAAGAAAGAAATCGACAAGATTGCAGAAGAGTACTTCGCAAAGCAGGAAGCTGAAAAGAAAGAGCAGGAGCAAGTCTAAGCCGATGCATGAAAGAGGGCTGATCAATGATCAGCCCTCTTTTTTTTCATTTCCTGAAACGCTCCCAATTTCAAGAAAAACCATTTCGTTTAAAAGAACGGCAGTACAAATAATCCTACGATTATCGATACGGCCCCAATTCCGATTGCCCAGGCACCGAGCATCTCTGCCCCCCTGCGTCTTGCCACAAACCCAAGGACAATCCCTGCTGCCCCCATGATGACCGGGAGAATAAATAAGGAAAGAATGGATAGTGCAAGTGCAGAGTATCCTAACACACGACCTGATGTTGTTGCATCTTCTGCGGCATCATCTTCAAAGTCGCGGCTCACATTCATTGGAGCAGCAATTTCTGCTGCTGTTTCTTCACGGTAATCATCTCTACTCACATCTGTTTCCGGATTGTCGTAATACACGTCGATATCTTGAAGATTTCGATCAACGCTATTTAATTCGCGTCGTTCATCACTCATACAGCAATCCCTCACTTTCTGTGTTTGGGAGCCTTCTTATTGTGTGTCAGTTCAGCTTTTTTACTATGCTAATCTTTGTCATTTTTGTTATCCTTGCGATAGCACGTATGCTGTTCAAAGGAATAATTGTTTTTCGAGGTTATTTCAATAGGGGGAATGTGATAAACTTGAAGAAGTTTTTATAAAGGGGAGTATGATAAAGAATGAAACGTTTTGGAATCGATATTGATGGGACAGTTACGTCACCTGAATCTTTACTGCCTCACATAAATGATCATTTTCAACTGAATTTAACCTTACAGGACATCACCCAATACGAGCTGACAAAGGTTTTGGACATATCACCCCAAACCTTTGGAAAATGGTTCAAAGAAGCAGAACCGCTCATTTACAAAGAGTCTCCCCTTGCTCCCGGCGCAAAAACGATCCTGGATCAGTGGAAAGAGAAGCACGAACTTTATTTTATCAGTGCAAGAAGAACCGACCTCATCGATATTACGAAGGAATGGTTCGATGAACAGGACCTTATGTATCATCATATCGAATTGATCGGATCTCACGATAAAATATCCACTGCAAAAAAACATGCAGTCGATATTTTCTTTGAAGATAAACACGATAATGCAGTGGCCATATCCGAGGAATTATCCATCCCGGTTTTGTTATTCAACACGCCTTATAATCAAAAACCGATCCCTGATGGGGTCATTCGTGTGAATGACTGGAAGGAAGCGGATTCCTGGGTACAGAACTGGCTGCAGCAACAACGCTAATCATAGAAATGGCCTCGGAATCGAGGCTTTTTCTATGCCTTTTTAAACAAGGATTTAAATCGTTCTACGCGCTTCCGATTCACTTTGAAATCATAATACCCTAGGCGTGAACCCGACTTGAAATGCAATAGGCGGGTACTTTCATCAATATAAAGCTCCAGGTCATCCTTGAATTTCATCCATTTGGATGTGAAGACGGCATGCACATAATGCGTCCCTTCTTCCTTTATTTCCACATGATCAAATTGATTCAGCGTCTGGTGTATCCTTGCTTTCGTATTTGCCACTTTCCCATTTACGGGAAGAGGCGCGATCCTGTGGTAAGACGTAAGGTCTATCGTACTCACACAGTTTTTTTTATTGGTGGGGCAGTGTGTGAAAGGGGCCGATCTCATGGCTACATCTCCTCTATTCCTTCTATCTACCTATTTTTCCCCTCCTTTACACAAGGTTAAACACGTGAAGATGTTCGCAAGAAAAAAGAGACCCCGAGGGATCCCTATTGACACTGTGGACATTTACCGTATATTTCAAATTTATGTCCCGATATATCATAGCCGGTTTCAGCTAAATTTTCTTTCAACGCTTCCATTGGACAGGTATGGATTTCTTTCGTTTTCCCACAATCCATACAAATGAAGTGATGATGGTGATGATGACTTTCACACGTAATCCGGAAATGCCTTTCACTGGATAACTCCGTTTCTTCCAGTATGCCAAGCTCTACGAATAGGCTTAAATTACGATAAATGGTATCGAAGCTCAGACCGGGATAATCGGCTTTCATATACTCCAGCACGTCCCTCGCCGTTAAATATTTATTCGAGCTTGAAAACAGTTCAAGTAATTGCTGCCGTTTCCCCGTATGCTTATATCCTTTTGCTTTTAACAAATCCATCGCTTCCGTTACATTCATTTCCTACACCTCACCTTTTGAAGAATGACTCGACGACCTCAATTTCTTGATGAGGATCGTCAGGAGAAGAATCAAGATGGCTGTCATGACGATCGTTCCACCGGGAGCAAGATTCAAATAAAAGGCGCTCACTAGCCCGACGATGACGGAAATCTCCCCGAATAAAAGGGAATATCCAATCGTCTGTTTAAATCCGTTCGCGATCCTGATACTCGCGGCAACCGGCAATGTCATGAGAGATGATACCAGAAGGATTCCCACAATGCGCATGGAGGCGGCAATCACAAGGGCGACCATGATCATGAAGATAAAATGGATCGCCTTCGCAGGGATCCCGGATGCCTTTGCATGATCCTCATCAAAGGATAAAAGGAATAACTCTTTATACAATAAGAAAATCACTCCGATGACAAGGACACTGATCCCGCCAATCAGATACAGGTCCCCCCTGCTGACTGCGCTGACACTCCCAAATAAATAACTGAATAGATCCGTGTTGAAACCGTCGGCGAGTGAAATGAATATGACCCCTATCCCGATTCCCCCGGACAGGATGATCGGGATCGCAAGCTCCTGGTAATGCTTATATACCATTCTTAATCGTTCTATGAATAAGGAACCCATCACGGAGAACGCCATTCCAAAGTAAAGGGGATTCAACCCTGAAAATCCAGGCAACGTTTTGCTTAAGTACAGACTTGCCGCAATGCCTGAGAGCGTCACATGGCTCAGGGCATCGGCAATCAGGGATAATCTCCTAACCACGATGAATGCCCCGAGTAACGGAGCGATAATCCCGATAAGGATTCCTGTCAGAAATGCATTTTGTAAAAATTCATATTGAAAAATAGCTTGAAGCATTTTCTTCCCTCCGATCGATCATGAATGATGATGTTCATGATCATGATTCAAAAAATGTACATCATGACCATAAAAAGAGGAAAGCTGATTTTCTTTGAGCTTTTCAAACTCTTCTGTTTTGCCATGGAAATGTAAATGTTTATTTAAGCAGGCAACATGTGTCACCTTATTTGAGATCGACCCGATGTCATGGGTGACCAGCACAAGTGTGATACCTAGATCCTTGTTCAACCTTTCTAACATATCATAGAAGTTTTGTACGTTACGGCTGTCGACTCCCACTGTCGGTTCATCGAGGATCAATACATCAGGCTGACTCACAAGGGCCCTTGCGATGAAGACCCTTTGCTGCTGACCTCCTGATAATTCTCCGATATTCCGTTTGGCGAACTCACCCATGCCGACTGATTCGATTGCTTGAATCACATCTTTCTTATATGCTGCTGAGACACGCTTGAACAATCCTGCCTTTTTCGCCAGACCGCTTGCCACCACTTCATAAACGGTAGCCGGAAATCCTGTGTTGAAGCTGTTTGCCTTCTGTGAGACAAAGCCGATGCGGTCCCATTGTTTGAATTTATTCTGGGGGATCCCGAACAGCTCAATATTCCCCTGTTTCACCCGAAGCAGGCCAAGGACCAGCTTAAGTAATGTGGATTTCCCAGAACCGTTCGGACCAACGATTCCGAGAAAAGCACCTCTTGGTATGCTCAAATTAATATCTTCGAGAACCCTTTCACGCTCATAGCGGAAATTCACATCTTCTATTTTTATCACTGGATTTGTCATATCCATCTATATCATCTCGCTTTATAAGAATCATTACGATTTAAAAGTACATAGGGTAGTATACAGGATGAATCATCAATTGTAAATGATTCCGTTCTTCACTCAAAAAGGGACCGCCCACTTGTTTGGGCAGTCCGTGTCATCGTCCGTTTCTTTCTCTCATTTTCTAATAAAAGTGTCACTTTCTTGATGTGAGATACATATGTATCATTTGAGGAGTGATAAACATGAAGCTATTACAAAATGTGATTAATCACAAAATTAACCATATTACAAATGATGAGTTATTAAAGTATGCAAAACAATATAACATTTCTCTCACGTCCCAGCAGGCAACAAGCATCGTTCAGAGCGTAAAAGGGAAAAACATCAATATCTTCGATGATACGAAGAGAAGCAGATTGGTGAAGGACCTGGCTAAGATCATCGGTCCAAAGAAAGCCAAGGAAATCAACCAGCTCTTTTTGCAGCTCATCCGATAAAAAAAGAGGAGGCGGTCACGTCTTGAGACATGACCTACCTCCTCCACTCTTTACTGATTCATTATCTTCGTCAATACCTCTTCATCGAAGGTTTGATTACGAAGCATGTCGATTTCAAACTTATAAGGAGGCTTTTTATTTTTCTTATCTTCCCCTACATAAGGTGTTTCCAATATCTTGGGAATATCCTTAAGCTGCGGATGATGCACAATATAATTCAGTGCCTTGAATCCGATATGCCCGAATCCCAGGTTTTCATGCCGGTCCTTAGCCGCTCCACGTTCATTCTTACTATCATTTATGTGAAGAACTTTCAAGCGGTCGATGCCTACGATTTTATCGAATTCTTCCAATACCCCATCGAAATCTTCTACGATATTGTATCCTGCATCATGTGTATGACACGTATCAAAGCAGACGGAAAGGCGATCATTCAGTTCCACTCCATTTATGATCTGAGCGATTTCCTCAAAGGATCTCCCACATTCAGAACCTTTTCCAGCCATTGTCTCAAGGGCAATTTGAACCTTATGATCCTTTGTCAGCACTTCGTTAAGGCCTTCAATGATCTTCGCAATCCCCTGATCCGCTCCCGCACCGACATGAGCACCAGGATGAAGGACGATCTGTCCTGCCCCGATCGCTTCTGTGCGCCCCATTTCAGAGCGAAGGAAATTGACTCCCAATTCGAATGTAGAAGGGTTGGTCGTATTTCCGATATTGATGATATAAGGAGCATGTACCACGATGTCCTCTATTCCATTTTCTTTCATATGAGCAAGACCCGCTTCGATATTCAGGTCTTCGATTTTTTTCCTTCTCGTGTTCTGTGGTGCACCTGTATAAATCATGAAGGTATTCGCACCATACGAAACGGCTTCTTCACTTGAAGCGAGTAACATATTCTTTCCACTCATGGAAACATGGGATCCAATCTTAACCATTCTTCTCAACTCCTAAGAAAATCTCTCTTTATAGTATCGAATGTGTACAAATGAATCACGTTCAAACCCTTATTTGTTTCTGTTTTTTATTCTTCTTTCCCGCTTCTTGATTTGATCCATTTTGTATTTCATTTTCTTTTTATATCCCGGTTTAACCGATTTCGGTTTACGGACTAGCGATTTTGCCTTTTCATCGATTTCATCAACGTTCGATTTTTGACGGTTTTTACGCTTGTTCAGAGGAGGCAGCTCGGACCATTCTCCTTTTTTAATATCCCGATGGGAAAAGCTGATTCCAAGCTTCTCCAGACGATTCAGCGCATCTTCATCCGAAGGCGTATAAATGGTGAAGGCAATACCGCTATTCCCCGCACGTGCTGTACGGCCTGAACGATGAACATAGAAATCCAGATCCTGAGGCAGTTCATAGTTGATGATATGGCTGACCCCTTCGATATCGATCCCTCTGGCTGCAAGGTCTGTTGCCACAATGTATTGATAATCAAGGTTTCTTATTTGTTTCATCATTTTCTTACGTTCACGAGGGGAAAGATCACCGTGAATACGGCCGACCTTCAATCCTTTGGCAATCAGGGCATCCGCTACTTCATCCGCCTTTTGCTTCGTGTTGGTGAACACGATCCCTAAGTAAGGATTGATTTCCACTAAAATATTGTAAAGCATATTGGTTTTATCACGGCTCTTCAAAGGGACGATCACGTGTTCAATATTTTTGGCCGATAGCTGTTCCGGCTCCACGTGGGCATATTGTGGATTTTCCATATACTTCTTCAAAAACGGCTTCAGTTTCTCTGGGATTGTGGCAGAAAACACCAACATCTGTAGTTTCTCAGGCATCTTCGCCGCAATTTGATCCACATCTTCAATGAATCCCATATCGAGCATCAAATCAGCTTCATCGATCACAAGAAGCTTCGCTGTATAGACAAATAGTGCCTGGTCCTTTACAAGGTCATTAATTCGTCCCGGCGTACCGACAACGATATGAGGCTGATGCTTTAACTTTTCGATCGTTCTCTGTTTGTCCGTTCCCCCGATATAGCAACGGGATACGATCTCAGTATCCTTCGTAATCTTAAGTACTTCCTGATAAATCTGTTGTGCCAATTCACGGGTAGGTGCAGTGATGACAGCTTGTACCTGCTCAGAAGCTGCATCCACCTTTTCGATGATCGGTAATAGATACGAGTGGGTTTTCCCCGTTCCCGTCTGAGATTGACCGATCGCACTTTGTCCCTTTAAGATCAGAGGGATCATTTTCTTCTGAATTTCAGTTGGTTCATAGAAACCCAGTTCTTCTACAGCTTCATTGATGAAAGACTGAAATCCAAATTGCAGAAATAAATTCTTTTTCATTGAGTACATCTCCTTTTATCTTCATATCCTTTTATTTACGCTGTCATCGGGATGGATGTCTATGCCGTTCACATCATCACCACAGATTTATATAAAATGTATAGATCACTTTTTTAGTTGTCAGTGATTTTATTTTAACGTTTAGAAGCGTGATATTTAAAGAACATCTAACCATTATAATCAATTTTCAGCAAAACATCTAGGTCAACTTGATATTATTTCAGATGTTATTGTCACAATACCCTTTTTTAACCTGTTGCATACTCTATAGTGACAACGAATTTATTGAAATGAAAGGAGGCTGTCATGATGCCGCCTAGAAGAATGAGAAATCAGGGTCAGGATATGAGAAATCCTTTCGGAATGAGACAGCGCCAGGGGAACGGATTCGGGTTACAGCAACCCGGGATGAATACATTCGGATTGGGTCAACGGCAAGGTAACGGGTTCGGATTGCAGCAGCAGTCTGGCAGGAATCATTTCGGGATGGGACAGACACAGCCCCCGCCTTTTCAATTTGGAAGGCAAACTCCTAAACAAGGCTTTAATATGGGAATGAATCAAAGAGGAGGAGGCAGAGGGCAAGGCAAAGGGTTGCTGTCGAAGTTCCTGAAAAAAGGGGAAAACCGCAATGCAGGCGGTGGAGGACTTCTGGAACAATTTACGAGGTCTTCTGCAGGTGAAACCGGATTCGAGCGATCACCTCAGGCAGCTGGGGGAATCATGCAATCTCTCTTGAATCCCGGCAATGTCAATTCCTTTCTGTCCAACACTCAACAAATGTTGCAGACTGCCCAGCAGTTGGGCCCGATGTTTCAGCAATATGGTCCGATGGTCAAAAATATTCCTTCTCTTTGGAAGCTGTACCGCGGGTTTAAGGATATGTCTGCTGAAACGCCTGATGACCTATCGACAGAGGTTCAAAGTGAGGAAAGTGAAGAAATCCCCGAAGCAGAAATCCCTGTAAAGAAAAAAAAGAAAAAGAAACCTTCTGTAAAAATCACTGATGAAGAAGATTGGGATGATGAGGCACCGGCTAAATCACATCCAAAACCAAAACTATATATATAAAAGTCGCATCCCTAAAGGTATTCCATCACCTGACAGGGATTATTTTTTGGGTATAAAAGTAAAAAACATGTGTCACTTGTTCATGTGAAAATGATCCTTCACTTCGTTCTCTTTGTCAGACGGACCTTTCTCCTTTATAATGAAGACAAAAGACTCTCTCATGTAGGAGGATATTTATTGATGGATATTATTAAGATTACTCCGAGAGGCTATTGTTATGGTGTGGTAGATGCAATGGTCATTGCTAGAAATGCCGCATTAGACAAATCGCTTCCTCGTCCAATTTATATTCTGGGGATGATCGTCCATAACAAACATGTAACGGATGCGTTTGAAGAAGACGGTATCATCACTCTCGATGGCAGCAATAGAAAAGAAATCATTGAACAGGTGAATGAAGGAACGGTGATCTTCACCGCCCACGGAGTCTCTCCTGAGGTGAAAGAAATCGCGAAGCAAAAAGGGTTGGTTACACTGGATGCTACCTGTCCCGACGTCACAAAGACACATGATTTGATCCGGGCCAAAGAAGCCGAGGGCTATGATGTGATTTATATCGGGAAAAAGGGGCATCCCGAGCCTGAAGGCGCAGTCGGTGTCGCACCCGAAATCGTTCACCTCGTCGAAACAGCCGACGACGTCGAACAGCTGTCCATCGACAACGATAAGATCATCGTGACGAACCAAACAACCATGAGTCAATGGGATGTACTTGATACGATGGATAAAGTGAAGGAAATGTATCCTCATGTCGAGCTGCACAAAGAAATCTGCCTGGCTACCCAAGTACGACAGGAAGCAGTGGCAGAGCAGGCAGGGGATGCAGATGTCCTTATCGTCGTCGGCGACCCGAAGAGCAATAACTCCAATCGCCTTGCACAAGTGTCGATGGATATCGCAGGTACACCTGCCCACCGCATCTCAGACATCAGCGAGCTCGATATAGAATGGATCAAAGATGCGGGTGTCGTCGCTGTCACTGCCGGTGCATCCACTCCAACACCGATTGTGAAGGAAGTCATTAAATTCCTGGAAGCTTTTGATCCAAATGACGAGTCCACATGGACAAGAGAGCGCAATGTCCCATTAAATAAGATACTCCCTAAAGTCAGGAAAGCGAAAATGGGAACCAAATAAGAATGCTGAAAGGCCCCTTGCGAAATCTCAAGGGGCCTTTCTTTTTTACATATACGTAAAGGGGTTCGTTTCTGCTTTCGAAGCAAATATATTGACAATAAACCCTTTTTCCGAGCATCTTTTGGCTAAATGAGCGGCTACTCCCTCTTTCATCACCTTTTCAATGTGATGGCCTGCATCCACAATATTTAGCCCCATCATCATGGCGTCATGGGCCGTATGATAATAGATATCACCGGAAACGAACACATCGGCACCCTGTCTCTTGGCTTTTCCGATGAACTTATTACCATCTCCGCCGAGTACCGCCACTTTCTTCACCTTTGCGTCCCCGTCCCCAATCAACCTGATTCCATCCATGCCTAATGTTTTCTTTACAAACAGTGCAAAGTCCTTCAGGCTCATCTCCTCTGCTAAATAGCCGATCCTGCCCAGTCCAAGGGCATTAGAACCGTTTTCCAGGGAGTAGATATCATAGGCGATTTCTTCATATGGATGGTGGGTAAACATGGATTTCAATACTTTTTTCTCCAGGGAAACCGGATAAACCGTCTCCACCTTTTCTTCTGAAACCTCTTCAAGGGCGCCCTGTTTTCCTATATGAGGATTTGTTCCCTCCCCGGGCAGGAATCTCCCCTGTCCCTCAGAGGAGAAGGTGCAATGGGAATAATTACCGATATGTCCTGCTCCGGCTTTCCCTAAAGCCTCCCTCAGTTCCCCTGCATGTTCTTTCGGCACATAAACCGCCAATTTACGAATTTCTTCCTGATAGGTAGGAACAAGTACAGAAGGATCCTGTAATTGAAGCTTAGCAGCGAGTAGATCATTCACACCGCCTGCCGCCACATCAAGATTGGTATGGGCAGCATATACGCTAATATCATGTTTGATCAGCTTCTCAATCATTCTTCCCTGATACGTATCCGTTTGTAAAGATTTCAGTGGTCGAAATAATGGCGGATGATGGGCAATGATCAATTTGACATTATTCTTGATCGCTTCATCCACGACATTTTCCAGCACGTCCAGTGTGATCATGACATTTTCGACCTTCTCATTCAGCTTACCGATCTGAAGTCCGATCGGATCACCGCTTTCAGCCAGATATTTCGGAGAGAACTCTTCAAAAAGCTGAATGATTTCATGTCCGTTCACTGTTTTCATGAGATCAGGACCTCCTCAACCATTTTGATTTTGTGCAGAAGCTCATTTTTACGTACTTCCAACGCTTCGGTCTGCTCTGCTTTTTCCATGTTATTCACGATATTCTTCCACTGTCGGAGTTCCTGATTCCATTTTTTGATGAATGCAGCATTTCGATCCTTCATCAAGAACGGCCCGAGCAGCAATTCTTTTTCACGTTCCTTCGAGTAGTGGGTGCTTGGATCTCCTTTTTCTGCTATCAAAATTTCATATAGCTTATCATCTTCTTCAAGGATTTCCTCACCGATTAGATCCCAACCATTTTCCATCAGCCATGTCCTGATCGATTTCGCACTCACATTGGGCTGTAGGATCAATCTTGGTCCGTCAGTCAGTTTGTCCTTGCCAGCCTCCAAGATTGATGCAATCAAAGCACCCCCCATCCCGGCGATCGTAATACAATTGACTTCACCGGGTGATAAGACTTCCAGACCATTGCCTAACCTTACTTCAACTTCCCGCGTTAACCCCGCATCTTCCACCTGTTTTTTCGCAGAAAGGTAAGGGCCTTTTACCACCTCACCGGCGATCGCTGAAGAAGCGATACCTTTATTGACTGCATAGCAAGGAAGGTAGGCATGATCTGAACCGATATCGGCAATTTTTGATTGTTTTGGTATGTATGAAACAACGGTTTCAAGTCGTTTTGATAATTGTTGGATATTCATTCGTTCACCTTTACTCATTATTATTGGTCCTGCTTATCTGATACTCATTTTAACCAACTTCTCCATATAAAAAAAGTCCTTTGCCCAAAGACAAAGAACCTTTTTCAATCATTCATTATTTAAGTGATTTGATCCAGTCTGCCATTGCATCAAGATTTTCATCTGCTACAAGACCGGCCGGCATGATGCCTCCACCATTTTTGATTCTATCTTTGATCTCGTCTTTAGACAGCTTCGTTCCTTTAAGAGCTGGACCCGCGCCACCTTCATAGTTCCCACCATGACAAGATACACAAGACTCCTTGTACTTAGCTTCCGGATCGAACTCCCCGCTTGAAGCTTGTTCGCCTTCTTTGCCAGCAGTCTCACCATGCTTTTCTTCCTTCGCTTTATCTTCGGCATTGTTAAGGCCTTCAATCGACAAGAAGAAAATAAGACCAATTCCAAGGGCCATGATCAGTACGAATGGGATGATTGGATTACGATTCATGATTTTAACCTCCTTTATGTACAACATCCAAAAAATAGTGCTCTTTTCAACACTTTATATTTTACTGTAAAAACCGACAAAGTAAAAGTACTATCAATTAACTTTTCCATCTTTCTCACAAATTAGACACATTTCCTTCTTTTTTCCTGTTTTTCATCTTTTGTTTCTTCTCACATACCCCATATGAAACAAAATAGATGAGCCCTATCAGCCCCCAGAGGACCGATAGAGCTCATTTATCCTTATAGAGGATTCTACCCCTATTGGCAGCCGATCAACCTTGAAATCACCATTCTCTGCACCTCTGATGTCCCTTCTCCAATTTCAAGGAGTTTCGCGTCCCTTAAGTAGCGCTCAACATGGTATTCTTTCATGTAACCGTATCCGCCATGGATCTGAATGGCTTCGTCGGCCACTTCCATACTGATTTCAGACGCGTACAATTTACACATTGACGCTTCTTTGGAAAATGGTCTTCCCTGGTCCTTTAACCATGCTGCTTTATGAACCATGTTCCTCGCGAGCTCGATCTTCATTGCCATATCAGCCAGCTTAAATTGCGTAACCTGAAATTGAGATAACGTTTTACCGAACTGCTTTCTCTCTTTCGAATATTGAAGAGCCTTGTCAAAAGCAGCCTGAGCCACACCGACAGCCATTGCCCCGATTCCGATCCTGCCTCCGTCAAGGGTGACAAGGAACTGCTTGAATCCTTCCCCCTGCTTCCCTAACAGGTTTTCCTTAGGCACTTCCACGTCCTCAAGGACCAGCTCAGTTGTATTGGAGGAATGAAGCCCCATTTTTTCATAATTATCAATGACCGTAAATCCTTTGGCTTTGGTAGGTACGATGATGGCACTGATCTCTTTATTCCCGTTGTTCCTGCCTGTGATCGCCGTTAACGCGAGATGATTCGCGTAACTTGCATTGGTGATGTAACATTTATTCCCGTTGATGACCCATTTATCCCCTTTATCTTCAGCAGTGGTCTGGGTTCCCCCCGCATCTGAACCGGCATTGGGTTCAGTCAGGCCGAAAGCGCCAAATGATTCCCCTGTACAAATCGGCGTTAAGTATTCCTGTTTCTGTTCGTGTGTACCAAATAAATTGATCGGGGCGCCTCCCAATGAAATATGGGCAGAGTACGTGATCCCTGTAGAGGCACATGCACGGCTGAGCTCTTCTGTTACGATGGCAAAGCTTACTGTATCCGCTCCGGCTCCACCATATTCTTCCGGAAAGGGAAGCCCCATCATCCCCAGGTCAGAAAGTTTCTTGAAGATTTCTTTTGGAAATTCCTTTGTGCGGTCACGATCCAACGCCCCAGGTGCCACTTCTTCTTCAGCGAATTCCCTGATCGTTTTCCTAATCATTGCTTGCTCTTGTGTTAAGTCGAAATTCATCTTTATCCCCCTTGTCTAACTTTGATGACTGAAAGCCACAGACTTCTACAGTATATAAAGCGCTTTCAAGCATAGTCATCACACTCTATGAATACGCTCTCATTCCTATTATAAGAGGGGATCATGAATTTTCTCAACTTTAAAAAACTTTTAAATTTTCAGAAGTTATAGTAATATATAAATTCCGACAAGGGCCGCTCCTACCGATCCTGCCAGCGTGAAATACTTCATCTTCCACTTCATCCCTGCACCAATCCATATAAAACAGTTCAGAAACAAGGTTACGTATAATGGCAAAGAGTGCCCTTCAAAGATCCTTTCCGTCAGTTCCATGGATGAAAGAAGGAGGATGCAAGCAGCTGACGCATAGAGAAGTAAAGAAGAAATTTGTTTCTTAGTATAATAAATTCCTACACCCATTAATAATCCGACAAAACTTGCCAAAATCGCTGTTTGCAAAACGATTGACAATTCAGTAAAATAAATGACAAATAATGAAATTAAGATCGAAGAAATGGAAACCAGAAAACCTTTTAGGAAATGATTCTTCTGATATTCCGCTGATTCTCTGTCATCGATTCCTGCCCCTTCTGTATATAATGCAAGAAGATAATCACAATATTGTTCAGGCAGCATCTTCGTTTGCTTCCAAAGAAGGATTTCATGGATGATGGTTTCTTTTTTTGAATTCTTTATTCTGGTCACTTTGTCACACCTTTTGTAGTTGCATCCTTTAAGTCTATTCGGCAACGATCAGGGGAAACCCTTTAATTTGGACAAAAAAAACCACCTCTATGCACAATAGAGGCAGTAAAGGATGGTTCTATTCCAAAAAGTCTTTCAATCGTTTGCTTCTGCTTGGATGGCGCAGTTTCCGAAGGGCTTTCGCTTCGATTTGTCGAATACGTTCCCGGGTAACACCAAACACTTTACCCACTTCTTCCAATGTACGCGTTCTGCCGTCATCCAGACCAAAACGTAATCGTAAAACATTTTCTTCACGGTCTGTAAGAGTATCCAGAACATCTTCAAGCTGTTCTTTCAACAATTCGTAAGCTGCATGTTCCGAAGGGGATTGAGCTTCTGCATCCTCGATGAAGTCCCCAAGATGAGAATCGTCTTCTTCACCAATCGGTGTTTCAAGGGATACAGGTTCTTGAGCGATCTTAAGAATTTCACGAACCTTTTCAGGAGTCAGATCCATTTCTTCGGCAATTTCTTCCGGTGCAGGTTCACGGCCGAGATCTTGAAGTAATTGTCTTTGTACACGAATCAGCTTATTGATGGTCTCAACCATATGAACCGGGATACGTATCGTTCTTGCCTGGTCCGCAATGGCACGGGTGATGGCTTGTCGAATCCACCAAGTCGCATACGTACTGAATTTGTACCCTTTCCGGTAATCGAACTTTTCCACTGCTTTAATTAGACCCATGTTACCTTCCTGGATAAGATCCAAGAATAGCATCCCGCGGCCTACATAGCGTTTTGCGATACTGACAACGAGTCTCAGGTTCGCTTCTGCCAGACGTCGCTTGGCTTCCTCATCACCATCTTCAATTCGCTTGGCAAGATTGATCTCTTCCTCTGCAGAAAGTAAATCGACTCTCCCAATTTCCTTCAGGTACATACGTACAGGATCATTTATCTTAACCCCGGGAGGAACGCTTAAATCATTTAGATTAAATTCTTCTTCCTCTTCCTTCTCTAACTCCGTGGCACCTGGATCATCATCTTCGTCACTTTCATTAACGATTTCTACACCCTGCTCACCTAAGTGTTCATAGAATTCATCCATTTGATCGGAATCCAATTCAAAGCCGGATAGTTTATCGGCAATATCTTCGTATGTGAGGACTCCTCTTTTCTTACCTTGGTTAACTAAAAATTCTTTCACCTGATCAACTGTTAATTCTGACGCTATTTGTTTGGAACGCGCTGACTTTTCAGCCATTTGTTCCCCTCCTTCCAACTTCCTTACAAAACTTTATAGAGACTTACGCAGCTGTAAGATTTCCATTGCTATTTGTGCTTCCTGCCTATAATCCTTTAGTCTTTCCGCTTCTTTTCTTTCCACTTCTTTTTCTTTTATTCTCAACATCTTTTGATGTTTTAACACCTGGTTAACGTAATCTGTCAATTCTTGATCCGTACTTTCTTCGCTTATGGACATCATTTCGATTTCCGTCACGATCCTTCTGAGCCTTTCATCAGGAAGGTACCCGATAAACGAACTGGCACTTGGAGGCAGACCTTCTTCATAATAACCCAATAAATAAGTAATAATAGCCTGATGCTCATCAATATTGAGGTTCGTGCCTGCAAGCCACTCCTGAATCTTATAAGCGGTATTCGGATCCTTCAGCATGTAAGCAATCAACCTACGCTCAGCGGTTTGATATGCAGGCAAGAGCCTTGACTGGGTGGATTGTTTGAAATTCCCTTGCATACCGACCTGTTTAGGCGGTTTAGGAACGCGGTTTTCCGGCCCTTGCAATTCAGACAGCTGTTGTTGAAGAGCCTCTAACGATAGTTCAAACTCATCAGCCAAGTATCTTAAATAATAATCCTTTTCAACCGCTTTACTTAATTGAGTAATTTCCTTTAGTATGTCTTCTATATACTTAAGGCGATCTCCTTCATCATTTAAGTTTTTATTCAGTTTATAATACCGAAGCTTAAACGCCATGAACGTCAAACTTGCCCCTATTACATCCTGTTGGAATCGTTCTGAACCATATTTGGCAATGTAGTCATCAGGGTCTAATTGTTCGGGTATTATAGCTACGCGTATGTCCAACTGATGCTTATGAAGAAGCTTTCCGGCTCTGAATGCGGCTTCCACCCCGGCAGAATCACCATCGTAACAAATGATGATGGAATCCGTTAATCGCTTTAACAGGCCTATTTGCTGTTCTGTCAACGAAGTACCCATGGTGGCTACCCCGTTTTCAACCCCGGCTTCGCTCGCTGAAATAACATCTGCGAACCCTTCAAATAATATTGCCTGCTGTTTTCTTCTAATCATGGATCGTGCATCATGATAATGATAAAGGATGCTGCTTTTATTGAAGATCTTTGTTTCAGGACTGTTTAAGTATTTCGGCTGATCATCCGCATCGATCGTCCTGCCTGAAAATGCGACGGTATTCCCTTTTGCATCCACAATGGGGAACATGATTCTTCCCCTGAAGCGATCGAGGAAGGAATCGTCCTTTTCCCTTCTGACGAGTAGCCCCGCGGCTTCCATCAGGTCAAGGGAGTAACCCCTCTTTTCCAGGAATTTGACCGTGAAGTCCCAACTCGGGAGTGACCATCCAATTTGAAATTTCGTGATGCTTTCCGTTGTAAAGCCCCTTGCAAGCAGATATTCAAGCGCTTCCTGACCTTCCTTTGTATTTAGAAGGAGATGATGGTAAAATTTACTTAATAAGCTGTGGGCTTCCAACATTTGCTTCTCGTCCTCTTGAGGGGGAAGCGGTTGATCCGATGATGGTGTTTGGATGGAAATTTCTTCGCCGACTCTTGCTCCGAGCTTCTGAGCCGCTTCAAGGAAGCTGAGGCCGTCTACATCCATGAGAAACGTAAATGCGTTTCCTCCTGCACCACATCCAAAGCAATGAAAAATTTGTTTGTCGGGAGAAACAGAAAAAGATGGAGTATTTTCTCCATGGAACGGACATAAACCAAAATAATTTCTGCCCTGCTTTTTCAGTTGTACATAATCACTGACAACGTCGACGATATCGGTTGACGATAAAATATTATTTAACTTATCTTCAGGGATTCTTTCAGACATACTCTATCACCTGTTTTTATTAACCCTCTTAATCCATTCTGTACTTATTGCGATTCTCCTGCAATTTCCGACAAGATTTTATCGAAGGACATACAAAATGTTTCTCTGTCTTCATTTGTAAAAGGCTTGGGACCTTTACCGTAGTTGCCTCTCCTGCGTTCTTTGGCTGCGACATACCGATAATCGAGTGCCGTGACAATGCTCTCTTCCCTGTAGGCTTTTCCCCTGGGAGAGATGGCATAAACTTTTTTCGGTAATACCAGACTTGCAAGCCCTATGTCCTGTGTGATCAGGGCATCTCCTGCCTTCACATGATTCATGATGTATAAGTCTGCCGCTTCTTTCGAACTATCCACATATACCCATTCACCTTCATCAGGTGTGTTCTTCCTGTGGGCATGGGAAGCAACAAAAATGATCTTAAAGCCATAACCTTTTGTTATTTTAATGATCTCCTGTTTTACCGGGCAAGCATCCGCGTCTACATATACGGTAGGGTTATGTTCGCTAATACTAACTATTCTACATCACTCCGTATTATCCTTCTCTCTTTTAGAACTTTCCCAGAGAATTGATTAAAATTGTCGAATTTTAATTCAGACGAGACTTGACATATCACAATAATTAGTTTATTCCTTAAGAGTTTAGTCTAAACCTATTTTAAATATTTTTATCACAATTTTTTATTATAGTATAGTCGGACAAGTTTGACCACTATAAAAACTTAATTCCTTTAAGGTTTTTGTTCGTGCTTTGAAATTCATGAAACTTTATTAATATAAATGGACTAAATAAAAGATGATTCCCTCTATTTTTCAGGGGGAATCATCTTTTTATGTACACGGTCATTCGAATGACCACCGATCAATCGTTGGCTTTTTGGTAGATATTTGTGATGACATTGGCTGTTTCTTCGACGGCTTTGTTGGTTACGTCAATGACGTGACAGCCGATGCGGTCCGTAATTTTTTCAAAATACGTCAGTTCATCTTCTATACGTTTTATATTCGCGTAGCTCGCCTGATCGTTCAGTCCGAGAGACTTTAATCTTTCCCTGCGAATCGTATTCAGCTTTTCAGGGCTGATTTTTAACCCGAAGCATTTCTTCGGTGAAACCATGAATAATTCCTCCGGGGGATCCACTTCCGGTACAAGTGGAACATTCGCCACTTTGATCCTTTTCAGTGCAAGGTATTGCGAAAGAGGCGTTTTGGACGTTCTGGACACTCCGACAAGCACGATATCCGCCCTGAGGATGCCCCGCGGATCACGTCCATCATCGTATTTGACGGCAAATTCAATGGCTTCCACCTTCTTGAAGTAATCGTCATCAAGCTTTCTGACAGTCCCGGGTTCAAACAACGGTTCCCTCTGATAGGAAGCTTGAAATTTGTCCATTAATGGACCGATGATATCAAATGCATAGAGCTCTTCCTTTTCAGATTGTTCTTTAATGTAAGCACGCATATCCGGCTTTACAAGAGTGTACACAATCAACCCCTGATTGAGCTTCGCCAAGGAAATCACTTCATCGATATGTTCGGTGTCCTCTATATACGGAAAGCGCTTTATGACCGTATTGGAACCATTGAATTGGCTAATCGCCGCTTTTGTGACTAATTCAGCAGTCTCACCCACCGAGTCGGATACTACATAGATGATCGGTTCTTTCACGATCGTTCACCACCTTCTAATATTCATCTGCCAAGGCAACAAATGCTTTTGTTATATTGGTCTTCGTAATCCTGCCTATGACTTCTAAATCACCCTTTTCGGTTTTTTTGATGACGGGGACAGAGTCGATCTGCTTATGAATCAGGTCCTTCGCCACACCGATCAGCTGGTCATCTTTTTCACAAACCGTGATATTGGGCATCCTTGTCATAATAATATTCACCGGCAACGTACTGAGTTCCTGCTTCCCGATACTCGCTCTCAAAAGATCTTTACGGGACAGGACACCCACTAAGTATGTATTGGCGTCCACGACAAACAATGTTCCCACATCCTCCAGAAACATCGTTACGATGGCATCATATACGGAAACATTTTCATTCACCACAACCGGAATCGATTGATAATCCTTGACGAATATTTTGTTCAGGTTCTCCGTCAGCAGCTGTGTCCCTGTTTTCCCTGTATAGAAATACCCTACCCTCGGACGTGCATCCAAGTAACCTGCCATGGTCAGGATGGCAAGATCAGGTCTTAGAGTCGCCCTCGTTAAATTTAATTGATCCGCAATATGTTCACCAGTGATAGGTCCGTTGTCTTTCACTATTTGCAGGATATGTTCCTGACGTTTATTAAGTTCGATTGTTACTCACCACCTAACGGTCAAACAATTTATGTTATACTTTATATTAAATATTATATACTATTTAACCAAAATGAAAAGAGCATATTATCATCCATTTGTGACAACCTATAGCTAAAATTCACTTTACAAAGAGTATCTTCTTTTGAACGAAACTTCAAATCTTTTCTCTTCTCCAAATCATTAGTTGTTTTTATTTCTTTGTCATGATAAAATGTCTTCATCTTATAACCAATAAGGCTATGATGGATCAATAATCCTTGCTAACCGATAAGCGACTGGGGACAGTGAAAGCCCAGATGGCATGGAGACGGCAATCCGGAGCTATTTACCGTTTTTAAAGTGGGTATACATGTATGTATATCAACTAGGGTGGAACCGCGAGTAACAAGCTCGTCCCTAGGCCTCAAGCGCCTAAGGACGAGCTTTTTTATTTACATAAATGATGAGAAGGAGTGACTTATATGTCAATGGAACAAGTAGTCAACTTAGCAAAGCACAGGGGGTTTGTCTTCCCCGGTTCTGAAATTTACGGAGGACTTGCCAACACATGGGATTACGGTCCACTTGGTGTAGAGCTGAAAAACAATATTAAAAAAGCCTGGTGGAAAAAATTTGTACAGGAGTCCCCTTACAATGTGGGCCTTGATGCAAGTATCCTGATGAATCCGCAAACATGGGTAGCTTCCGGGCACGTTGGGAACTTCAATGACCCGATGATCGACTGTAAGCAATGTAAGACACGTCACCGCGCAGACAAAATCATTGAAAATGCCTTGGAAGCAAAGGGCATCGAGATGATTGTAGACGGTCTTTCATTCGAAAAAATGGAAGAAATCATCAAAGAACATGATATTGCATGTCCTGATTGCGGAAGCCACGATTTCACAGATATCCGCCAATTTGACCTTATGTTCAAAACCCATCAGGGAGTAACGGAATCTTCTACAAATGAAATTTATTTACGTCCAGAAACAGCACAGGGGATCTTTGTAAACTTCAAAAACGTTCAGCGATCCATGCGTAAGAAAATGCCATTTGGTATTGCGCAAGTCGGTAAAAGTTTCCGAAACGAAATCACTCCTGGTAATTTCACATTCAGAACCCGTGAATTCGAACAGATGGAACTTGAATTCTTCTGCAAACCTGGCGAAGACCTAGAGTGGTTCTCGTACTGGCGCGAATTCTGTAAAAACTGGTTACTGAATCTTGGAATGAGCGAAGACAATATGAGACTGCGCGACCACGATCAGGACGAATTATCCCATTACAGCAACGCGACAACGGATATCGAATACAAATTCCCGTTTGGCTGGGGTGAGCTTTGGGGTGTGGCAGATCGTACAGACTTCGACCTGAAGCGTCATATGGAACATTCAAATGAGGACTTCCACTACATGGATCCACAAACGAATGAAAAATATGTACCTTACTGCATCGAGCCTTCCCTCGGGGCTGACCGGGTAACCCTAGCATTCCTATGCGATGCGTTCGAAGAAGAAGAACTAGAGAACGATTCACGTACCGTATTACGTTTCCACCCGGCACTGGCTCCGTTCAAAGCGGCTGTCCTGCCACTTTCGAAAAAACTCTCTGACGATGCATTTAAAGTGTACGAAGAGCTGTCCCAGGATCTTATGATCGACTTCGACGAAACGGCATCCATCGGGAAACGTTACCGCCGCCAGGACGAAATCGGCACTCCATACTGCATCACATTCGACTTTGACTCTGTAGAAGACGGTCAAGTAACCGTACGTGACCGCGACACAATGGATCAGGTAAGAATGCCAATCAGTGATGTAAAGACATTTTTGCAAGAGAAAATTAAGTTTTAATATTAATTAAAAAAATCAGGCCCATTCACAAACGTGAATGGGCCTCTCTATATCACAAGCAGCATCTATGTAACTAGAATAAGTCCTTAAGGTTATCCATTTGGTCCAGAAACCTCCTGGATTTTAATGTCAGACCTGAGTTTTCATCGTAATAAGTCCTGATTACCCGCTTCAATTGACGTTTCGTTTCATCTTTCACCGATATATTTCCCAATCGATTGAGGTCGAAATAGTAAAATACCCTGAGAAGCTTCACAGTACTTTGTGAGATCGGTAAATGATGTGGATCTTCACTTAAACAGCGATGACAGATGAATCCATTTTCTTTAAAGGAAAAAGCGAATTCACCATCGGTTTCCCCGCAAACAGCACATCCATTCAGATGAGGATACAACCCCATTACAGGGAGCATCTTCATTTCAAAGATATGCATCAGGATTTCCGGGTCATAGTCTTCATTCAAGTAGTGAAGAGTCTTGTAAAGCAATTCAAACAAGAAGGGATTCGGCTTTCGGTCCTCCGTTGCCTTATCAAGGAGGTCCACGATGTAAGTGGCGTAAGCCGTCTTAAACAGATCCTCCCTCACATGCCGCAGGGACTCTGCCATTTCCCCCTGTTGAAGGGTACCCAGCCCGCTTCCCTTGATAAAAAGGAAATAACCATATGTAAACAATTGTGAAATGGCGGAAAGACGGCTATTAGGTTTCTTTGCCCCTCTAGCCATCAATCCAATCTTTCCGAATTCCCGTGTATATATGGTAACAATTTTATTCGACTCACCGTAATGATTGGTTCGAATGACAATTCCTTCACACTTCTGCAGCATTTAGCCACCTCCCGATCTCTATCTTCCCGGGTGATGACAAACTTATCACGTTAAAGGAAAATCTACTTCCGCTGTTTCTTCTTCAAAGCTGTAAGGATCATCAAATGTCTCCTTCTCAAGCTCCTTGAAAAGGAGATAGGTATCGATACTTCCTGTCTGCGAAAAAAATTTCCATGTTAAGTCTAACATAAAAAACCCACCTTTCTGGATTTAAACTAGCAAGACTTCATAAGCTTTCTTGTGATTAGAATGAGCATTTTCTCTCTAAAACATGTGGCCTAAATATTGTTAATTATCAATATTCGTCGTCACTGAAGCCAAAGTCACGGAGGTTTGCAGATCGGTTACGCCAATCCTTCTGTACCTTCACCCATAGTTCGAGATAAACCTTTGATCCCAACAGGTTCTCAATATCCACCCGCGATCGCTTCCCTACTTCTTTGAGCATGGAGCCCTGCTTGCCGATGACAATCCCCTTCTGGGAATCTCTCTCTACAATGATGGTGGCGATGACGTCAATGAGGTTCTTCTCATCTTTTCGCTCCATCTTGTCGATCACGACCGCAATACTGTGGGGAATCTCTTCCCGTGTCAGGTGCAGGACCTTTTCCCGGATCAGTTCTGAAACGATAAAACGTTCAGGATGATCGGTAATCTGATCGGCAGGATAAAATTGAGGCCCTTCCGGTAATTGATCCTTCAGTACCTGCAGCAGCTGGTCAACGTTGTTTCCTTCGAGTGCTGAGATAGGCACAGTCGCCGCAAACGGGAACAGGTCATTGTATTGTTTAATCATAGGCAGTAAGGCGTCTGGGTGGATCTGGTCGATCTTATTAAGAATAAGGTAGACCGGAGTTTTTACACCTTTCAGCTTCTCTATGATAAAGTGATCTCCTTTTCCCAATCCTTCTTCGACGTTCACCATGAACAATATGACGTCCACTTCTTTTAAAGTGTTCTGAGCAATCTTCATCATGAAGTCTCCCAGTTTATGTTTCGGTTTGTGAATTCCAGGAGTGTCGATGAATATCATCTGGGCATCATCGGTCGTGTAAACTCCTTGAACTTTGTTGCGTGTGGTCTGGGGCTTATCACTCATAATGGCGATCTTTTGACCGATGACCCGGTTCAGGAAAGTGGATTTCCCAACGTTTGGTCTTCCAATGATGGAGATAAAGCCTGATTTGTATTCTGTGTTACTGATATTATTACTCATTTAGATCCTCCGGTGAAAAAGCTCCTGGTAATAGTTCCGCTACGGTTAATTCTTCTACATCGCCCTTCAGGTTCGTCAATATGACTTTCATTTCTTTCGGACAAAGTTCTGAAATGACCTGCCGGCATGCTCCACATGGTGGAACAGGTCTTGCCGTGTCTGCCACAACCGCGATCATCGAATAGTCTACGTCACCTTCTGAGTACGCCTTGAATAACGCAGTCCGTTCAGCACAGTTACACATGCTGTACGCTGCATTTTCAATATTGCATCCGTGATAGACCTTACCGTCCTTTGACAGAAGAGCCGCTCCCACCTTAAATTTACTATAGGGTACGTATGCTTTTTCCCTCGCTAGTTTAGCTTCTTGTATCAATTGTTCTGCATTCATTGATTGAACTCTCCTTTTAACCCTTACACATTCATTTTACTACAATTTTCATAAAAGAAAATGGGCTGTTATCATTTTGTAATAAAATAGTTAGATAATTCAAACTATTTATCGATTTTGTCCTTTGCTCCACTTATTCTATACAAGTATAAGAACGTTTTCAAATGAATTAAAGGCCACAGGGAAGAAATCGCATAATTTCTTTCCTGCAGCCTTTATTTTGCGGTCTTGCAATAATATTTTCCAATTAGAGAATCAGTTCCCAAAGCTTCGGAAGAAAGATGATGGTCCCTACGATCGCAGTACAGATCGCGAAGAGAAGCACCGCAGCCGAAGCCAGATCCTTCGCAGCCTTGGCAAGGGGATGATACTCTTCCGTAGTAAGGTCGACTGCCTTTTCAATGGCTGTATTCATCGTTTCAAGAGCAAGCACGGAAAAGACAAGGATAATCAGTATGACCCATTCCATTGCGCATACAGAGAGCAGGTAGGCAAGAAGGAACACGACACCACCTGCGAATGAATGAATTCTGAAATTCTGTTCCGTTGCCCAGACAGACTTCATGCCTTCCGCAGCATATCCAAAGGATTTTAGGAATCGGAATAAGCCGAATTTAGTCTCTTTTGAGTCCATATTCATCTAAAATGTCCTTTTGTCTTTTGAACATCTTCTTTTCCTCTTCTTCTTCCATATGATCATATCCTAATAAATGAAGGAAGCCGTGAAGGGCAAGAAAACCAAGTTCACGGGAGACGGAATGGTTGTATTCTTCCGCCTGTTCTTTTGTTCTGTCTATGGAAATGATGATATCCCCAAGAACGCGTGGAATCCCCGCGCCTATAATTTCTACCTCATCTTCCCCGAGTTCTTCGAGGGCAAATGAAATGACATCCGTGGGCTGATCCTTAGACCGGTATTCCCGGTTGATTTCCTGGATGCGTTCGTTGGTCACAAAGGTCACGGACACTTCGCTTTCAGCCTCGATCCCCTCTTGTTCAGCAGCAAAGTTCAGGATATTTTGAACCAGCTGTGTCTGTTCATCGGATACTGTTTCTGTTTCGTCAATAAAGTCGATTAATAAAGTCATGCCTCTTCTCCTTTTGCTTGAAGTTCAGGGTACTCGATCCTCGGATGGAAGATTCCATTCAACGTTTCACATAGCGACCTTTTCACCGTCTCTAATTGCTTTAATGAAATATCACATTCGTTAAACTGTCCGTCCTGTAGGCGGTCTTGTACGATCGAATGGACAAGCTTTTGAATTTCTGCCTGGGTGGGTGATTTCTTCGACCTGACAGCCGCTTCTACACTATCCGCAATGCTGATGACGGCCGCTTCCCTCGTTTGGGGTTTAGGACCTGGATAACGGTATTCTTCTTCCTTAACATCTTTCCCTTGTTCTTTTGCCTTATAATAGAAAAATTTCAACAGTGTCGTTCCGTGATGCTGCTCGGCAATGTCGATGATTTCCTTTGGCAATTTATGTTTCCGGAGCATCTGGGCTCCATCTGAAGCATGACTAATAATAACATCCCGGCTGGTTTCAGGCGATACCCTGTCATGGGGATTCCCCATATTCAGCTGATTTTCAATGAAGAAGTGCGGACGTTTGGACTTTCCTACATCATGATAGTAGCATCCGACCCTGGCGAGTAACCCGTTGGCCCCGATGGCTTCACACGCAGCTTCTGCAAGGTTCGCCACCATGACACTGTGATGATAGGTGCCCGGCGCATCGGTCAAGAGCTTCTTCAATAACGGCTGTGTAGGGCTAGAAAGCTCGACCAGTCTCATGGAGGAAAGAATCCCGAATCCCGCTTCAAAAAACGGGAGGAAACCGATCGTGAGGATGGAAGACATGATCCCCGATACCAGGGCAAATACAATATAATACACATATTCACTATTCGAATAGGAAGTACCGCTTAATAGGATTAAAAATCCAAGGATCATAATATTGACAAGCGCTACGTAGATCCCGGCCCTTAAAATATTCGAACGCTGATTTCGGCTCACAAGGAAAAGAATACCTGACACACCGCTGAATAATGTATAAATCGCAATTTCGATATCGATGGATCCGGAGAATTGCTGGTGGAATACGATACTCGAGCAGGCAGATAGGATGAATACCATCATCATGGCGATCCTTTCATTCAGCAAGATCCTCAATATCATACCTGTGAACGCAGCCGGCAATATGAAGGCAATGTCGTTGATTTCCAGCTGCTCGATCAGTCCTACGATCTTCATGATCAAGAGTGATATGACAAATACGATGCTTGTGAGGATCAGGTAATTTTGCTTTCTTTCCTCGGTGACTTCAAGTGTATAGAAGAAATAATAGAGTGAACTTATCACCACTAGGACAAAGAGTGCCAGTCCGACATACGGTTTGAAGGAGAATGTATCCTCCACCATCCCCAGGGTCTTCAGGATGCTGTATGTTTTAGGTGTGATCAGCTCCCCGTCTTCTACGATGACGCCGCCTTCGATGATTTCAACCTTTTCCACGTTTGCCTCGGCCAGCTTCTTTAACTCATCCGTTTTTTCAGCATCGTAGTAAAGCGTCGGCTCTAAGGAAACTTTCCCCAGCTTGACGGCAGCGGTGGACAAATCACCTTTAAATGAATAATTGGTGATCCGTTGTTCCAGATTCAATTTCGCTTCATTTAATTCTTCCTCTTTCACGCCGTTTTCCATGATGATTCTCATTTGTGTGGTAACGATGGTCTCTACACGGGAAAGATCATCTTCTGACGCCTCCAGGAGGATTTTTAACACGTCATCACTCAAACTATTGGTGACATTATTATTTTTATCCTTCGGCAATTTGGCTTTCAGAAGCTTCAGCTGTTCAGTTGTATCCGTACTTGTTGGCGGCTTCAGATTTTCCTCATCCCCCGCCTGCTGTTTCGATTCATTTTTCACTTCATTTACACTTTCCAACAGAGAGTGTATCAACGAAGTAGAGTTATCGATCGCCCCTTCTTTCGGGGTATATACACTTGCGACTTCTGCCTTTGCTTCTTCCTTCTTCTTGGCAGTTGCCTCCTCATCGACGAATTTCTTCGGTGCCCTTATCGTGGTGGGGGCATCTTCATATAAATGAATATCCAGCGTTTTCGGTTTCACATTTCCATACAGGACACCGAAAACAATGATGCCAAGCAGCACAAACAAGAGATTGGTAAATAATCGGTAGCTGAGAAAGCTCCTTATTTTAAGTAGAAATGGGTGAGTTTGCATAAAGAACCCCCTGATATGTATAAACAATTTCGGATAGCCATATGTAAAGGCATTTAGTAATTATGTAAAATCATAACAGTTTTTGACTTATTTATCTATGTATAGCCCCACAAAAAAAGATTGATCCAAGTCCATGCCGGATCTTATGATGGCGGCATGGATCAACTGGAGCAATCTCTCACTGTCTATTTTTCGATTGTTTCATAGGCATCGATAATTTTCGCGACCAACGGATGACGGACTACATCGGCTTGATCGAGATAAATGAACGACACTCCTCTAACATCTTTTAAAATCCGTTCAGAAGAAATCAATCCTGACTCGCTGCCCCTGGGCAGATCCACCTGGGAACGGTCTCCCGTGATGATCATCTTGGAATCAAAGCCGAGCCTTGTCAGGAACATTTTCATTTGGGCCTTCGTAGTATTCTGGGCCTCATCAAGAATCACGAACGCATCATCAAGGGTACGGCCCCTCATATATGCCAGGGGAGCGATCTCGATGGTACCCCTCTCGATCAGGCGGGCGGTATGCTCTGCTCCCAGTACATCATGCAGGGCATCATATAGGGGGCGGAGATAAGGATCCACCTTCTCCTTCAAGTCACCCGGAAGGAACCCAAGGCTTTCGCCTGCTTCCACAGCCGGTCTCGTCAGGATGATCTTCTTGACCTGCCCGTTCTTTAAGGCATGCACAGCCATGACGACGGCTAAATAGGTCTTCCCGGTACCGGCTGGCCCGATCCCGAACACCATATCATGCTTCTTGATGGCTTGGATGTATTGACGCTGCCCGAGTGTTTTCACCCGGATCGATTTACCTTTGGCGTTCTTTGTTATCTCTTCATTGTACAACTCTGTAAAATATTCAAGCGTCCCCTGTCTGCCCATTTCTATGGCATAATGGACATCACGCTGGCCGATGTTGATTCCTTTACGGATCACGGCCACCAGTCGATCAGAAATATCAACGGCGAGACTTACATCTTCTTCCTTACCTGAAACCAGCAACTCTTCGCCTCTTGTTACGATCGAAACGTGTAATTCCTGTTCTATTAATTTTAGGTGAGAATCTGAAACTCCGAACAAAGCGATGGCTTCATTAGGGTTTTCAAGTTGTAATTTCATTAAGATTTCATCTGACATTCGTTAGTCTCCTTGAATAAGTGGTTGTCCTTCTGCAATATTTTCTATTACTTTGAAGTGGATGGTTACCCTAACTTTACCATTCTCGACCTTTTCTTGCAAAATTTTTCCCCCTCTGATTTCTGCATCTTCCGGGAGGGAGGACTCCAGGTTGCTTTTGGCAAGCTTTTTCGCAGCCATGATGGCTTCGGATTTTGTATAGGTCCTTTCCACGTCCTCTTTCTCTTTCATGCTGCGGTCAATATAATATACCGGAAGCTCCCATTTCAAAAAACGCAGTGGCTTTTTCGTTTCTTCCACAACGACGTCCTTAAATTCCGTTTTCCCGAACCCCCATATCGGGATATTCACTGAACCGAAACCGACATAATGTTTTCTCTTCTCATTTCCACTGAATACGATGAACCGGGATTTCAGCGGAAGTTCAACCGATGTTTTGTACCAAGTTTCTCCCAGTATCTTCGCTTTCGCCGAGACTCCTTTCGGCTCTTTTTCATTCCCGATCAGACCCGATACAAGGAGCTGTCCTTTATTGACGTAGTCATTAACGTTCACCTGGGGGTCGCCTTCTTCTACAAACATGCCGGTGATGATGGCTTTCTTTTTGGCGACAATATGCTGCAGGCCAGTGGATTCAGGGGGTTCCGGTGCATTTTTTTCCACCACTTGAAAGTGAAAGGTTGTCCCTTGTAACTCCACCCCTACCCACGTGATATTATTCATCCTGTAGGATAACTCACGCTGAATGTTCTCAACATCGGGGATGGAGAACTGCATCTTCCCCTTGGAAACACCCATCTCCTCCAGTTCCTTTCGTATACTGTGCTCGGTTTGAGGTGACGCACCTTTGATCTCGATGCCCCACACCATATTGGAAAGAAGGAATACGATGACGAAGAATGCCAGTCCACCAATCATGAAGCCCGAATTTTTCAGTAATCTCTTGAATAGGAAGGGAACCCCCTGCCCTCTTAGAAATGTCACTTTACACTCGGATGCCCGTACCGCTCTTCGGAAGTTATGTACATCTTCTAAGGATAAGTAAAAGGTGATGGTTTCCGTTCCCGCTCTCTTCACATTCCATATGGTGATGCCGGCCCTGAGCAATTGATTGATGACCCGCTCGACTAATCTGCCTTCTATTTTGACAAATACCTTTCCCCTCAGAAAGGTGAACCATTGATTCTTCAAATCCGTCCCTCCTATTGTTCTAAATAGATCACTTCTACGATTTTCCCCTGAAGGAGAATTTCTTCCGGAAGGATCATCTTGATGACAAATTGCTCCCCTTTTATTAACAGTTGACCCTGTTTAAGCAGAAGCCGCACCTCCCGATCTGTGAAGGTCAACAGACCCCGGTGGTTTTCTATATAGATATGAATTTGTCCAATCATTGTGACGCGAGGAAGGTCCATCATGACATCTTCGGGTAAATCCATTTTCTGTGTCATCCATTTACGCATCTGTTGTAAAAAGCTTTTCGCCATAAAAAAAGAACCCCCTTTCATCTCATATTTATGAAATGAAAAGGGGTTTCATCACTTTTATTTTTGATGATGGCGTTTTTTTGATTTCGGAGGGCCGAACACCTCTGAAAAAATAAATCCTTTTACGATATCATCTTCATTTTTGAAATCAAGGATCAGATTCGAATTTTCTCGAATCCTCTTTGCCCGGTTCTGGTGGGCTTCAAGCTTCCTTGAATAACGTTCTTCTTGTTTCTGAAGGCTGGAATAAGTAGATTCCGCCTCCTTCTTTTTATCTTCGAAACGGGTTTGGATGGAGGAGACCGCCTCTTTTACAGGCTCTCTGTATGTCCTTGATTCCCTCCGTGCGGTTCTTTCCCTCTCCCCTCTTTCCCTGCCTCTTCCAACAGGCTCGGAAGAAGCGGGAGAGGCCGTTTGAATCGGCTTTTGCCTCACGGGTTTATTGGAAGGAGGCTGTTTCATTTTATTGAATATGGATGTGATGATCCCTATCAATATAGCAATGATCAATGGCTCCATTGGGAATACTCCTTTCTAAACAAAGGGAGATTACTTATCACTCTTCGGATCTTTTTTATCCCCTGTCAGCTTTCCGATCGAGTCTCTCATTTCTGTATCGGCATCAATATTCTTCAGGTTCATATAGTCCATCACACCGATGTTACCTGATCTGAGTGCTTCCGCCATGGCAAGAGGCACTTCTGCTTCCGCTTCCACAACTTTCGCTCTCATTTCTTCTACCCTTGCTTTCATTTCCTGTTCGTTGGCAACGGCCATCGCTCTTCGTTCTTCCGCTTTCGCCTGGGCAATGTTCTTGTCCGCTTCTGCTTGTTCTGTTTGCAGTTCCGCTCCGATATTCTTGCCGATATCAACATCCGCAATATCAATAGAGAGGATCTCAAATGCCGTACCTGCGTCCAGACCTTTTGAAAGGACCGTCTGAGAAATCAAATCCGGATTTTCCAATACCTTTTTGTGATTGTCGGATGAACCGATCGTTGATACAATCCCTTCCCCGACACGGGCAACGATCGTTTCTTCACCGGCACCACCGACAAGGCGGTCGATATTCGCACGGACCGTGATACGCGCCTTTGCCTTCACTTCGATTCCATCCATGGCCACCCCCGCGATGAACGGCGTTTCGATCACTTTAGGGTTAACACTCATCTGAACCGCTTCAAGGACGTCACGACCAGCAAGGTCAATCGCCGCAGCACGCTCAAACGTCAATTCAATATTTGCACGATGAGCCGCAATCAGTGCATTGACCACTCTGTCTACGTTACCGCCAGCTAAATAGTGACTCTCCAGCTGGTTGATCGTTACCGTGATGCCCGCTTTATGGGCTTTAATCAATGGATTGATCACACGACTCGGGATAACACGTCTTAATCTCATCCCTACTAGTGTGAAAATACTGATCCTGACTCCTGCCGCGATTGCTGAAATCCACAGCATGACTGGTACAAATGTAAATAATACAGCTAAAACGATAATGCCCACCACAATCGCAACGAGCAGTAGAATCGTACTTGGTCCTATAACCATATTTTCTTACCTCCTAAAGTATTATGAAATGTCTCTTACTACAATCCTTGACCCTTCCACCTTCACAATTTTAACCTTTTCACCTGCTTTGATAAAGCCGCCTTCTGTCACTGCGTCGATTCTTTCTTCCTCCACGATGACGGTTCCGGATGGCCTTAACGGCGTTTTGGTCACGCCAATTCTTCCAATCAAATCCAATCGATTGGCGTTGGATACATATCCGCTTTCTGTGCTGGTGGAATCGTTTAAAATGATTTTGTTGAAAAATTTCATCTTTTTACCAAACACCTTTACAAAGATAATCACTGTTGCAACGGCAATGAATAAAGCAATCAAAAGAGAGATTCCCATTTGCACCATATCGCCCCCTGCCAACATAATACTTGCAAGGATCGCCCCTATGCCGAGTACCCCCGCAATTCCACCGGGGAGGAAAAACTCCGCCACTATAAGGATGATACCAATGATGAAAAGAATAATGGTTTCGTATCCCGCAAGTCCTGCAACCAAGTGTCCATAAAAGAATAATACAAGGGAAATCAAGCCGATAGAACCGGCAATTCCAAAACCGGGTGAATACAGCTCCACAATCAGCCCGATGCTTGCCAGGGATAATAGAATCGGGACAACGACAGGGTTTGTGATGAAGCGGGCGAGTTTTTCCGCGAACGTTTCATCCACCCGTTTCACAGAGGACTTATCCACTCCAAGCGTTTCATACAATTCATCGAGGTTCTTCACTGTCCCCTCTGAATACCCGATCTCCTTTGCTTCCTTTGATCCCAGCGTCAATAGTTCACCTTTTTCAATCCCCAGCTCTTCTATGACGAGGGAATCATCTGCCATGGCGAGAGCATAGTGAGGATCTCTCCCATTTGACTCAGCGGCACTTTTCATGGCAGATAGCCAGTAGCTCTGGGCTTTCTTATCCGCCGCATTCCCCTCCTGATCAATGACCGCTGCAGCACCCATCTGTCCATTCGGTACCATATAGATTTCATCTGCATGGAGGGAGATGAATGCTCCCGCTGACAGGGCATGATCATTTACAAACGCAATTGTTTTTGCATCGATCCCATCCAGGAGCTGCCCGATATCGCCCGCGGCATCAACCAATCCCCCAGGTGTATCAATATCGAAAATGATCAGTTCCGCATTATGATCTTCCGCATCTTTGATCGCTCTTTCCAAAAATGCATGAAGTCCTCTTTCCACTTCCTTTTGAATGGGAATCACGTATACCCTATCCGAATCCGCGGCTGAACTGATCAATGGCTGAATAATGCTGCATCCAAGAATCAGCATCAATAATACAAGTATACTTCTCCTCAACTTAACCCCCTCGTTTCAGGTAATATTCCTTGATACTTTATGTACGGATGACCCATTAAAAAAGTTTCATCTTTTTGAAAAGATATGTTATAAAAATGCGAATCCCTTGTTCCATTTGACATTGATTTTAAAAAAACCGGAAAGCATCAACGCTTTCCGGTTTCTTTAATCTTATGATAAATGTTGAAGAACAAGTTTGTTGACGAGAGCCCCATCGGCTTTCCCTTTTAATTTAGGCATGATTGCTCCCATCACTTTGCCCATATCGGCTTTAGAAGTAGCACCTACCTCAGCTACCGTCTGTTCGATAATAGCTGAGACTTCTTCTTCTGAAAGCTGCTTAGGCATATATATTTCGACGTAAGTCAGTTCTGTTTGAATTTTCTCAACGAGGTCTTCGCGACCGGCGTTTTGAAATTCCTGGAGGGAGTCTTTCCGTTGCTTCACTTCTCGAGAAAGGACAGTCAACTCTTCGTCTTCAGAGAGTTCCTGTTTCCCATGTTTGATGGCTTCATTTTGAAGTGAAGCCTTTAGCATGCGGATAACGGAAAGCTTCTCTTTTTCTTTATTTTTCATCGCTTGTTTCATATCATCATTTAAACGATTGAGAAGACTCATACTTACACCCTCTCTTAGAACTTACGCTTTCTTGCAGCTTCTGATTTCTTTTTGCGTTTTACGCTTGGCTTTTCATAAAATTCGCGCTTTCTAAACTCTTGTAAAGTTCCTGTTTTAGAAACTGAGCGTTTGAAGCGACGAAGAGCATCTTCAAGCGATTCGTTTTTACGAACAACTGTTTTTGACATCTCTCTTTCCCTCCCTCCGAACACACTACACTTACATGTTCAAGTCAAGAAATGGTTTGTACCAATTTCTTAAGACGCAGGATTATCTGACGTCCTTTACTTCACCAATTGGTTATGGCTTTGCCCTTGCCTTGTCACAAGGGTACAGAAAGTGTATGTCTTTCTTGGATGGATTCTTTAATATTATAAAGAAATCCATGTACTTTGCCATTATAATATATCATATGTGTCAGGTCAACAATTTATCATAAAACACTCATATAAATAGGCATGTCTCATTCATTTCCCCCATACATTTGTAGTAGTCGTACTGGTGTACAGGAGGAATTCAATGATCTTACATGGAATCGCCTTTATTTTTTTTATTTTATGTTTCTTATTCGGCATGACCTGGCTCAGGTCGGGGCTATTTAATATTGCAAATCAGAAGATCAAGACGTGGCTTCATTTTCTCACGAGCACCCCAGTCAAGGGTGTCATGACAGGAACCGTTGTCACCGCATTTATTCACAGCAGCTCTGCGGTCATGGTCCTCACAGTGGGACTGGCTTCCTCCGGGTTGATCCCTTTCCGTCAAACCATCGGCATCATGCTCGGTTCGAATATCGGGACCACTTTCACTCTTGAAATGTTCACTCTGGATATGAACTATCTCATCGTTCCATCCATGATCATCGGATGTGTACTGTATTTTTTCAAATCTCCACAAATCAGAAGCAGCGGTATGATCTTTATAGGATTCGGATTGATCTTTACATCGATCCGGGCCATTCAATGGCTTGCCACGCCTTTGACGACGCATGAATCACTGCGTTCTTACATGATTCAGGTCAATGAACATCTTGTCCTTGCATTGCTGATTGGATGCGTGTTGACAGCCATCATACAATCGAGTACCGTCGTGACAGGCGTGACGATGGGGTTTCTTGCTGCAGGTTCGATTGATCTCCATGCAGGAATAGCCATCATGCTCGGTGCCAATGTCGGCACCTGTATCACAGCCTTCATTGCAAGCATAGGCGGCGGCACCCAGGCCAAGCTGACCGCATACGCCCATATCTGGCTGAATGTGATGGGTGTGGCACTTTTCATCCCTTTCATCCCCTTACTAGGAACGACCGTACGGACGCTCGCCGGTTCTGCGGATTTGCAATTGGCCCACGCCAGTGTCCTATTCAACCTTATATGTTCTCTGCTTGTTCTTCCGTTTGCCAATTCGTTCGCCCGGTTAATCGAAAAGGTGCACCTTCCAAAAAAAAGCTGAGCGGGTATCCACTCAGCTTTTTATCACACATTAATAATCAGAATCGCTTGTTAATCCCTGGACGATTTTTACACCTGAGCTCGCTCCTAAACGAGTAGCCCCTGCTTCGATCATCGCTTGTGCGTCTTCAAGGGAACGTACGCCGCCTGAAGCTTTCACGCCGATATCAGGTCCAACCGTTTTTCTCATTAAAGCGATATCTTCAACCGTTGCTCCACCAGTCGAGAAGCCGGTTGATGTTTTCACATAATCCGCTCCCGCTTCCACAGCAAGTTGACAAGCTTTCACTTTTTCTTCATCTGTCAGAAGACATGTTTCAATAATGACTTTAGAAAGGGCTTTGCCTTTAGAAGCTGCAACAACCGCTTCGATGTCACGTTTCACTAGTTCATGGTCTCCGCTTTTCAGTGCACCGATATTGATGACCATATCGACTTCCGTTGCACCTTTTTCAATTGCGTCTTTTGTTTCAAACGCTTTCGTTTCAGGTGTAGAAGCTCCAAGCGGGAACCCGATAACCGTACATACTTTCACTTCTGTACCGCTTAATAATTCGCTTGAATATTGTACCCAGGTAGGGTTCACACACACAGAAGCAAACTTGAATTCTTTCGCTTCCTGGCAAAGTACCTCTACTTGGTCTTTTGTTGATTCGGGTTTAAGTAAAGTATGATCGATCATACTTGCAATGTTCATAGTCATTGATTATCTCTCCTTTAACAGTTGTCCGTACCTCTCTTATCATACCAAAACTAAGAGAAAAAGACGAGCACTTTGTAGTATCTCCCAAAATAAAGAAAACCTTTTCATTTGTTCTCAGTGACAATCTCTGAAGGGAAGAAAAAACAACCCCGGAATGATCCGGGGTTGTACAGTATTATTTTAGTCGATATACTCTCGCCTCGTATGGTTTGAGGGTCAACTTGCTTAACTCTCCATGGTTCTCTACTTCATAGTTGTTCAATAGAAGGTTCTCTGATGATACGTTTAGTTTACCAAGGTCACAAACGGCGTTCTTTGTGGAAAGGTTTGTGATGACGACCATGGATATGTTTTCTCCGGTCCGGGTATAAGCATAGATTTGCTTGTCTTTTTCAAGGAGCAGATCATAGGTTCCGTACGTGAAGACATCTTCCCTTTTCTTAAGTTGAATCATTTTCTTGTAGAAGTTGAGTATGGACTTTTCATCTTTTTCCTGCGCTTCTACGTTGATCGTCCTATAGTTTGGATTCACTTTCATCCAAGGTGTCCCAGTTGTGAATCCGCTGTTTTCCCCTGCTGACCATTGCATCGGTGTTCTGCTGTTATCACGGGAGGAAGCCCAGATGATTTCCATGATGTCTTGATGAGGAACCCCTTCTTCACGTTTAAGACGGTATAGATTTTTTACGGCAACATCATCATAGTCTTCGATGGAAGGAAATTGAACGTTGGTCATTCCGATTTCCTGTCCCTGATAGATGAAAGGTGTCCCCTGCATCAGGAAATACATGGCTGCCATCGCTGTGGCACTTTCTTTCCAGTACTCCTTGTCATTACCCCAAGTCGATACAACACGGGCTTTATCATGATTTTCAATAAAAAGGGCATTCCATCCGTTTCCTTCCAGCCCTTTTTGCCAACGGGTGAGCACCTTTTTCAATTCCACGATGTCGAGATCCGGATTTGTTTCTGCATCCCACAATCCAAGATGTTCAAATTGAAAGATCATATCCATCTTTCCGTTCTCTTTACCGACCCATAGTTCCGCTTCATCTGCCTTCACACCGTTTGCTTCCCCAACCGACATCACGTCATAATTGGCATACGTACGATCCTTGAATTCCTGAAGGAACGTATGGATCCCTTTTTGGTTCATATGCATGTCAAAGGAAGAAACGTATTTTTCCTTCTTCGGATTCGGCATATCCGGCAGACCGGTACGCTTCTTGATATGACTGATGGCATCGATTCTGAAGCCATCGATTCCTTTATCCAGCCACCAATTTACCGTATCATATAGTGCCTCACGCACTTCTTCGTTTTCCCAGTTCAGATCCGGCTGCTTCGTCGAGAAGACATGGAGGAAGTATTGGTCCGTTTCTTCATCATACTGCCAAGCCGATCCCCCGAAAATGCTTTCCCAGTTATTCGGTTCTTTGCCTTTCACTCCATTTCTCCAAATATACCAATCACGCTTTGGGTTGTCCTTGGAACTCTTTGACTCGAGGAACCAAGGGTGCTCATCACTGGTATGATTCAGGACAAGGTCAATAATCAGCTTCATATCTCTCTTATGAACTTCATTCAATAATTGGTCGAAGTCTTCCATCGTTCCGAAGTCTTCCATGATATCCTGATAATCCGAAATATCATACCCATTATCGTCATTAGGGGATTTATACATCGGACAGATCCAAATCACATCGATCCCTAACTCTTTAATATAATCCAAGCGCTGGATGACTCCCTGTAAGTCACCGATTCCGTCACCGTTGGAATCCTGGAAACTTCTCGGATAGATTTGGTATCCCACTGCTTCTTTACGCCATGCCTTTTTCATCGTAACACCTCATCAAAGTATAGTAAGATACAAACGCTTACATTTAATGCAATCGTTTGCACTATTGTTTAAAAAAAAGACTCTTTTCTCCTATTCAATTAACAATACTAGTTTACAACCTTCTTCTTCACTAATCAATAGATAATTCGATTCTAACCAAAAAAAGAAAGTGGTTACAAAGTATTATTGTACGAAAATAAATGCAAGGCACCCGAGCGAAACGTCGGGTGCCTTCATCTATTAAATGGCTGCTTTTTCTTCTGATTCTTCAAGTACCCGCACAAATTGGCCTTCATTTAGGGGATAACCCGCTTTGGTGAGCTTCACTTTCACAAGCTTCCCTACCATCTCTTCGTTTGCAGGGAATACCACTTTCAAGTAGTTATCCGTATATCCTACATAGAGGTCATCCTGATAGATTTCTTCAGGGATTACCTCCAATACTTCGTTTTCGAACTCTGAAGCGTATTCTTTCGCTAATTGGTTCGACAGTTCAATTAAACGGTGGACACGTTCATTCTTGATGTCTTCATCAATCTGATCGTCCATTCGGGCAGCGGGCGTGCCTGTCCGTTTTGAATAAGGGAAAACGTGAAGCTCAGAAAATTTATGCTCTTTGATGAAATGATACGTTTCCATGAATTCTTCTTCCGTTTCACCAGGGAAACCAACGATGACATCGGATGTGACGGCAAGTCCGGGCAGCGCTTTTTTAAGCTTCTCTAAACGCTCGGCAAAGAATTCCATCGTATATTTTCTGCGCATTCTTTTAAGGACCGTGTTGGATCCCGATTGTAATGGAATATGCAGATGCCTTACCACGATATCGGATTGATCGATCACTTCAATGACTTCATCCGTCAATTGACTTGCTTCGATGGAGGAGATGCGGATTCTCTTGAGACCCTTCACCTTTTGCTCAAGATCTTTAAGGAGCATAGCAAGATTGTAGTCCTTCATGTCCTCTCCGTATCCGCCTGTATGGATACCTGTCAGGACGATTTCTTTGTATCCTGCATCAACAAGCTGCTGGGCCTGGTGGATGACTTCTTCAGGATCGCGGGATCTCATCAGTCCACGTGCCCAGGGAATGATACAGAACGTACAGAAGTTGTTGCAGCCTTCCTGGATCTTAAGGGAGGCACGGGTACGGTCCGTGAATGCAGGCACGTCCAATTCCTCGTACACGCGATTCTTCATGATGTTCGTGACGCCATTGATCGGTTGACGCTCTTTTTTGTATTCCTCGATATACGTAAGCATTTTCCTGCGATCCTGTGTGCCGACAACGACATCGACTCCAGGGATGGCCATGATTTCGGCCGGGGACGTTTGGGCATAGCATCCTGTTACACAGATGACCCCGTCAGGATTTTTCCGGATGGCACGGCGGATGACCTGCCTGCTCTTCTTATCTCCTGTATTGGTTACAGTACATGTATTGATGACATACACATCTGCAATCGAGTCATATTCTACACGTTCATATCCTTCTTCTTTAAATAGTTGCCAGATGGCTTCAGTTTCGTAGTGGTTCACTTTACACCCTAGAGTGTGAAACGCTACTGATGGCATTGCAATCACCTCATAAGTTCTAATTGATAGCTGATGGCTGAGAGAACATACAATGGAGCCGTCTCCGTTCGGAGGATCCTTGGGCCAAGGCCGCATGTAAGAAAGCCCCCGCTCCTCAACATCTCTATTTCTTTCTCCGATAATCCACCTTCAGGGCCGAATACGACCAATACACTTTGCCCGTTACCGATGGAGGACAACATCTTTGACAGGTTCCCTTTTTCACCGGCGCGTGCTTCTTCTTCATATGCGACAAGTTTATAATCGAACTGACTGCCTGCTTGAATCAATTGTTTTATTGAAACGGGTGCAGAGACATCAGGGACTAGAAGTCTATGGGACTGTTCAGCCGCTTCCTTCACGATCTTTTCCCATCGCTCTGTCTTTTTCTTTGCTTTTTTTTCGTCCCATTTCACAATGGAGCGGTCCGCATTAAAAGGGATAAATTGAGTGGCTCCAAGCTCCGTTCCCTTTTGGAAAATCAACTCCAATTTATCCCCTTTCGGCAGTCCGCTCGCAATGGTTACTTTAATTGGTAATTCTTTCGTCGATGTTTCCCATTGTACTATTGATAGCTTGACTGCGTCACTGGAAATCGTTTCAATACGGGTGATCGCTGATGCCTGATCCTTGAAGACAACGAATACTTCATCCTGTTCCTTCATCCTCATGACACGGACAATATGATGATAATCATCCCCCGTGATCATAATCGGATCATTTTCTCGATATAGGTCTTCTATAAAATATCGTTGCATGCAGTTTCAACTCCACCGTTTTTACTTTGTCTTATTCTGGCTTGACAGCGATGATTGCAACCCAGTCTTCCATAACCATGATCTCTTCGATATGGAAACCGGCAGCTTCCAAAGAGTCACGTACTTCCTGCTTTTTAGGCTGGATGATCCCGGAAGTGATAAAATATCCACCCGGCTTCACAAGCTCGTATGCGTCTTCTGTAAAGCGCAGGATGATTTCAGCCAGGATGTTCGCTACGATCACATCAGCCTGTCCGGTCACCCCGTTCAATAGATTATTGGCATCGACCGATACCGTTTCCTGAACTTTGTTCAACTTTACATTCAGCCTAGCTGAACGAACCGCGACTTCATCCAGGTCATATGCACGTACCTGGTCTGCAGCTAATAGAGCCGATGCAATGGATAATACTCCTGAGCCCGTACCCACATCAATGACGGTATCATGTTCTTTTACGATCCGCTCAAGTGCCTGGATACACATGACGGTAGTCGGGTGAGTACCCGTTCCGAATGCCATACCCGGATCCAGTTCAATGATGAGTTCATCACTGTGGACAGGAGTATAATCTTCCCAGGTTGGTACAATCGTAAATTTATCGGAAATCTTGACGGGATGGTAATACTTCTTCCAAGCCGTGGCCCACTCTTCTTCATTCACTTCAGAGATTTCCACTTTGTTTTCACCAATGTCGATATCATACGTAACGAGGTTCGTGATGCCCTGCTTGATTTCATCAACGGTTTCCCCAAGGAAACTATTGACGGGCAAATAGGCTTTGACCATGACGCCGTCAGTTGGGTAGTCATCAGGGTTGAGTTGGTAGATCTCCCCGAACATATCTTCTCTTTCCTTAACTAATTCGGCAGGGTCTTCAATGACCACACCGCTTGCCCCTGATTCGTGAAGAATGTTTGAAATCGGCTCAATCGCTTCATTCGTTGTAAGAATACTGATTTCTGACCATTTCATTGATCTACCAACTCCGCTCTTTAGTTATTCGCCTTTAAAGGCCTTTTTTACTTTATCAAAGAAGCTTTCATGCTGTTCATCAGGAACTTGACCGCTGATGTCTGCAAATTCTCTCAATAATTGTTTCTGCTTATCCGTCAGCTTGGATGGCGTGACCACTTTCACCTGTACATGCTGATCCCCCGTACCGTAACCACGTACATTCGGTACTCCCTTGCCTTTCAAGCGGAATCTCGTACTCGTCTGAGTTCCTGCAGGGACTTTCAGCTTTACTTTACCGTGTAAGGTCGGTACTTCAATTTCATCCCCCAATGCGGCCTGGGCAAACGTTACAGGCATTTCACAGTAAATGTCATCTCCGTTACGTTCGAAGAAATCATGTGAACGGACGTGGAAAACCACATACAAGTCACCGGCAGGGCCGCCATTAATACCCGGTTCCCCTTGACCTGTCACGCGCAGCTGTTGTCCATCATCGATACCAGCAGGGATCTTGACAGCAATTTTACGGCGTTTCTGTACTTTACCCGCACCACCACATGTTGAACATTTTTCCTTGATTTGTTTACCTGTACCGTTACAGTAGTGACAAACCCTTCTGTTCACAATGCGGCCGAATGGTGTATTCTGCTCGACATTCAATTGACCGGATCCATTACAGTGAGAACATGTATTAACCTTGGTCCCAGGCTTCGCTCCCGAACCATGGCACGTATCACACTCTTCTTCTCTCGGAATTTCGATTTCGGTTTCTTTCCCGAATACCGCTTCTTCAAATGTCAGAGACATCGTGTATTGAAGATCCGCTCCTTGACGTGGTGCGTTTGGATCTCTCCTGCGGCCACCGCCGCCTCCACCGAAGAATGTATTGAAGATATCTTCGAAACCACCGAAACCGCCGCCGCCAAAGTCAGCGCCGCCCCCGAATCCCTGGTTAGGGTCCGTGTGTCCGAAACGATCATACTGAGCGCGCTTCTGATCATCACTTAACACTTCATACGCTTCCGATATTTCTTTAAACTTTTCATCCGCATCCGCTTCTTTATTAATATCCGGATGATATTTTTTGGAGAGCTTGCGGTATGCTTTCTTCATTTCGTCTTTTGAGGCATCTTTACCAACCCCAAGAATCTCATAATAGTCCCGTTTACTCATTAAAACACCACTCCCGAATCCTTTGCATAAAGGTTATTTTAACATTGAGCTTTGACTATTATCAATAAAAACTCAACATTCCTTACATTAGTTTGTGTCTGTTGATTGAAGGTTTCATTCAATCATAGAAAAAGTCAAAGCCAAGAACCGCCCTGACTTTGACTTTTTCGTTCGTTTACACCTGATTATTTCTTGTCGTCATTTACTTCTTCATATTCAGCGTCGACTACATCGTCATCTTTCGAACCTTCGCCTTCAGCGCCTTGAGCTGCCTGAGCTTCCGCTTGAGCCTGCTCATAAAGCTTCATCGTTAAGCTTTGAACGATTTCCTGCAATGCGTCTTTCTTTTCGCGGATAAGGTCAAGATCTTCTTTCTCGATCGCTTCTTTCAGTTCAGCTTTCGCATCTTCCGCTTTTTTCACTTCATCTTCTTCTACTTTGCCTTCAAGATCTTTTAACGTTTTTTCCGTTTGGAAAACAAGTTGGTCGGCTTCGTTGCGAAGTTCAACTTCCTCTTTACGCTTCTTATCTGCTTCGGCATTTTCTTCGGCTTCTTTCACCATGCGTTCTACTTCATCATCTGAAAGGCCTGTAGAAGATTTGATTGTGATGTTTTGCTCTTTACCTGTTCCAAGGTCTTTCGCACTTACATTCACGATACCATTTTTATCGATATCAAATTTCACTTCGATTTGTGGTACTCCGCGTGGTGCCGGTGGAATGTCCGCTAATTGGAAACGTCCAAGCGTTTTGTTATCAGCAGCCATTGGGCGCTCACCTTGTAATACGTGAATATCAACAGCTGTCTGGTTATCAGCGGCAGTTGAGAATGTTTGTGATTTTGACGTCGGGATCGTCGTGTTACGTTCGATCAGCTTCGTTGATACGCCACCCATTGTTTCGATACCAAGTGATAGTGGTGTTACGTCAAGTAAGACAACATCTTTAACGTCTCCAGTCAGAACTCCACCCTGGATCGCTGCACCCATCGCTACAACTTCGTCAGGGTTAACGCCTTTAGATGGCTCTTTACCGGTTTCTTTTCTGATTGCTTCCTGTACTGCAGGGATACGAGTCGATCCACCAACAAGGATGATCTTATCGATTTCGCTTGCAGAAAGACCGGCATCTTTCATTGCTTGACGAGTTGGTCCCATTGTACGTTCTACAAGGTCAGCAGAGATTTCATCGAACTTCGCTCTTGAAAGAGTCACTTCAAGGTGAAGTGGTCCTGCTTCTCCAGCCGTAATGAAAGGAAGTGAGATTTGAGTGGAAGTCACTCCTGAAAGATCTTTCTTCGCTTTCTCAGCTGCGTCTTTCAATCGTTGAAGAGCCATTTTATCTTTAGAAAGATCGATACCGTTCTCTTTCTTGAATTCAGCTACAAGGTAATCGATGATGACTTGGTCAAAGTCGTCTCCACCAAGACGGTTGTCACCGGCAGTCGAACGCACTTCAAATACTCCGTCACCAAGTTCAAGGATGGATACGTCGAACGTCCCGCCACCAAGGTCGTATACAAGGATCGTTTGGTCTTGATCCATTTTATCAAGTCCGTATGCAAGGGCAGCAGCAGTCGGCTCATTGATGATACGCTCAACTTCAAGACCTGCGATTTTACCAGCATCTTTTGTTGCTTGACGTTCTGCATCATTGAAGTAAGCAGGAACTGTGATAACCGCTTTCTCCACTTTTTCACCAAGATAATCTTCTGCATATGATTTCAAATGTTGAAGAATCATCGCTGAAATTTCCTGTGGCGTATACTCTTTTCCTTCTGCTTCTACTTTGTGATCTGTCCCCATGTGACGTTTCACTGAGATGATTGTGTTAGGGTTTGTGATCGCTTGACGCTTCGCTACTTCCCCAACTTGCTTTTCACCATTTTTGAACGCTACGACTGAAGGAGTTGTGCGGTTTCCTTCTGCGTTTGCAATGACCTTCGGCTCTCCGCCTTCAAGTACTGATACACATGAGTTTGTTGTACCTAAGTCAATACCGATAATTTTACTCATAGTAAGAATCCTCCCTGTTTTGTATATGTAATGTCTTGTTTATTGACTGACCTTCACCATGGAAGGACGAATTACTCTGTCTTTCAGTTTGTATCCCTTTTGGAATTCCTCAACGACGATATTACTATCGTAGTTTTCATCTTCCACCTGCATGACAGCTTGATGCATATGAGGGTCAAACTCCTGACCTACCGCTTCAATTGGTTCCACTCCCTCTTTCTTAAGGGCTTCCACAAGACTTCTGTGAACCATTTCCATTCCTTGAAGCAGTTGTTTCGTTTGCTCATTATCAGCTTCTATATTCAAGGCACGTTCGAAATTATCCAGTGCCGGTAATAGTTCCGTAATCAGTCCTTGAGCACGATATTTTTCCTTTGATTCATTTTCCACGTTAATGCGACGGCGGAAATTATCAAAATCGGCTCTTAAACGAAGATAACGATTTTCAGACTCATTCAGCTTTTCCTCTAATTGTGAAAGCTCATCTGATTCTTGCTGCTCTTCAAGCACTTCCTCAGCTTGAGGTTCTTCAGCGAATACTTCTTCCAACACTTCGCCTTTTTCCTCTTTCGCTTCCTGCTTCTCTTGTTTCGTTTCTTCAGACATAACATTCACCTCCTTAAAAATGTGATCCTAAAAACGCTCGTATATAGGTCCAAACGTCTGTTCAGACGCACTTCCAGGGCCTTATTTTCCTTTATACAATATGTCCACTAATCCCCACTTTGATACAGCTTCGTCAGAACCTTGGACATATCGTTTGAGAAGAAATTAAGTAAACTGACGACACGGGAATACTCCATCCGGGTAGGCCCGATGATCGCAATGGAACCTAATTGTTCTTTGCCAATCGAATAAGTAGCGGTTATGAGACTGCAATTCTCCATAGCAAGATGATCGTTTTCTTTCCCGATCTTGATGTTCACCCCTGTGGCAGATGGGCGGATCAGGTTATAAATACTCTCTTCCTGTTCGATCATTTCAAGAAGCATGCGGACCTTTTGTACATCATTGAATTCAGGCTGATTCAGGATATTGGTCTTTCCTCCAAAGAACAGCTTATCCGTGACCGTTGGATTAAAGGAGTCCGTTAGGGAGTGGAGGATAAAATCATAATTCTGTATATGCTCTTTCAGTAAAAGAGCAACTTCTTTAAAGATTTTATCGTTCAACTCACTGATCGGAACACCCGTCAAGCGGTCATTTAATATGTGAACAAGCTTTTCAAGCTCTGATGCATCCATTGTCGGCGGAATATGGAACAGTTTATTTTCAACATGTCCGTTATCTGTGACGATGATGGCAATGGCCGTATCTTTGTTGAGAGGAATCAGTTGAATTTTCTTCAGCTTGTTTTCCTTTAAATCAGGCCCTAATACAATCGTTGTATAATTGGTCAGCTCTGAAAGAATCTTCGCCGATTTCTGAACCACTTTCTCCAATTCATACATGCGCTCGGTAAAGATGGAGCGAAGTGCATGCACATCATTCTTCTTTAATTTCTGTGGAGAAAGCAAGTGATCCACATAGTATCGATAGCCCTTTTCTGACGGTACGCGTCCTGAGGATGTGTGGGTTTTTTCTATAAAGCCCAAATCCTCAAGATCTGCCATTTCATTCCGGATCGTAGCTGAACTGAATGAGATCTCATCTTTTTTAGACAAGCTCCTCGAACCGACAGGCTGGGCAGAAAGAATAAAATCATCAATGATCACTTGAAGAATTAGAAGTTGTCGATCTGTTAACAACATTCATCACCCCTGTTAGCACTCTACTAAGATGAGTGCTAAATCTAATTAATAAATTATCAAATCAGTAAAGGGATGTCAATATATTAGATTGAAGCAATTAAATTACACCCAGGAATGATTGAAATACTTCGTTCCCTAGGAAGCGGCCCTGTTTTGTCAGTGCTATTCTCTCATCATTTACCGAAAGTAGTCCTCGCTTTTCCATTTCTTCGATGGATGGGCCAAAGACGGATTCTATGCTGGATCCGAATTTTTGTTGGAATATGGTTTTACTTACGCCTTCGACTTTACGCAACCCAAGGAACATTTCTTCTTCCATCATTTCGGCTTTGGTGACTGGATGCTCCTGGATGGTCGGGAGGGAACCTTCTGTAATCGGGTCCATGTATTTTTTGAGCGGTCCGTAGTTGGAATAACGTACTCCGTTTATATATCCGTGTGCACCTGCTCCTAAACCATAATATTCATTATTGTCCCAGTATACGAGATTGTGTTTGCTTTCAAATCCCGGTTTGGCAAAGTTACTGATCTCATATTGATTGATCCCATACTTCTCCATCGTTTCGATCAAGATCTCATACATGGCTGCTTCCTGATCCTGTGACGGCAGTGACAACTTACCTTTTCTCATCAAATTATAGAAAACCGTTTTCGGCTCCACGATGAGTGAGTAGGCTGAGTAATGAGGAAGATCCAGATCAAGGGCTTTTGTTAGTGTATCCTGAAAATCTTCTTCCGTTTGCCTTGGAAGACTATAAATCAAATCGATGCTGATGTTTGAGAATCCCACTTTATGAGCGTTTTCTACTGACGTATATACATCTTCGCTTTTGTGGGTACGACCGATTCCTTTCAACAGTTCATCATTGAAGGATTGAACCCCGAAGCTCAACCGGTTCACACCGTGATCCTTTAACACACGAAGTTTATCTTGTGTTAGATCACCTGGGTTTGCTTCGAAGGTGAATTCACCCTTTTCAAAGGGCAAATGGGTCGTGATGGATTCACACAGCGTATCGAGCTGGCTAGCATCCAATGATGTAGGCGTACCACCTCCGACAAAGATGGTATCCAGTTTCTCAGAAGCTGAGACTCTATGTTTCATTTCCTGACCTAGACTGGATAAGTATTCATTTACAGGCTGGCCTTCCAGGAAAACTTTATTAAAATCACAATAGTGGCAGATATGTTCACAAAAAGGAATATGAATATAAGCTGATTTAACCAAGATTATCCCTCCTTTGGGGGCATTCATAGAGAAAAGGGGGTAAGCTGTGCTTGAAATACAAGCCACTTTCCCCCTTTATCTGCATGACGATTATTTTTTATCCGTATCATCCATTTTCAGGACGGCCATGAAGGCTTCCTGCGGAACTTCAACATTTCCTACGGACTTCATACGTTTTTTACCTTCTTTTTGTTTATCAAGAAGCTTACGTTTACGTGAGATATCCCCACCGTAACATTTAGCCAGTACGTTCTTACGGATGGCTTTAATGGTCGATCTTGCCACAATCTTCTGTCCGATCGCTGCCTGGACGGGTACTTCGAATTGTTGTCTCGGGATTAACTCCTTTAATTTCTCAACAATCAGCTTCCCGCGTTCATAAGCAAAGTCACGGTGAACGATAAAGCTCAGGGCATCGACATTTTCAGCGTTCAGCAGGATATCCATTTTCACAAGCTTGGATTCCTTATATCCAATCAGCTCATAATCAAATGAAGCGTATCCTTTCGTATTCGATTTCAACTGATCGAAGAAATCATATACGATTTCAGCAAGCGGGATTTCATAGACGATATTCACTCGTGTATCATCCATGTACTGCATATCGATGAAGTTCCCCCGCTTTACTTGACAAAGCTCCATGACGGCACCAACATAGTCGTTCGGAACCATGATCGTTGCTTTGACATAAGGTTCTTCAACATGATCGACCCTTTGTGGATCAGGCATCATGGATGGGTTATCCACTTTCACTTCTTCACCGTCCGTCAATTTCACATGATAGATAACGCTTGGTGCCGTCGTGATCAGGTCGATTTTGAATTCCCGTTCGATACGTTCCTGAATGATCTCCATATGAAGAAGGCCCAGGAATCCACAACGGAATCCAAACCCTAATGCCTGTGAAGTTTCAGGCTCGAATTGAAGGGCAGAGTCATTTAATTCAAGCTTTTCAAGCGCTTCTCTCAAATCGTTATAGCGATTTGAATCAATCGGATATAGACCGCAATAAACCATTGGGTTCATTCGGCGATAACCAGGCAATGCTTCCTGTGCAGGATTATTAGCAAGGGTGATGGTATCCCCTACACGGGTGTCTCCAACGTTCTTGATCGCTGCAGTCAAATATCCAACATCCCCGACCGTTAATTCCTTCTGACCCGTCGCTTTCGGAGTGAAGACGCCGATCTCGGTCACTTCAAACTCTTTCCCTGTCGCCATCATGCGGACCTTATCCCCTACTTTGACGCTTCCATCCATCACACGGATGTAGGCAACGACTCCACGGTAGGCGTCATATAAAGAGTCAAAGATAAGGGCTTTTAATGGTGCATCGGGATCCCCTTCTGGAGCCGGCACCTTTTCAACCACCTGCTCAAGGATCTCTTCAATACCGATTCCGGCTTTGGCGGATGCAAGGACCGCTTCAGATGCATCAAGACCGATGACATCTTCCACTTCCTGACGAACTCTCTCGGGATCGGCTGCAGGAAGGTCGATTTTGTTGATGACTGGCAGGATTTCCAAGTTATTATCCAAAGCAAGATACACGTTTGCAAGGGTCTGGGCTTCAATCCCCTGAGCGGCGTCCACTACAAGGACAGCTCCCTCACAAGCCGCTAAACTTCGGGATACTTCGTATGTAAAGTCTACGTGCCCCGGTGTATCGATCAGATGGAAGATATATTCTTCCCCATCCTTTGCCTGATACTTTAATTGAACAGAATTCAATTTGATGGTGATTCCACGCTCTCTCTCAAGGTCCATGGAATCCAGTAATTGGGCTTTCATTTCACGTGCCGTCAATGCCTTTGTCTTTTCTAATATACGATCGGCAAGGGTAGATTTCCCATGGTCGATATGAGCTATAATGGAAAAGTTTCTTATTCTCGATTGTCTCTCTAATTTCTCTTCACGGTTCATTATTCGTTCAACTCCTGTTATTTCCACACATGTACACTATTTTGAATTATAGCAGTAGACTATACATTATTCAATGTAAACTAAAAGGCCATCGGGAATTGACCGATTTCCTTGTATTTACAAGAGGTTGGGACATATCTAAATCTATTTGCTCTAAAGGCGAAGAATCAAAAAATTAGTTGGGATCACTCGTTACACCGCTTTTGATTTCCGTGCAAGACTTCGCTTTCCTCGGGCGGAAGGCAAGCCTCCTCGTCATGACACTCCTGCGGGGTCTTACCTATTCCGCTTTTCCCGTAGGAGTCTACGTCTTGCACTCCAATCAAAAGCTAGATCCTGTTTAATACGGTGTATATGCTTTGGCAAGAATAAAAAGGCCCATTTCACCATGATTTTTCTATACTAAGACTATAGTTATCGAATGTTCGATCCCTGCAACTGACTGAATAAGAGTTTATGTACCCAATGGTGTAACAATCTCCACATTACAATGTTATAGTAAAACGTTTAAGCTTTGAAAGTTGATTGGAGCGGAAGGTGCTCGACTCCTGCGGGAATCGCTGGACAGGTGAGACCCCTCAGGCATGAGTTGCACAGCCGAGGAGGCTCACCGCCAGCCCCGCGGAAATCAACCACTACTCACTACATCAAAAGGTATGTAAACAGCTAAATGATAAATCCGAACGACTTCGAATTCAAAAAATGAATTTCGAATGATCGTTCGGATTTTCTTTTAACTAAACACTTCTGTCTCAGCCTCTATACATTTAAATGAGGGAAGCAATTACATCGACTATTTTGTTGGTGATGCTTTCGATGGTATTGGCTATGACTTTTCCGATGGAAGAGAATACGTTAAAGGATTTCATTTCTTCCAGCTTTTCTTTCTTTTCAGTAAGGGTTTTGGAATCTATCTCATTCCCGAGGAACGATGCCTTGACATCCCCTTCCATATTCTGGTTAACACCGACAGGAGAGGTGAAGTTCTGCTGTTCATGTCCCTTCATATCCACGATTCCTTGATTGGCATATTGCATCCCGATCAGGACTCCGATAAATAATGCCGTTATGAGAAATGCACATTTAAAAAAGAATTTCGTCATGTTCATCCATCCTTTTCATTACTGTCTTACAGCAGGCGTCGTGAGGGAACCATCCACCTTTTCTGCCTGCCAATAATACTCAGCGAATACATCAGCGAAAGCCTCTGCCGTCCTCTCCAGTTCCTCAAATGTATTATCCACCCCTCCGAATTCAAGGAGCATGGCGTTTCCTGAAAGATCCTGATTGAATTTACCGTTCGTGCCACTGCCCTTTTTCGCAATGACTCCACGTGAAATACCTTTATATTTTGATTCCAAACGCTTATGAAGTTCGGTTGCCAGCTTAAGGTTCTGTTCATAGTTCGGATGCTCTTCCCCTACAACAAATGCAAGCTTTGCATAGGGTTTGCCCTCTATCGTCACAGTCGTCATGTCTCTTCTCTGTGAATCACGGTGAATATCCACCATATACAACAAATCTTTATTGCTGGTCATGGCTGCCTGCACCAGCGGCCGCGACTCCTGATAAGCTGCCCAGTAGTCAAGTCCCTTATGGTTCAAGTTTTGGATCACATCGGTTTTATCGATGCTTGTTCCTACCCCCTCGTCCTCCAATCCCGTCTTTACCATTTCACCCACCCTGGTGACATTGATCTTCGAGTGCATGGCGGAATCCGGATTGGTCACTCCCTTCAGATAAGGAAGATAGGATTCCCTCGTATGGGTGAAGTAAAGTAGGACCGTCTTTTTATTTCCTGTGGATAATGGCGGCGCTACATCCCCGGCCTTTTGATTGGTTTCTTTCAGATCCCCGACATTTTTGAGTGGCGCTTCATTTTCAGATTCCAGGGCTTCGGGTGGGGGGACCGATTCAATCGGCATATTCGTAAAGTCCGTCCCTTCCCCTGCCACCAGAATTTCCCCGTCGAAAATCGAGAAACCAGGCAGTTCGCGACCGAGAAAGCTCCGGGGATCTTCGAAACTTACGTTGGTGGCCACCTGAAAGAAGATGGATGACAAGCTTGGGAGGGCCTGTTCCTCTTCTGTCAATATTTGATTGAAAGACCGGTTTTCCAGGGCCAAGATTTTATATAATGTTTCACCCTTCACACTGGAAGCCGCTTGATTCAACGAATTAGACGTTATTCTATATTCAGGGTTGAAGGAAGTGAGGATGCCGACCATCGAAAATACCGAGAGCAATCCTGCAATGAAGATCAGCGTCCCTTTCAGTATCGTAGACATTTGAATGGCAATGACATAGTTAGAGTCTTTGTATGATCTCATTCTCCCACCCTTTCTTTTCTCTACTCTAGTACAACCTATGACAATGATAGAGATAGTAGAACTCTATGTAGTAGTCATTATGAGATGATTGGTGGAAAGTTAAACGGTGGAGTCTAGTATTTTTCGTGATGGAAAGGTGCACTCGGTTGGATTTTTACGAGAAAGAGGAAAGGTTTTCTCATAAAAAAACGCCTCGAGGTCCACATTTCCCCTTGAGGCGTTATCATCCCAATCCATTTATCTTGTCTGATACCCCGTATTTGCCTGATTCACCGAGTCATGGAGCGCCGCATTGAGTCCGCTTGCGATGAGGTTCGCCATGTCCTCCATAAACACATCCACTTCTTTCGGTGTGACCATCAGGTTATGGCCGAGCGGAGACAGGACTTCATGAATCAGTTTTCGTTTTTCCTGATCTTCAAGGGTCCCGACGATCCCCATAAATGTCTGGCGATGCTGTTCTTCCGGGAGATCTTCCTCCGTCAATTTCCTTCTCTCACCGAAGCTTAATCCTGCAGGCGCAAGGGATCTTGATGGACGATCGCCTTCTCTCATTTCTTTTCCAAAATGTTTCAAGAGAAAATCCACTGTATCACTGACGATCGTCACGGCATCCAACACGGTGGGAACACCGATGGCAATGACGGGAACACCCAGCGTTTCCTGATCCAGCCCTTTTCGTTTATTCCCCACCCCGGACCCCGGATGGATTCCGGTATCTGAAATCTGGATCGTCGCATTGACGCGTTCGATCGACCGGGAAGCCAGGGCGTCGATGGCGATGATAAAGTCGGGCTTGGATTTCTCCACCACGCCGAAAATGATATCGCTCGTTTCAATCCCGGTCAGTCCCATGACACCCGGAACGAGGGCACTGACCGGTCGATACCCTTCTTCCACCGACTCCGGCTGCAGTTCGAATAGATGTCTCGTCACGATGATGTCTTCACATACCCTTGGCCCCAATGAATCCGGGGTCACATTCCAGTTTCCGAGGCCGACGATCAAACAGCTTGCATTTTTACTGATTTTATTATTGATCAGGAATTGATTGAATTCATTGGCGAATATATTTTCGACCTTCTGTTGGAGCTCTGTATTTTCTTCACGGATACCATGAGCTTCGATGGTCAGATAGTTGCCCGGTTTCTTACCGATTTTTTCTTCCCCTTCAGGCGTGACCGTTACCAGGGAAACCTTCACTCCATCTTCTTCTTTTTCTTTAATCATGACACCCTTAATGGATGACGTATCCTCCGCTTTATCACTGACGACCATTTCCCTTGCTTCCACGGCAAGATCGGTACGCACGCAATATTTACTAAGATCGATTTCTTCTTTTTTCATAGTGACTCTACCTCCAGGCTTGGGATATTATCCAGTATTTTTTTATGTTTACCTTTTTAGTAGGTGTTCATTCACTTGTTTAATTTCTCTCCATAGTATTGCAATATCACTGTCCGTTTGATAAAATATCATTTGTTCTTATTGTTTAGGAATTTAAATCGAGTCACATAGAATCTCGATCCTTTTATAGGAGGTGACAGGAATGCCAAATATCAAATCAGCTATCAAACGCGTAAAAACAAGCAACGAGCGTAACGCTCAAAACGCTGCAGTAAAATCTACTATGCGTACTGCGATCAAGAAAGCAGAAGCAGCAGCGACTAACAGCGCTGATAATGCGAAAGATCTAGTAACTGAAGCGGTACGTCAATTAGACAAAGCAGCTCAAAAAGGTCTTATCCACAAAAACGCTGCAGATCGTCAAAAGTCTCGCCTAATGAAAAAAGCGAACTAATTGAAAAAAACCACCGAACCAATTGGTCCGGTGGTTTTTTTATGTAAAACTTTGATCATGAAGTTTAAACAGGAACATTTCAATCATCAGTTCTTTCTTAATCTTTCCTGATTTGATTTCATAATCCCCTTGTGAAAGGGTATCGATGATATGGGCCAGCTGCTTATCATTGAAATGCTTTGCCTGTCCGGCTGCGAGTTTTACCCTGAACGGATGCACTTTTAAGGTCGTGGCAATCTTTTGTTGGCCGTAGCCTCTGCGTGAAAGCTCCTTTGTGCCGTATATGAGGCGGAACTGACCAGCGAGTATTGCCAGGATTTTGAGCGGTTCTTCATTTTGCTTGAGCAGATCGTAATAGATCCTTAAAGCTTCATCGATCCTTCTGTGCACAACTTTGTCCACTAACGTGAAAATATTTTGTTCCAACGACCTTGCCGTTAACCTCTCAACGACTTCCACATCGATCCGGTTCGTATCACTTGCATATAAAGAAAGCTTATCCAATTCCTGAGTGAGCATCATCAGATTTGTGCCCGCTAATGACAGCAGTAATTCGACGGCTTCCTCATCGATCTGAACACTATTCCTGGCAGCACGTTCCCTTACCCAGGATTTCAATTCATGCTCATTCAACTTTTTGGCTTCGACAATTTCTGCACTCTTTTTTAAGCTCTTGGTGATTTTTTTACGCTCGTCCAGTTTTTCATAATTCGCCGTGATGACAAGGATCGTGTACGGTGCAGGTGATTGTATGTATTGTTCAAAACGCTTGATGTTATGTTCTACTTTTTCTTTTGTTTTTTCAGCCGTCAAAAAAACGGGGTTTTGGATGACGACGACTCGTCTTTCTCCCATGAACGGAAAGGTTTCCGCGTCTTCTATCGCTACTTCCACCGGTGTTTCCTCCAGATCATAGCTTGAAAAATTAAAATCCATTTCCTCTTCTGAAATGGCCCTTGAGACAATTCTTTGTTTCGTTTCATTAATAATAAATGACTCATTTCCGTAAACTAAATATACAGCCGCAAATTGAGATTTCTCTATTTTTTTCCATGTATCGATAACCAAGTCAGCACTCTCCATTAAGTCTTTTCTCTACTCTATGGTAAAAAAGCTTTCTGGTTTTGGCAAGGGGTAAAGGGGACATCCCTCTATAGGACACCCCCTATATCTATATTAACGCTAACGGATAAGACCTAGGAACCTTATCCGTCAAGCGGTATTTCCTTTGTATTGATTAGTGTCACCACAGGCTCTCAAAGTTATGGGTGACAACTCTTGTCAGTAAAGGAAAAAGTAAAGGGAAGTATAGATTTTTCAGTAGCGTTGTTCTATACTAGAATAGAAATAGGAGGGGTAGTTGTGAACCAATTTGAAAAGAATGTACAATCAAAACGAAATGATGCGGTAGATTCTGGCGTCGGCTTCGGTGTTTCTTTTGGTTTCTTTGCCGTAATGTTCATTATTGCAACAGTTATCAAAATGATTGGCTCTTAATGAAAAATAGGAGGCAGGCCTGAAAGATTCCGGTTACTTCAATTTCCATATATGGTGCTATCTGTATCATAAAGATGGGTTGAAGGCGCCTGATTCTTCCTCGATGGGTCTGCCCCTTTTTCATTAGCACCTCATTTGTTTTGTTCTACATCCTATGGCAGGTGGGCTGAAAACGTTCCTTTTTTATCCCAAAAACGATAGGTGATCGCCCCGTTCACAGCCGTACTGTAAATCGTCAGTCCCCTTTCCTTTAATCGCTCCACCACTTCAGGGTGGGGGTGTCCGAAGCGATTGGTTTCTCCCGCAGAGATCACTGCGACGTTCGGGTTCGTTTCATCGAGGAACGCTTCCGATGTACTCGTGTTGCTGCCGTGATGACCGACTTTCAACACATCCACAGGCAGATCGAATGCTGCAACGAATGCTCTTTCCCCTTCCTTCTCAAGATCACCTGTAAACAGCCATTTCTTTGAGCCGATTTCACCGTATAGAACAATGGAGTCATTGTTTCCTTCATACTCTTCATCAAGGGGGGATACGATATGGAGCCCATTACGGTCTCCACGCCAGCTATCCGGATACATTACTTCTTTGACCGATATCCCTTTTTCCTGAGCCATTTTGAGAATCCGGTCCACCTCCCCCTTCTCCCCGCTGCCGGGACTGATCAATATTTCTCCGACCTTCATTTCGTTTAATACCGCTTCTGCACCTCCTATATGATCAAGATCTCCATGAGTTAAAATCAAGGCATCGATGGACGTGATCCCTTTGCTTTTTAGAAAAGGCACCACAATGTCCTCCCCTACAGAAAAACGGTTCTTTTTCTCCTGCCAATTTTCTTTCGGGAACGTCATCTCCCCTCCTGCATCAATCAAATATGTTCCCCGGTTGTACGGAAGATCAATCAGAGTTGCATCTCCCTGCCCTACATCAATGAAGACAATTTCTCCATAGGGATGGTACCTGTTCAAGAGTAAATGAAAGATGAAGAAAAGAAAAAGCAAACCCATGGAAAGGTATTTTCTCCTCTCCATCCCAACGAATGCAAAATAAATTAGAATGAGATACCCCACGAGAAGAACAACATTCGGCTTTCCCATTACCAGGGTGCTGAATGGAAAGGAAGCAACGACAGAGGATAACGCTTGAATTCCTTCCAGCAGAATTTGATAAGGGATCATGGCCCACCCAGCCGATAAGACTGAAATGAAAAGATAGGTGAGGATGGCCATCGGAAGGATGATAATGGAAAAAAGCGGGACATAAAGGAGATTTGTCAGAAAACCGATCAAAGAGAACTCATAGAAATGATAGATCACGAAGGGGATGGAAGATAATTGGGCCACCATCGTGACGGTGACCATTTGTTTGAAGGAAGAAGACGACTGTAAAATAGTCCAGGAAGAAAGTACCAGTGAAAAACTGACGGCGAATGAGAGCTGAAAGCCCACATTGTAAACAGAGAAAGGTTCGTATAAGACGATGAGAAGGAACACTGTGGCCAGACTATCGATTACACCGATATTCCAGGAGGTCTTTTTGCCGAGGATGAGGATGATCAGCATGAAGGATGCACGTACAACAGAAGGGGAGCCGCCGGTCAATACGATATAGCATAGAAGGAGCATAATCCCTGTCCATGATGCCGCTTCCCTCGTCAGACCCATCCTTAACAACAAATAATGAAGCACCGCAAACAAAAGTCCCACATGAAGACCTGAGATGGCAAGGAGATGAACAACACCGAGCTCCCTGAATGCCTTCATGGTATCCTCTCTAATCATCTCCGTCTCCCCGAACAGTAATGCCTGAGTGATACCAACCGTTGAAGAGGGAAACTCCCGTTCAATTCTTTTTAATCCTTGAAATCTAAGCTTTGTAAGAGTATGTTTCCAGATGCTTCGATCCACACATCCCTCAAATTGCTGTACCTCTAGGATCCAATAAACCCCTTGATGGTACAGATAGTCCTTATAATTGAATGAATTTGGATTTTTCCCCGGCTTAGGTTCTGCCAGCTGTCCTTTTACATTGCAAACAAATCCTGGATTCACTTTTGCAAACTGCCTTTTTTCCTCTTCGTTATCAAAATAATAACGAATCAGGATTTTCTCATTTTCTACTTTTGCAAATGAAACAAAGGTGCTTCCGTCAATGGTGGGGATATCATCTATAAATACTTGATGAGTGGACGGTTCAGACTGAGGGGGAATATCTGATTTCTGGTTTTTCTCGTGTAAAAAGGAGTGAAAGAAAGAAACGATCACCAGGAGAAATGAAACGAAAAGGAAGGGTCGGGGCATTTTTCTGAGGAAAAGGGAAAGGATGAGGAGAACAAGGACGACAGCACCCCAAAGGAATTGAAGTGCCAGCAATGTCCCCGATAGAACCGACAACGCCAAATAAACGCATAAGCCCTTACTCATTAAAAAGTTTTATGTATTCATGCTCATAATAGTGAATCTTCTCCTCGGCAACTCCCTGCTGCCTCAGATCTTCTATCAACTGGATCATGAGCGTTGCTTTTTCCTTGTGTTTCACATCGATGCTGCTTTCCTGGAAAGGCACTTTTTCCACATGGACGCCTGCCTTTTCGAACAGCTCGATGGCGTATGGATGATTTTTATAATCTTTTGCATAGTAAACTGTTTTGATACCCGCCTGTATAAGCGCCTTACAGCATTGTAGGCAAGGAAAGTGCGTGACATATATGTCCGCATTCTCTGTTCCTACCCCGAACTTTGAACATTGCAGGAGTGCATTCATTTCTGCGTGGATGGTCCTCACACAGTGATTGTCAATGACATAGCACCCTTCATCTATACAATGATCTCCGCCGGCTATGGAGCCGTTATAGCCTCCTGCTATGATCCGCTTATCCCTGACGATGGTTGCTCCGACCGCCAGTCTCGTACACGTGCTGCGGAGGGCCAGCAGTTGACTTTGAGCCATGAAATATTGATGCCACGCAATTCTTTCCATCACCATTCACCCTTCTCTTGTTTTGAGCTTTATTTTAATGCTTGTTTAAGTGTATAAAGACTACCTGCCTTTCGTCAATCATTGGACAAAAATATGTTCTTTCAATTTCTCGAATGTTTTTTCTCCAATTCCTGAAATGTTTGTGATTTCTTCAATAGAGTTGAACGGACCATTTTCTTCACGGTATTGGATAAAGGTGGCAGCTTTAGATGGCCCTATTCCAGGAAGGGTTTCGAATTCGGCCTGTGAGGCTGTATTGATATTCAGTTTATCCTCTCCTGATTCTGCCCCTTGAGAAACAGGGGCAGGAAGTGACTGAGGCGTCGTTTCCATTTCACCGATTTTCGGCACATAGATCATCATTTCGTCCGTCACTTTGACGGCGAGATTCATCAGCTTTTTGTCTGCATCCTTTGTGAATCCACCTGCCCTGTCTATGACGAACTTCAGCCTGTCCCCCTGCTTCACTTCATAAAGACCCGGATTCACCACCTCACCCTTTACGTCCACATACACTGTTTCAGGACTCTTCGTCATTTCAGGCTCTTTAGGTTTTTCAGGTACTTTCACTTCTGCCGCTGCAGTAAAGGAAGGTTCTTCAACGGGAGGCTCCCCGGCTTTTTTCAATATATACCCAATCAGGAATACGGCACAAATCGCGAGGATCACAAGGATGGTTCGGTACTTTTCGATTAAGGACTGCATGGAAATCACCTCTGGTGGAATATTCATTGCATGGAATTCATACCTTTTAGGAGAGAGTGGGAAAGAAGGAGGGCTGAACATGAAAATAGGTATCATCGGAACGGGAAACATGGGGAAAATCATTATTGAAGCTCTCATTGAATCACAGGCGATTTCTCCTTCACATCTTCATATTACGAATCGTTCATTAAAAAAAGCCGAGGATTTAAAAGAAAAATTCCGCAACGTGAACATAGCTCGTACGAATGAAGACGTCATTTCTTCATCTGATCTGGTCTTCATCTGCGTCAAGCCGCATGATGTATATGATGTGATTCAAGAGAATAAGAAAAACTTCACGAAGGACAAATGTGTCGTTTCCATCACAAGCCCGGTAAGTGTGAATCAGTTGGAATCCTTATTACCCTGTTCCTGCGCACGATTCATTCCAAGCATCACGAACCGCGCACTAAGCGGTGTGTCCCTTCTAACATATGGAAGTCATTGTTCAGATAAATGGAGACGGGAATTAAAGAAGATCGCAGGACATATCTCTACTCCAGTCGAGATTGATGAAAATGTAACTCGGGTAGCATCTGATATCGTCAGCTGCGGGCCGGCTTTTTTCAGTTATGTGACACAGCGGTTCATTGATGCTGCAGTGGAAGTGACGGAGATCGATCATGAAACCGCAACTGTCCTCGCATCTGAAATGCTGGTCGGACTTGGGGATCTGTTGAAGAAAAATATCTATACCTTACCGACACTTCAAGAAAAGGTTTGTGTAAAAGGAGGGGTGACAGGGATCGGGATTTCTGTAATGGAAAGAGAACTGGGAGATGTGTTCGAGAAACTTTTCGAAGCAACACAAGAGAAATTCGTGGATGATATTGAAGGAACCAAATCACAATTCGGGGTCTAGAGTGACTCCTCTTTTTATACTTCGACATAAATTGATTAATTCCTTCTTTTTTCTACCGTTTTTATCCTGTAGTAAACGAAGATAAGCCGGGTCGCTCTCATTGAGGCGACCCGGCTTTTGATTATTTCTTTTTACACGCAAAGAAGATTCTCTCACTCTTGTCATTGGGGGATTCTTCCGTGAAGTCCCCAGTGATATTCAACACATCGAAGCCGTTTTCAGCGAGCCACTCCTTTACCATCAGGATCGGATAGGTACGCTGTTTATGCAGCTCTTCCACTCTCTCGTACTGTCCGGTTTCTTCATCTTCCACGAAAAAAGTCAGCTCATGTTCCACACTATTGGGAACTTCACCAGGGAAGCAATCCCATATATAGGATACATGTTCATCCGTAAGGGTAAAGGTTTGGTTCATGAAAATCTGCGTCATTTTAAAAATGGAATGCACATCAAAAAGGAATAGCCCATCCTGCTTCAGATGAGAGTAGACCCCTTTAAATGTGCTCTCCAAGTCACTCTCGTCTTCCAGGTAATTCAATGAATCACAAAAAATCGTAATGATGTCGTATTCACCAAGGGAATCGAGCCTCGACATATCCTGCTGAAATAACTGAATATGGACATTCTGTGCCGATGCTTTTTCCTGGGCGATGGTGAGCATGTCCTGAGACAAGTCGACCCCCGTCACATCATATCCGTCCCGTGCAAGCCTCAACGATAATTCCCCTGTTCCACAAGCGATATCAAGAACTCTCTTCCCATGGACCAAATAGTGTTCTGCCTGCCGGTTCACATACTCCAACCAGCCTTCGTATGGGACGTCCTGCATTAAATAATCATATACATAAGCAAAACGCTCATAGCTCATTTACAGGTTCTCACCTTGTCCGACCTCGACGAATGATGCATCTCCCCATAAACGTTCAAGATTATAGTAACCTCTTTCTTCTTTATGGAATACGTGAGCGACGACATCGCCTAAATCAACCAGGATCCAACGTGCCTGATCGAATCCTTCAAGACGTTTCACTGTGTATCCCTTTTCTTCCGCTGCGTCTTTCAATTCACGCGCGATCGCCTGTACTTGTTTGTCTGAGTTCCCGTGACAGATCAGGAAATAATCCGCAATCAACGAAACACCTTTCATATCCAATACAACAATATCCTCAGCGCGTTTATCATCAGCAGCTTTAAATGCTAATTCTACTAAATTTTGTTCCATTCCTTCATCTCCTCTGATTTAATGTCAATTCATTGTAAAAGCGAAATGTATCCGGATAGATCGCTTGATTTTTTTTCATAAGAAACGTGATTGTATTCTGAAGAGCTTTTATGAGTGCCAGGTCCAATGATTCGTTGGCGAGCTCCCTCACTTCTTCCACCCCGGGGAACCTGCGATTCGGTTCAATATAGTCAGCTAAATAAACCACCTTGTCGAGTACCGTCATCCCCTCTTTCCCGGAAGTATGGAAGCGGATGGCATCCAGGATATCCCGGTCCTCTATCCCGATCTCACGTTCTACCAGGATAGCTCCAACAGGGGCGTGCCATAACTCGCCATTATACAGTAATAGATCCTTTGAAAGATTCTCCCTTTCAATGATTTCCTGCATTTCATGTTTATCCCGGAACTTTGCATAATCATGAAAGATTGCAGCTGTTTCAGCCTTTTTCTCATCGGCTCCATACCGTTTCGCAAGCTCGATACTCGTCTCAATGACACCACAAGTATGAATGTAGCGGTGTTCAGTCAAATGCTTTTTAACCATCTCCAGCGCTTTTTCCCTATTCATATAACTTCTCCTCCTTGATAAATCGATACACGTCGTCCGGAACCAAATAGCGAACCGTTTGTCCCTTATTTACTGTGTCACGAATGTATGAAGAAGAAAGATCGATGGCCGGCACTTCGATCAATTGTACGTTAAAGGAAGTCTCGTGGGTATAATCCGGACGATTGACCCCGATGAACTTCACCATATTCTGCAACTCTTCGATTTTATACCATTTCGGGAGATACTCGATCATATCCCCACCTATGATAAACGAAAATTCGGTGTTCACTTCTCTTTCCATCAAAAGCTTGATGGTGTCATATGTGAAGGAGGCACCCTGCCTTTCGAGTTCGATCCGTTCAATCGAAAAACGGGGATGCCCTTTGATGGCTGCCTCCAGCATCCAAAGCCGCTGGTCCACCGTTACCCTTTCATCCACCTGTTTATGGGGAGGTACATGGTTAGGAAGGAAGCGGATTTCATCTAATTGTGCCTTTTCCAACACTTGCTCTGCAATGACCAAGTGACCCATATGGGGAGGATTGAAAGTACCTCCCAGAAGTCCAACCTTTTTTTTCATCATCGTATCGATCCTTATCTTGGCAGGATTAATTGCTTATTTTCTTTCGATTCTTTGTACAGAACAATGGTATTTCCGATGATCTGGACAACTTCAGCTCCTACGCCTTCCGAGAGCTCTTGTGCAACCTCTGACTTATCCATATCACAATTTTGAAGGATGCTGATTTTCATCAATTCCCTCGTCTCAATTGCTTCTCCGATCGTTTTGATCATATTATCGTTGACTCCGCCTTTTCCTACTTGAAAAACCGGATTTAAGTGATGTGCTTCTGAACGTAAAAACCTTTTTTGTTTACCTGTTAACATGTTAACCTCCTAGTTGTTGTAAAACGGTATCCCTCATAATCGAATAGGACGGAAAGATCCCTGTCCACTTCTTAAATGAAAGGGCTCCCTGATAAACGAACATATCGAGCCCGTTCTGAGTCAGGGCACCTTTTTGTTTCGCCTGTTTCAATAATGATGTTTCCAGTGGATTATAAATGATATCCGAGACGATGCTTCCCTGCTTTAATGCATTGACCTTTATCGGACAGTCTTCAATATGAGGAAACATGCCGATGGATGTCGTCTGGATGATGACATCATATTCGTGCAATTCGTTCTCTGCCGCTTCAAGGGTAAGGAACGAAGAATCCAACGGAAACGGGCAGGCATCCATCATCTTCTCTGCCCTTCCCGGGGTCCGGTTGGTAACATCGATCTTTCTTACACCAGAAGAAGCAAGTGTATAATAGATGGCCCTGGCAGCACCGCCGGCCCCGATGATCAGCATCGACTTGTTTTCCAGACGATCACCGGCTACCTTTTTCAAACCTTCAACAAATCCAAGACCGTCTGTATTATACCCGATCAGCTTGCCATTTTCATTTACAATCGTGTTGACAGCACCGATGGCCTTTGCCAATGGATCTATCCCATCGAGGAGAGACATGACATGTTCTTTATGAGGAACCGTCACATTCACTCCCTGAATGCCCAAGGCTTTGATTCCACGGATGGCGTCGGGAAGCTGCTCTTTCTTCACATGAAATCGAACATATTCAGCGTTGATTCCATTATCTTCAAACGCGCTATTATGCATCAGGGGCGACATTGAATGAGCAATCGGGTCCCCAATCACACCATAAAGAGCCACAGAACCCCTCCTAGATCAGTGATTTTCTTAAAAAGACGCTGACACCTTTCGGGACGTGAGCGGCAATGGTCGCTCCGGCGTCATTGACGGTAATCCATCCCAATCCTGAGAAAACGATATCCGTTTTCGCTTCTTTGATCCTGAACTCGTGCCTCACAAGTGGAGGGAACGTATCCATATCGTCTTTTCTTGGTGGCTGCAATAATTCCCCCGCATGATTCTTATAGAGTTCATCCGCCTTTTCAATCTTCGTCCGATGGATGGACAGCTCATTTGAGAAATAGCAGGTAAACGGCTGACGCTCACCGGCTATGAAATCAAAACGGGCCAATCCGCCGAAGAACAGAGTTTGTTCCGGATTCAACTGGAACGTCCTTGGCTTGATTTCTTTTTTAGGCGTAATGATTTTTAAATCCTGTTTATCTACAAAATGGGCCATTTGGTGATGATTGATGATGCCGGGTGTATCAATCAATGATTCTTCATCATCCAATGGAATTTGAATCATATCAAGAGTCGTGCCAGGAAAATGGGAAGTCGTGATGACATCCTGCTCTCCTGAGACATGTTTGATGATGCGGTTGATGAACGTGGATTTCCCTACGTTTGTACATCCTACCACGTAAACGTCTTTTCCATTGCGATATTCCTCGATCGCTTCGATTGCTTCAGCGATCCCCTGCCCCTTGGCCGCACTCACCAATTGAACATCGATCGGTTTCAATCCCAGTTGACTCGCTTCATGCTTCATCCAATGAATCAGCTTGGAGTGTTTCACCGACTTAGGCAGGATATCCACCTTGTTTCCTATCAGAAGGATTGGATTGGACCCTACGAACCTGTGGAGTCCAGGAAGCCAGCTTCCATTAAAGTCAAAGATGTCCACCACTTTGACTATAAGCCCTTCAGAGTCACCAAGCTCATTCAGTATTTTCAGGAAGTCATCATCGGTCAACGGAACATCCTGGACTTCATTATAATGCTTCAATCTGAAACAGCGCTGACAGATGATCTCTTCTTTTTGAAGAGCTGAAGGAGGGGCATAGCCCATGCCTTCTTTATGTTCCGTCTGAATTTCAACGCCGCAACCTATACATACAACTCCACTCACTGTTTGTCCTCCCACTCAAGCATGCCTTTACGCTTGAAAAACTTCATGATTCTGCGTTCTACCTGACGATTGAACTTTGTAAAGAATCCATCCGATTGAGCCACAGGTACGACCAGTATCGTATGGAAGCCGCTGCGGTTTCCACCCAATACGTCCGTCAATAGCTGATCACCGATGACAACCGCCTCTTCCTTCTTAACACCCATTTGTTTGATCGCTTTCTTAAAAGCACGTCCCATAGGCTTTCGCGCCTGAAAGATGAATGGCACACCCAAAGGTTCGGCGAATGCCCCCACGCGGTTTTTATTATTGTTGGATACGATTGTCACAAGGATCCCCTGCTCCTGCATGTCCTTAAACCACTGGATCAATTTCGGGGTGGCGTTTGGCCTGTCCCACTCCACTAACGTATTATCCAAGTCGGTAATGATGGCCTTGATCCCTTTTTCCTTAAGATGCCCCGGGGTGATATTAAAAATATCCTGGACCTGTTCATTGGGTAAAAACTGCTTGATCACATGCTACACCTCAAATTTCTTTATCGATTATATGATGAACTGCTTTCGATCTATTTTCATTAGATGAACGTTCCACTATAGGGGGAAACGATTTCTATAGTATACCTTTAACCTATAACAGATTAATGATAACCAATTTTACATACAGATTCAAAATAAATCATATATATTCCTGTAATTCCAAACATATTACAACAAAAAATAAATATTTTTCGACAAATTTCCAGTTTCCTTCATCCTTGTGGATAACCTTATTCACATTATACAGAACACAAACAAGCTTTATTTACCAGTTATATACAAGTTAGTCACAACTTATCCACCATGAACTGTGGATAACGGAACGCTTGTTCTACAAAAAAAATTTTGGTAAAGTTACATTACTACTAAAAAACGTACTTACATTAAGTTTCGAATAAAAAGATGATGAGTAATGGAGGTGGAATTAATGAGGAAATTATCGGACGAACTGTTGATTGATTCTTATTACAAAGCGTTGGAACTGAAACTCAATACAGAATTCATTCGCCTCATCGAAATGGAAATTCACCGTCGATCTCTTACAAATAAAATAAAAGCTACTTCGTAGAATACTAACATGAAACGGGACGGATTTATATAAAATCCGTCCTCTTTTTTTATGGAATATATGCTCCTACAGCATTACATTTCAAAATACCGACCTACTGTCCAGTCAAATTCCACACTCAATTTTAAAAAACGATTAACTTTAACAGTTTAATAAGTATATAATAAAATATTATTATATACTATATGAATAAGGATATTTTTTCACTGTATGGTGTTAACCAGGTCAACAGGTACTCGTTAAGGCATATTTCAGCCACGAATCTTGTTCAACAGTGAGCAAACTTAAAAGAAGGAGTGAGTGATGATTGTTTCTCTCCGGGGTACTCGATCAAACGTTCAAAAAACTTAAATCCCAAACAGCCAACCTGATTACCCTTTCGAATTTATCATTAGGTGGTTTTGCTATTATTTCCGTTCTTCATAATCAATTACATCTAAGCTTGATCCTCATTTTCATCGCTGCCTTGACCGACAGGTTCGATGGATTGGTGGCAAGAAAATTAAACATCGAGTCGGAGTTGGGAAAGCAGCTGGATTCCATGAGCGACATCATTTCTTTTGGTGTGGCCCCTGCATTGCTTATGTACACGGCCGTTCTCAGCCAGTTTGACTATCCCGGCATGGTCTTCTCCATTTTATATGTGGCGTGTGGTGCTTACCGGTTGGCCCGCTTCAACATTTCGGAAAATGATGGCTATTTTACCGGTCTTCCCATTACAGCAGCCGGCTGTTTACTGACCTTGAGCTATCTTCTTATTCCATTTGTCTCAAGTGTGCTGATCGTGTGTATGACCATTACACTATCTGTATTGATGGTCAGCCCTTTTACGTTGAAGAAGATGTAAGGTATACAAGAGAGCCCTGTTCATCGTGAACAGGGCTCTCTTTGTGTATATTTCATACCCATCAGGCTAACAGTTATTGACGTACCACCAGCCACCAAATAGGAAAAGCAAGATTAGCAGAACAACGATTAGCGCAAAGTAGAATCCCCCGCCGCCATAGCAACCTGGATAGACTGGTCCATAACAAGGATATCCATAAGGCATGACCATACCTCCTCACTCACTTTTACTATCAGTATATGTACATAGTGGATGTGCGTATAGGCAGTTTGCATCTTTATTATAGAATTCATCTTTGAAAAAAATGTTCCAATTCCCGATTACTTTCACCGGACATGCAAGGACATCCCCTTCTTATCATATGAATGAGTATAGGCTTAAGTCCTCATGGAGGTGTAAATATGTCTGGAGTTCTAACAGCACTGGGTTATTTCTTTAAGGAGTTAATCTTCCTCGTTTCTTACGTTAAGAATAATGCCTTTCCTCAGCCACTATCCGCTGCAGATGAACGAAAATATCTAAAGCTGATGGCGGAAGGGGATGAACACGCCCGCAACATGCTCATCGAACATAATCTCAGGTTGGTTGCCCACATCGTCAAGAAATTCGAAAACACAGGCGAAGATCCAGAAGATTTGATTTCCATCGGGACCATCGGATTGATCAAAGCGATTGAAAGTTACTCAGAAGGAAAAGGCACGAAGCTTGCCACCTATGCGGCTCGATGTATCGAGAATGAAATTCTCATGCACCTACGTGCCCTTAAGAAAACCAAAAAAGATGTCTCACTCCACGATCCTATCGGCCAGGATAAAGAAGGAAATGAAATCAGCCTGATTGATATATTAAAATCGGAAAGCGATGATGTCATCGATACGATCCAGTTAAGCATGGAACTCGAAAAGGTGAGAAAATATATTTGCGTGCTGGACGAGAGGGAAAAAGAAGTCATCGTCGGCCGGTTCGGGCTGGATTTAAAAGAAGAAAAAACGCAGAGGGAAATTGCAAAAGAACTGGGGATTTCGAGAAGCTACGTCTCCA